>SLIG01000065.1 GCA_007135755.1 Cyanobium sp.
ATCGCCAGAGCCAGGAAGGGGAACAACACCGCCGTGATTCCCAGGCCGACCAGTGCACCCACGACGTCGAGCAGGCGCTTGGGCAACGAGCGCACCGAGGGATGGGTGATCGCGGGCCGCTCCTTGGTGTTCACGGCCTGGAACCGATTGAGTCCCTCGCTCCCAGGCACCAGAGGCAGTGCCTGCTCCAGTCCGATCAGGGAGAGAGCCAGCTTCACCTGGGCGCCGGCGCTCCAAGCCTCGATCGGGATGCCTCGGGCCCGGGCCAGCTTGAGGTTGGGGATCAGGGAACCCAGACCGCTGCTGTCGATCAGTTCAGTCCGGCTGCAGTCCAGCACGATGCGGCGTGTCTCCGGGTGGAGCGGCAACAGGGTCTCCAGGCAGTCACGGAAGCTCACCGCCTCGCTCACGGTGAACAGCCTCGGCAGTCCGAGCAGGAGCACGCCGCGATGGACGGTCACCGTCACACCAGCGGGGGTGGCGGTGGGATCGTGGCCCGTGGTGCCGTCGCTGGTCATCGAAGCAGGGGAAGGACGCTTGTGGAGTCGGCCGATGGCTCGGCGGCGTCCGGGAACAGCAGGTCCAGCCGGCGGCAGACGGCCTGGGCGGCCGCCATGGACAGGTCACCGATCGACACCTTGGTGGGAGCCGCCACGAAGCGCACCAGATCGGCCGGACCCCAGGCGATCGGCACCCCGATCGACGCCAGGGCCTGGGCGAGTTCGACCTGATGGTCGTCGACGTGCTCCTGGTAGCGCTGGCTGCGGGGCACCAGCAGAAACGGCGTGTCCATGCCGTCGAGCAACAACACCGTGCCCTCGCCGCAGTGGGCGATCACCAGCCGGGCCCGCCGCACCAGGGCCTGAAAGTCGTGTTCCTTCAGCAGCCGATAGACCTTGGTGCCTTCCGGCAGCACGGTGCAGGTGCCGTATTGCACCACCACCTCCTCGTCCCCGATCAGATCGTCCTCCAGCAGCAGCTCCACCCAGCGCATCAGGCGGTTGAAGGGAAATTTCTCCGTTCCGACGGTGACGAGGATCATCGGGTTACAGCCTCGAGCTCCCCGGAGCGCTGCTGTGCTGCCGCGACGATCAGCTCCGCCCGTGGATAGCGGAGCTGAAGCTGGGGCCAGTGCACGTAGAGCACATCAAGAAAGGGAAGGACCAGACGGGCGGAGAGGCTGAGGGTCTCGATCCGCGTGATCGATTCCACGAACACCGTGCGACACCCCAGCACCTTGCCGAGGATCAGGAACGGCACCGCCACGCCGGCACCGGTGGAGAGGATCACGTCTGGCTTCTGGCGACGCAGCAGCCTCCAGGAGAGCAGGGCATTGCGGATCAGATTGGGCAGGTGGCGGTTGGTGGGGCTGTGGGCCCAGGTCACCGGCTCCCCATCCAGAGCGGCACGGGTGGTGGCGGTGTCGAAGGTCACCCAGCTGCGGCGGTGCCGGCTCCAGAAGGGCTGCAGCTGGAGCAGACCCTTGAAATGACCGCCGGAGGAGCACACGAGCAGCAGATGCATCAGCTCAGGTCTCTCCTGGTTCCACCGGGATGGGAAGGGGGTGCCGGTTCAGAGGTCGATCGGTCCATCCTCAGACGCTGCATCAGACCGGTGATCCTCATCATCAACCCCTCCAGAAGCCTATAGAGCCCCTGAGGCAGGAGCACCCCGAGGTGGGCCGCCGTCAGGGTGATCAGGGTGCGGATCGGCTCCTCGCGCCACAGGCGTGGATAGTGCTCCAGAGCCTGATGGGCAAGCTTCACGCCCAGGTGTGGCTGGCCTTCGCGGATGGAGCGGCGGGCCAGATAGCGCAGCTGGTACCCAAGGGCCCGGTCGCCATGGCGGCGGATCAGCTCCGGGGCGTAGCCGGCCGTCTTGTCGAGCACGCGCTGCCAGCTGGCGAACTGCTTCTCGATGTTGGCCGAGAGGCCACCGCTGCTCACCCGATAGAGCGTGAGCGCCTCGGGGAGGCCCTCGATCCGCCACTCCGTCTGCAGCGCAATGCGGAGCCAGCATTCGATGTCTTCCGACTGGCGGAAACCGTCGTCGAACCAGTAGCACTCGGTGCTGCCGTAGAGGTTGGCCTGGAAACGGATGCCGTCGAGCACCTCGCGACGCAGCACCACACACGAGCCGTTGCTGATCGGGTTGCGGCAGAGGATCAGCTCCGGTGTGATCCCGTGCAGGGGGGGGGTCTGATAGATGCCCAGCCGTCGTCCGGCAGCGTCGATGAAGGCCGATCGCGAGTAGCTCACCCCCACCTCGGGATGGGAGCGCAGATGCGCCACATGCCGCTCGATCTTCTGCGGCATCCAGAGATCATCGCTGTCGAGAAAGGCCAGGATGCTGCCATGGGCATGACGGATACCCGTGTTGCGGGCCCCCGCCAGCCCGCGGTTCCGCTGTTGGATGACCTGGACGCGCGGATCCTGGTAGGCACGGCAGATGGCCGGCCCCGCGTCGGTGGAGCCGTCGTCGACCACGAGGATCTCCAGGTGGTGGTGGGTCTGCGCCAGGACAGACTCCAGGCTGGCTGCCACCGTGGCGGCGGAATTGAACAACGGCACGACCACCGACACCAGCGGTTCGGTGGAGGAAGAGGCAGCGGGCACGGTGGGTGATTCGGCGGCAAAGGGAGCAGGGGCGGCATGGCCGTCGGTGCGGCGCCGTCGCAGCGGTTCCAGGATGGAACGGCCGAACACCGCGACCATCGTGAGGGCGGTGCGCCGTGGCTGGCGCAGCAGCAGCCACGGGTCCGAGCGCAGGGCCCGGACCATGAAGCCACGGCCCACCCCCGGCGCAATGTTCAGCCGCAGGGAACGACGGGCCAGGTAGCGCAGGTGGGTGGCCTGGGCCCGGGCGAAATGCTGGTCCACCATCTGAGGCGCGTAGCGGCGGGCTTCCTCCACCAGCCGCAACCAGCCACGATCCATCCGCTCCAGGCTGGCCGAGAGCCCGCCATCGCTGGTGCGGTAGTAGGTGAGCACCCGATCCAGGGGGTCGATCCGCCACCGGCCCTGGCAGGCCACCCGCAGCAGCCACTCCAGATCCTCCGAATAGCTCATCGCCGCGACGAAGCCCCCCACCGCCTCGAACACCTCCCGGCGGAGCACCCAGTTGGAGGTGGTGGTGGTGGGGTTCTCGTAGAGAAAGGTGGCAGGCCGCAGCGGGGACCGCGGCTGGGAAGCCACCTGTCCTGTGGGTCGGCCGGAGGGTGTGAGGAACTCCACCCGGGCGAAACTCACCCCCAGCCCCGGGTCATGCTCGTGGCGTGCCACATGCTGCTGAAGTTTGTCGGGATGCCAGAGGTCGTCGGCATCAAGAAACGCGATCAACGGTGCGCGGCTGGCCGCCACACCCCGGTTGCGGCTCAGCGAAACGCCTGCATTGGACTGACAAAGCAGCTGGATCCGGGCGTCCTGACGGGCCAGATCGGACACGATCGCCGCACTGCCATCAGTGGAGCCGTCGTCGACCGCGATCAGTTCCCAGTCGGTGAGGCTCTGCTGCTGCAGGCTGCGGAGGGTCTGGGGCAGAACGGAGGCGGCATTGTGGATCGGCATCACCACCGAGACGCGCGGCGTCGAGGGTGGCGGGGTCTCGATCGGGGAGCCGGCAGCGTGCATGGGTTTCTCAGATGGTCGCTGGCCTGACCCGGCGGAACACCAGTCGGCGGCTGAGGAGCAGGTACACAGGCTGAACACCCAGGTGGACGACGGCGACGGCTGCCGCCACGCCCAGTACACCCCAGCGGCTTCCCACAAACACGCCCAGGGTCAGCACCACGGTGAAGCCCAGGTTCCAGATCAGGTCAACCTGGGGCAGACCCACCGCACGCCAGAGCATCGAGGCGGCGTTGGCAAAGGGCCGTGAAAGAGCGGAGAGGCAGATCAGCACGAGAATCGGTACCGCGCCGGCCGCGACCCACTGCTGTCCGAAGACGAGCGGCACATACAGCGGCGCCAGGCTCGACTGCAGAGCCACCAGGGGCACAATGACCTTGGCGATGGTGATCAGGTTCCTGCCAAAGCGCTGGCGCAACTGCTGCGGTTGGGAACTGACGAGGCAGAGGTCGGAATACAGTGAAATTGCGAGGGCGTTGATCACACTCAGGCTGAGGCCAAGGCCGGCATTGAAGGCAAAGTAATAGACACCAAGAGCCTTCATGCCGATGACGCGCCCGATCAACAGATAATCAACATTCTCACGGAAGGTGTTCAGCATTTCCACGCCGAGAATGCGGCTGCCGAAGCCGAGAATCCGTTGCCATCGCTGCAGGGTGAACAGCGGGCGAGGGCGCCAGTGCTGATAGTGCAGCATCATCCCCACCCACACCGGGGCCACCAGGAGCTTGGGCAGAACGATCGCCCACATGCCGAAGCCCAGCACCGCCAGCAGCCCGGTGAGAAGGTTGTCGGCGACCACCTGGGCCAGATTCGTGAGACTGAAGATCTTGAGGCGGTTCTCGCGGCGCACCAGGGCCGTCTGCACCATCGCCAGCGGATAGATCAGATAGGTGCAGCCCACCAGCATGATCGGCAGGATGAGCCGTTCGTTGTCATAGAAGCTGGCCACAGCGAAGGAGCCAACCAGCTGCACCAGGAACAGACCGATGCCGATCATCCAGTTCAGGCACCAGGCCGTCTGGCAGAGGTCGCCGACCTCCTCCGCTTCAGCCTGCACCAACTTGTCACCGATGCCGTTGCGGGTGAAGACCCGCACAAACTCGGTGGTCATCAGCACGATCGCGGCAATCCCGTAGTCCTCGGGAGTGAGCAGCCGTGCCAGCAGCACCGTGGCGAGCAGCCTGGAGACGCGGATCCCCACCTCTCCAAGCCCCATCCAGCCGATGTTGCGGACGAAGCTGTCCCTGGGCATCCGACGGCGCAGCCGCTCGAGCAGGGTCATCGGGATTCGGCCAGCAGTGCCGCCCAGCCATCGAGATAGTCCTGCCAGGCGCCCTCGGCGGAGCGGCGGCCCGCCGCCGACCAGCGCTGCCGCTGGGCCGCATCGCCCTGCAGCAAGGTCTCCAGCGAGGCTGCCAGGGCCTCGTCCGTGGTGGCGGCAGCCTGCAGGCCACAACCCTGCACCTGCTCCGGCAGTCCGTCGACCGGGCAGATGATCACCGGCCGGGCAGCGGCGCGGGCCTCCAGGCAGACATTGCCCCAGGGCTCCCAGCGCGAGGGAATCACCACGGCGTCCGAGGCCGCCAGCAGCTGCGGGATGTCGTCACGGGCGCCCAGCAGGCTGATGCGCCCGTCACTGGCCGCCAGCCGCTCCAGCTCCTGCCGCTGGGGCCCATCGCCCACCAGCTGCAGTCGCAACGGCGCCTCCGGAAGGCGGGCCATCGCCCGGATCAGCAGATCGAAGCCCTTCTGGGGGGTGAGGCGCCCATAGGCCAGCAGGCGCAGGGGCGATCCCGGCGGGGGAGGTTCGGGATGGGCCAGCTTCAGGAACGCATCCAGCGGGCGGGAGGACAGCAGCAACCGCTGCCGCCTGGTGGACACCAGCCGAGCCTTGCCCATCCAGGCCTGCTGCGCCCGCGACACCGCCACCACCCGCTCCATGCAGCCATAGCTCAGACGCAGCATGGTGCGGAACCTGCGGCGGGAGGGCACGGTGTGGTGCTCGAAGCCCGCGCAGTAGTGGTGTTCAAACAGGATCTGGCGCCGTGCACGCCAGGCCAGCAGACGCGGCAGGGTCCTCCAGGAACAGGCGACATGCCAGACCAGCAGATCGGCCGGCCAGTCAGTCAGGGTGGCCCTGAGATCGTCCTGGCCCGTGACCTCGAAGCGGTGCCGGCTGCCGAGTTCGGAATCGGCCAGGCTGCGAAGGGTTGGCCGGATGCCGCCGCTCCAGCCCATGCCGCCACTCGGCAGCACATGCAGAACACGCATCTCAGGCGATCCCCGTGGCAGGCAGCCGACCCAGACACCAGGCGAAATCACGCCTGACCTGATCGCGAAGGCTCTGGTGATCGAAGCCGTCACGGGGAGCTGACAGCACGGCGTTCAGGGTGTCGGCCGGGTCGAACCCGCCCAGATCCGAGCCCGGAAGCTGCAGCCGCGTGCACAGATCCTGCCCCTTGTTGGAGTAGTGCAGATGAAACGGCACCGTGCCGGCGGCCAGTGCGAGCACGGCCGTGTGGTAGCGCACGGCGATCACCCTCTGGGCCAGCTGGAACACCCCCATGGCGAGCTGCCAGGAGGGAAAGCCTGAATGGTGGAGGAAGGGATCGAGGATGACGGTTCCCGGAGAGCGGACAGCGATCGAGCGGGCCACCTCGAGGTCGTTGTCGGCGCCGTAGGCCCGTGACTGGATCAGGATTGCAGGGGTGAGGTGGGCCTGAGCAAGGCCTCGGCACAGGGCTGCCATGCGCTCCACGAAGCGGTCGTTGTCGTGGGCGTACATGCTGTCGAAGGCACGCACCGACAGCACGGCTGAGCGAGAGGGATCGAGACCGCTGGCCTGGAACAGGGCCAGGGCGGCACGACGGGCGGAATCCGAGCACTCCAGCACGAAGGCGGTGTCGAAGGAGAGGCGGGCCTCCACCCCTGCCTGTCGCAGACGGAGGTGACTCTGGGCGTCACGCACGCACACGGCGGCCAGGCGCCGCAGGCAGCGGCACAGGGCGAAAAAACTGAGACCGTGGCAGGAGCGCGGGATCGACTGGCCGAACAGCAGCGTGCGGCTGGCATGACGCGTGAGCTCAGCCAGGTTCTGCAGAAACGCCTTGGTGATCAGCCACTCCCTTGAGTTGTTGAAGATGTCGCCACCCACGCTCACGTAGGCAGAGCAACCGTCAGGACGTCGAGGCAGGAACCTGATGCCAAGGGTTGAGTCGGGCTCGGGATCCTGAACATGCGCCACCAGGTCAGCACCCGGAAGGAGGGTGCGAAAGGCGCTGTAGATGGCGGCATCACCCAGGTTGAGGGTGCTGTAGGCATTGATCAGCCCGATCAGCTCCAATGGATCAGAGGCCTGGTAATCTGTCAAGCGTTGGCTTGTCACCAGGTCGTCCCGTTGGAGTCACAGCGCCGCGGACCTGCCATCTTCGCCGCAGGGAGTGTCCGGGCGGAGAAGGAAGTGCCAGCCGAGCAGGTGATCATGGGAAGCGGCTATCTGGATCCAGATTTGGATGGGGAGATCTTAGCGGGATGGCAACAACGCCAAATGCTGCCAGCCAATGCGCTAGCGCCCACAACCCCAACCAGCGGATCGGTAGACGTAGTCGGCTACGTACCGCAAGCTTGACACGATTATCCCGGCCCCCAGGGATGTCCTGCGATCGAACCGCATGATGAAGCGACTCGTGTGCCTGGCGAAGGTACTCATGGCTCTGACAACGCCGTTATCCCCAGCCAACGCCCTGCCGCTGTCGGCCGGAGATCGTGTCAAGGTAACAATCCCTGAAGGAGAAGAATTCAGCGGCATCTTTGAGGTGAACTTGAATGGAGAGCTTGAACTTCCCTATGTCAGGGGAATTCAAGCCGCCGGGGTTGAGGCCAGGGACCTGGAACAACGTATTCACCAGGCGCTGGTGGCACAGGGATACTTCCAGCCCTCCTTTCTCAAGGTGAGTGTAAATATCCTGCAATGGGCACCGGTTGAGGTGTTTGTCAGCGGTTCCACGTTTCAGCCGGGTCGGGTCTTGATCAATGAGTGGAGCGATGCGGAGCAGACGCAGACACCCGTTCAGCTGACCGGACAGTCCCCGATGAAACGCTTTCTATCGGCCGCGATCCGACAGGCTGGAGGCGTCACGCCTACGGCGGATGTATCGGCGGTGGAGTTGATCCGAGGACCCAGGCGTCAGACGCTCGACCTCTCCGGAATCTTCACCGGCGAGCCATTCACCGATGTGCCGTTGATCGCCGGTGACCGAGTGGTGGTTCCCGACGCTGGGGTGATCAATCCCCTGATCGTGCGGCCATCACAGATCACCCCTGTCGGAGTAAAGATCTTTATCTCCAACCTCACAGTTCCTGCTGCCGGCAACGCCGTGGCTGCGATCGGCCGAGACGCCACATCATTCCCCTATGGCTCCCGCTTTTCCCAGGCGGTTGTTTCCGGCAATTGCGCCGGGGGCACAATGTGGACAAATGCGCGCCGCCGTGCCGTGCTGGTGACCACCGACACGCAGTCGGGCAAGACAACCGTTCTGGAACGGGGGGTGGAAGACCTGCTGCGTCGCTCAACGGACGACAGCAACAATCCCTATCTGATGGCCAATGACGCCGTTGCCTGTTATGACTCAGGGGTCAGCAATCTGCGCGATGTGCTGGGAGTAATCAGAGACCTGGTGGTACCAGGGGCGCTGATCTATGGCCTGACCAACCCATGATGAGATGGTGAAGTTCGGCCCCCCCAAGCCACAGCCACAACCCAGGCGAAAAGTGCCCGGTGCCGATTCACTGGGTAAGGCTCAACGCTTGTTCAGCGAACAGCTGCGCAATGTGCCGCTACCTAGGCCGCAGCATCCACGGGTCTGGTGGTCTGGGCTGAACCGCAGGGACAAGCTGCGCTGGAGCCGCTACATCGTGGTGAGCGGAATCGCGAACAGCTTCATCTGGGGTTCAAGCCTGCTGATTCTGCTAACAGCCAGGCCGGTCTACACGAGCACTTTTGCCGTGGTGCTACCAGGCAATATCAACCAGGTCAATGTCAACCTCCCGGGGATTGGCCAGACAACTGCATCAACCGGATCTGCAGGAATGGCAACATCCACGTTTGATCCACGAGCCAATTACGAATATATCTTCAGCAGCGAACGCGTCCTGACACGGGCAGCCACGAATGCAGGGCTGGCAGTTGACAGCTTCGGCGAACCACGTATTCGCAGTATCGACAACACCACCCTGATGGAAATTGACGTGACAGGTCCGTCTCCTGAGGTGGCTCGCAAGAAAGCCTTTGCCCTGCACGGGGCCATAGAAGAACGGCTGAATGAACTACGGGTCAGTGAGATGAGGCAGCGGGAGGGACCCACGCAGATGATTCTTCTGCAAGCGCGTTCGACACTTGAAGATGCTCAGAAGGACCTGTCTGCGTACAAGTTGTCTTCCGGACTGAACTCTGCGGAGCAGGTCGAGACCATTTCCACCAATATCGAACAGTTGCGCCGTCAACGGGCTGAGCTCGCCGCACAGCAGGCCCTTGCAGAGGAAAGTCTGGCAATGCTTCGGGGACAGCTTGGCCTCAGTTCGGCTGAAGCTGCCGATGCCTTCAAACTGCAGGCTGACCAGATCTTTCAGCAGAACCTGAAAGACTTCAGTGAAGCCAGTTCAATTCTCCAGGTTCAGACAGCCAAGTTCGGTCCCAATCACCCCCGCATCGTCAAGGAGGTGAAGCGGCAGAAAGCCGCTGAGCAAGCCATGAATGGACGAGCCAGCACGGTGCTGGGGCGCGTCCCCTCGGGCAGAACCCTGACACAGCTGGCACTCGCAAGCACGGGTTCAGGCAGGGATGCACTGTTCCAGAAACTGGTTTCGAGTCAGTCTGAAGCCTCAGGCGCGGCCGCTCAGGTCACCAAACTCGATCAGCAGATCGGCGTCCTCGAAGAGCGGCTCCAGAAGTTGTCGCAGCGGCAACCCACCCTGGACAGTCTTCGACGCAACGAGCAGATTGCGGAAGCAGTGTTTGCCTCAACGCTGGCCAAACTCGATCTCGGTCAGGCGGATGTGTTTGCGGCATTTCCCTTGATCGAGATGGTGGTCGATCCCACTCTTCCTACCAAACCGACAACCCCAAAGAAAGGCTTGCTGTTGGCGGGAGCACTGGCGGGCTCAGTGTTTACATCGGTGGGGCTCTGGGTCCTGTGGATTCGGAAGCCATGGATCAAACGACTGGCCACCTGGATTTCCACCTGAGCACACGAGAGAAGCATGGGACTCAGGAGCTGGATCGGGGGATGGAGTCATGACAGCATTCCGTCAGAGACGCATCTGAAGCCTGAGAACTGGCCAGAACGGTTGATCTGGTATTCCCTCGTTTTCACCTATCCGATCTGGTTAATCGGCGGACTCTATGTGGTGGGTTCCGTTCTTGGCTGGCTGTTGTTGCTGTGCCTGGTGATCAAGATGCTGGCGGCATTCGACAATCCTGAAGAACACGAGAAAGTGACGATCTCTCCGGTGATCTGGCTCTGGATCCTGGGAATGCTGGTGATGCAGGTGGCTCTGGTTCTTGGCCACGTCGACTTCAACCTTGGCACAGCGACAATCATCAAGTCATCGATTGGTTGGGCTAAGGGCTGGGCCGCCCTGGCACTGTACCCCCTAGCCGGATGCCTGAACATCCGCAACAAGATTATCAGTAGAGCCATCTGCATCGTTGGCCTCCACACTCTGATCATCACGCCAATCCTGATGCTCACCCCGCATCTTGGGCTTCCTCAGGTGCTCTACGTGTCGCCGCTGAGGGCAATTGGGGGGCCCGGAAACGAGTTCTTTGATGTTCCGCTCTATGAAGTCGACGGCAGCACCGGGATTCTGCGCTGGCGACTGTTCACACCCTGGGGACCTGCGCTTGGGTTTGTGGGCAATGTGAACTTCATGATCTCTTTACTCGAACAAGATCGGCGATGGAAACTTGCTGGCATGGGCGGCGCAATCCTGATGTGCCTGATCTGCAAGTCACGGCTAGCGCAAGTCGCAATCCTTCTCATTCCTACTGTCACATTTCTGATCGCGCGGATACGACAGCCCTTAACACTGATAGGCCTGGGTGTAGCTTCTTACATTGGTGGTATTCTATCGCCAGTCATCCTACAGATGGCCAGTGAGTTCTGGGAAAGTTTCAAGGGAGCAAGAGCCGGATCAACACGCGTTCGGATGGCTCTCAAGCGGATTGCCGTGTATCGATGGGAGCGAGAGGCTCCGCTCTGGGGGCACGGAATCGTCGAACGTGGTCCGCATCTGGTAGAAGCCATGCCGATCGGATCGCATCACACCTGGGCAGGCCTTCTGTTCGTAAAGGGGATAGCGGGTTTTATTGCACTGGCAGTGCCAATGCTGGCAACGTTCATCGACCTTCTTCGCCGAGCCTCTAACCCTCGATACAAGCTGGGCTCAGTAGGCCTCAGCATGATCGTGATCCTGTTCCTCTATACCTTTGGAGAGAATCTAGAAATCCTGGTATATCTATACTGGCCAGGGATGGTGATCATGGGAATGGCCTTGCAGGAGTGCAAGGAACCGACCAACGCTGTGGCCTCACTCAGCTCACAGGCAGGCAGTGGACCAGAAGAAAGGTCAACCTTTGATGCAGAACCTCATGGTCTTTGAGCCATCAGATCACAAAGTTGATTGGACTCGGCTAGATTGGTAAAAAGATGCAGTGATGCTGATGTACGGTCTTGTCAACCGGGCCATCCAACAGATGGTGACCACGCAGCATGGAGAGGACGTTTGGAATCGTATCAAGGAAGCCGCTGATCTGTCAGACCTTGATTTTTTCTCAACCTTTCAGGCCTATCCCGATGACGTGACGCACCGACTCATCGCGGCCGCATCGGAGGAGCTGGGCCTGAAGGGGGAGGAGATCATGCAGGCCTTTGGGGAGTACTGGATCACCTACACGGCCTCAGAAGGATATGAACAGTTGCTGGAGAGTACCGGTGAAACACTTCCTGAATTCCTGGATCATTTGGACACCCTGCACTCCAGGGCCGGACTTTCGTTCCCACAACTGCAACCTCCGTCCTTTCGATGCGAACATGCTGCCAACCAATCGATGAATCTCGAATACCGATCCAAGCGCCAAGGCCTGGCGCCGATGGTGATCGGTCTACTGCATGGCTTAGGCAAGCGGTTTCAGACATCTGTGACGGTTGAGCAAACTGCCTCCCGCGACCGAGGAGATGCACAGGATCTCTTCCACGTGCACTATTCCAAGCCATGGGCTGAATCCGATTCCAGCTGCGCGGCTGATGACGACTCGCCAGCCACATAACCTAGGAACTGAACTGATGGTTTCAACAGTTCAGCTGACAGGGGACAACTGCGATCGCCTATTCCCCTTTCACCTCATTCTCGATCGAAATCTTTGTATTGTCGCAGCTGGTTCCGTTCTCAGACGAATCCTGCCAGACGCCCTGCTCCTGGGACAACCGCTGGAGTTCGAGTTTCGACTGAAGCGGCCTGACATCGTCCTGGACTTCGATGATCTTTGCGCTTCTAGAAATCAGCTCGTAATCCTGGAGTCATTATCGTCTCCGCTGCAACTCAAGAGTCAGATCTGCTGGCTGGTCGATAGGGATCAATTGCTGATCGTTGGCACACCATGGGTTGTAGATTTTGAGGATCTTAAGTCTCTCGGACTCAAGCTCAACGACTTTCCCTTTCACGATTCCGCTGTTGACTATCTCTTTCTGTTGCAAGCTCGCAATGTCGCGCTTGAAGAAAGCCAGAAGCTCAATGAACTTCTCATTACACAGCGAAAAGAATTAAGTGACAATGCGAGACGACTGATATCGCTCAATCAGGAACTTGAAGCCGCCAGATCAGCAGCGGAAGCGGCCAATGCGGCAAAGGACTCGTTCCTGGCAACGATGAGCCATGAAATCAGGACGCCGATGAATGCGATCATTGGCATGGCCGATCTGCTCCAGGACTCCCAGCTTGGCCCAACCGATAGAGAGTATGTTGAGATCATCAATAATAACACAGGCTCTCTGTTAGCTATTATCAACGACATCCTTGATTTCTCAAAGATTGAATCAGGAGCGATGCATCTGGAGGCAGAGAGTTTTGAGTTGCGAAGCACTATCGAAGAGGCATTGGATCTGATGGCGTCCCGCATCGCTGGACGCCATCTTGAGCTGATTCTTGATCTCGACCCATCGCTCCCCAGGGCCGTGATCGGTGATCTCACGAGGCTCCGTCAGATCCTCTGGAATCTGCTGAGCAATGCCGTCAAGTTCACGCCATCTGGTGAGGTCATCATGGCCGCTTCGGCTGAACTACTGGATGTGCAGCTTGGCAAACAACCCACCTGTCGCATCATCCTTGAAGTTCGGGACACCGGCATCGGGATCCCAGCGGATCAGATCCCCCACCTCTTCGATCCCTTCCATCAGGCCGACACCTCGATGGCTCGCCGCTATGGGGGCACAGGGCTTGGGCTCGCCATCACGCGTCGTCTCTGCGAACTGATGGGGGGAGGCATCAACGTCTGCAGCACCGAAGGAGAGGGCAGCACCTTCAGGGTCAGCCTGTTTGTGAGGCTCGACGCATCAGCCCCGGCCCCCCCCCTTCACACCGATGCCCTTTCCTCTGCAGATGGAGCAGGGGCGATCCTGCTTCTGGTCAGCAACACAACCCTCAGAGAGACGCTGGCGCGGCAGCTCAGGCAAAGCAGCTTTGCTGTAGCAGCCCCAGCCCTGACCAAGCTGGGAGAAAGGGAACACCCGATGACGCGCAACGAGATCACTGCTCAGGTGGTTGTGATCGACAGCAAGCTGCTGACAGCAACCACCGCCCAGTCCGAAGCGTTGATTACAGAGCTGCCGCATCTTCACCGTTATCCCTGGATTGTGGTGGCCTACAGGCATGAAGAGTTGGACTCAGCGCTGATGCCAGATACGTTCCCTATGATGGTCAACAAGCCAGTCAGGATCACCCAACTCAAGAACGCAATCGTTCAACAGCTGCATCGTCACAGTGACCGAGAGCAGACCACCCGCCAAAGCGGCAGGTTGCCAGAGACACCGGCAGCAACCGCACTGCAGGACACGGGTCGGAAACTCGCAGACCGTCTGCCGCTACGAATTCTTGTGGTCGATGATGTTGCCGTGAACCGCATGCTGGCTCAGAAGTTGCTCGATCGCCTCGGCTATCGGGCCGAGGCCGTGGCCTCGGCTGCCGATGCTGTGAGGGCTGTGCGGGAACAGCCCTATGACGTGCTGTTCATGGACGTTCAGATGCCAGAGATGGACGGCTACACGGCAACACGGTCCATCCGCAGCCTCCCGCCGTCGGTGCTGCAACCCTGGATCATCGCCATGACTGCCCATGTGAGCTCAGAAGACAGGCAGAAGTGCCGCAGCTCGGGCATGGATGATTTTCTCGGCAAGCCCATCGTTCCGGCCGAACTCATACGTGCCCTGGAGCATTATCAACCTCGCCAGGGATCAAGCAACATAGGTATCCAGCCAACACCAATGAAGTCACGGCCAATCGACCACCAAGAGAGACCGGAAGAGGAACCGCTCGATGCATCAGCCTGGCAGGAGTTGTTGCAGATGCTGGGAACCGAAGCGGATTCAATCCTCACAGAGCTGATCGATATGTATCTTGAGGACTCGATACGTCAGGTGTCAGCTATTGTGATGACGCAGCAATGCAAGGATGGGCCGGGAATGATCGCAGCCGCTCATGCCCTACGGTCCCCCAGTGCCAGTCTCGGGGCAAAAAGACTTGCCTCAGTATGCCAACAGCTTGAGGATTCACTCCGATCCAATCCAGTCCAATGGCCTAGTGAAACGGTGGATCATCTACTCGCAGAGGCGGCACGTGTGAGCGATGCGCTACGGCGTCGGCGCCCCCAGGTGGCCGGCCCTTCCTGAGCCAGCAGATGATCCAGCAAGGTGCCATGGAGGGATCCCTCTCGCCTGTCACGATCCTCCTGGTCGATGACGACCGCGTTCACTCCCGCATCCTTGAGACTCGTCTGAAGGCGCAGGGCTACCAGGTCCAGATTGCCGATTCAGGTGCAAGCGCTCTGGAGCAGGCACGCCGAGACACGCCCACGCTGATCCTCTGCGATTGGCTGATGGAGGGGATGGACGGTCTTGAGGTCTGCCGGCAGATCAAGGCAGATCATAGACTCAAGACAACGCATTTCATTCTCATTACCTCTCGATCGCGAGTGGAAGATCGGGTGATTGGGCTTGACTGTGGCGCAGATGACTTCCTCAGCAAACCTGTCGATCCCGAAGAGCTGCTGGCACGGGTAAGGTCTGGGATTCGCCTGCACCAGGCAAATGAACGGCTGCAGCTCATGGCCGCAGAACTTCAGCGACAGAAGGGCCGTCTTGATCGGGAACTGGCAGAGGCAGCCGGCTATGTGCGATCACTTCTCCCCCAGGCGACGTCTGGCAGTGTCATCGTTGATGCTCGCTTTTTACCCTCACAGGAACTAGGCGGTGATTCCTATGACTACTTCTGGATTGACGACGATCATTTACTGATCTATCTAGCCGACGCATCTGGGCATGGCCTGGCCGCGGCACTTCCCTCTATCTCACTGCACAATCAGCTGCGTTCGCGCTCATTGAATATTGATCTACGCGATCCAGCTCAAGCGCTGAAAGCACTGAATGCTGGTTTTCAGATGGAGAAGCAGCAGGGACGTTACCTCACGCTGTGGTATGGGGTTTACCAGTCCTCAACGAGAACAATGCGCTATGCCACTGCCGGCCATCCCCCCGCGCTGCTATGGGGATTAGACAATGGCTCAAAGGCAAAATGGCTGAAGGGTCAGGGTATTGCTCTTGGTCTGTTTGAGGATTCAGACTACAGCACGGAAGTGCATGCGGTGGATCCCGGAGCATGCCTACTGGTGTACAGCGATGGGCTTTACGAAATCACAACACCTGGCGAACCAGTGTGGTCCTTTCCAGAATTTCTCGACCTGGCCGAGAAATGCCGATTCAAGCTGCAGGAAAAAGATGGCCTGGACAGCCTCGTCGCAGAGATTCAGAAGCGGAGTGGGGGTACTGCGTTCTCAGACGATTACTCAGTAATTCGTGCATTGTTTCCATAAACAGTGGCTGGCTGCGTGTCAACTCAAGATTCGGCAGGGCGCTCAGCGACAAACGTGAAGCATTCGTGACTACTGGGAAAGATCGTGAATACCCTGTCCATGTTTGTAAGCTCAAGAACAAGCCTTAGCTGACTGTTAAGACTGCACAGGAAAATCTGTCTTCCATGCTCCCTGACGCGCTTAAGAGCAGAAACCAAGGCACCAAAGCCACTGCTATCCATAAACTCAACCTCTTGAAAATCAATCAGGAAATCCATCGCTTTCTCTGCCAAAAGTGAGCAGATCTGGGCGCGCAGATCAGCACCATTCTGGGAATCGATAAAGCCCCTGGGCTTCAGGATATAAAGATTGTTCACCTATTGGGTCCTACAAATTACCTACAGTAGCACCATGCCACGACTCCAACGTCGCGGGGGGCGATGACCACACTGGATCATCCCTGATCGGGAAGCAAGACGTGACGGTGCAGACTTGGCAAGCCGGGTACCAATGGCAACGCGTGGCAGTCGGGCTTGGTTAAACTTGAGTTCACTGGCAGGATGCCCATGGTCACGATTGAAGAACTCCGGCAACGAGCGTTACCGTTTGTATCCGCCGATCAAGAGGGGCTGATCGAAGAGATCAATGAACAGTTCACGTCGGTTTATGGCTGGACCATCGACGACCTGAAAGGCCACTCTCTGTCGATGATCCTGCCAGAATCCTTTAAAGATGCCCATCACTTAGGGTTCTCCCGCTTTCGCATCATCGGCGAATCCCAGATTCTGAATCACCCGCTGGAACTGATGACCGTCTGCAAAGATCAGCGGGAAATCATGTCGGAACATTTCATCGTTGCCGAACGCCTTGGGGAGAGCTGGGTGTTTGCCGCGACGCTGCGTCCGCTGGCGTGAGTCTCGGATGGAGGACCTGACCCTCGTCAACCAGCTCCGCGCGACCCTGGGCAGGCTGGAGGCAGGACTCGCTGCGGTTGAGGAAGGCCTGGTGTTCACCAATCTCGATGGAATCATTGAGTGGACCAACGCGGCCTTTGATCGGTTCGTCGGTCGCTCCCGGCTGCAGTGCCTTGGGGTGGATCTCACCACTCTGCTTCCTGAGCGCTATCAGGATGGCCAGGCTCAACCAGCTGACTGTCTGCTGTTCTGGGCCAAGACCGGGGCCGGACGAGCCACCTGGGATCTTTCACCCGCACCGCCACGGCGAGTTGTTGAAGTGGTGTGGGCGACCGTCGATATACCAAGCAAGCCGTCGTTCGTCTTCACCTTCAGGGATCAGAGCGCGATTGTGCAGGCACAGGATGCCTTGATCGATGCCCGCAATCATCTGGAGATCCAGGTTGACGAGCGAACACGTGAACTGCAGCTGGCTCGAGATGCGGCGTTGACAGCCAGTCAAACAAAGACTCGGTTTCTGGCAAGCATGAGCCATGAGATCCGCACACCAATGAATGCGGTGATTGGCATGACTGAACTGTTGCTTGAGAGTCAGTTGAACTCGGATCAGATGGAGATGGTGACAACCATTCAAGGCAGTGGCGAGCATCTCCTCGGTGTGATCAACGACATTCTCGATATCTCACAGATTGAGTCAGGACGGATAACGCTCAATTCGAGAGCATTCGATATGCTGGCCTTGCTCAACGATTGTCGCGTTCTCTTTCAGCATCAGGCTAACGCCAAGGGCCTGACCATGGAGATGGATCTCCCGCCTGACATGCCGCAATGGATACTTGGAGACGATCTTAAGACTCGCCAGATTCTGGTAAACCTACTTGGCAATGCCTGCAAGTATACTCATCACGGAAACGTTCGTCTTTCGCTTGGATTTACAGGCAGCGAGACAGGAAGCTGCAGGTTTCAGTTTCATGTCACGGACACTGGTATCGGCATTCCTGATGATGTGCTGCCTTTTATTTTTGAAGAATTCAGCAGGCGATCCAACCGATCTCTGAGCACCCAGAGTGCTGGCCTTGGCCTCTCGATCTGTCGGCGCCTTTGCGATCTGATGGGCGGAGAGATCTCCGTGCAGTCCTGCATTGGTCAGGGCACCCGGTTCACGGTGCAGTTGCCCTTTGAGATCACCCAGAAACCTCACCAGGAACCAGAAGCACCTGCATGGAACAGCAGTTCTGATGCGAATGCCACTGAGAGAATCCGGATTCTTGTGGCTGATGACAGTCGCGTGAATCAGCGAGTGCTAGAGCTGATGCTTGGTCGATTCAATCTCGACGCTGAGCTGGTGGGAGATGGTGAGGCAGCACTAGCACGGATTGCTGCTGGAGGGATTGATCTTGTCTTTATGGACGTCGAGATGCCCAAGCTGGATGGACTGGCCGCAACTCGCCAATTGCGTGCCAGCGGTTTTGAAGATGTCTACATCATCGCACTAACAGCTTATTCCTACAGTTCTCACCGTCTTGACTGTGAGGCTGCTGGTATGAACGATTTTCTTGCAAAACCACTCCGTCATCAAGATCTCTGTGACGCCTTAACGCGTTTCCGTGAGTTTCAGAGCCAGCCCGATCAGTACTCTCCCGGATGACTATGACCAGCCGGCGTCGACAAAGAATGTCCTCAATAGGGAACTGCCATAGTGCAAGCCTGAAGCGAGACTATTGCAGTGTTGCTGAGTCGATGATTTCAGACAGGCTTGCTGATCAGCTATCGAGTTTCGCAGCATCTTCTATTGAATAGCATCAAAAGTCGCCTCGGAGATCTGGTTACGATCACAGCAGCGGAGATCGATCCAGATCTACACGCCAAGATTGCAGAGCCCGGCCAGATGGGAAGCGCGGCTTACCGGCAAGCCTCAGAGCCACTACTTGATCTGCGCCGCGCCGTGCCAGATGTCTACTATGCCTATAAGACAACAACTTATTCTTTGTCCTTGACAGTTCTTATTACATCAAGAATCATGGAGATGACAACAATGTGGCAATAACTGGCCAGCTCTATGACGACGCTCCCCCCGCAGCCCAAGTTGCTGGAGAGACTGGACGTCTCACCATCAGCCCTGAACCCTATACCGACCGGTGGGGAACCTTTCTGAGCAGCTTTGCAGCTATTCAGGGTCGCGATGGCGACACCGTTGGCGTCGTTGGAGTTGATCTGTCGCTGGCCACCCTCAATCGTCAGCTACGCCCCCCTGCGTCTGACGCTCGGGATGTCCCTGCTTGGCACCGGGATGCTGTCCTGCCTCGTTGGGATGCTGGTCTGGCGCTCGGAGCGATCCAGGGAAAAGGCGATCCAGGACATCCTTCACGCTCGCAATATGGCCCGAGACGCCGCGAGGAACTTAGCAGCTGCCAGTCGTGCAAAGAGCACATTTCTTGCCACGATGAGCCATGAAATCCGCACACCCCTTAATGGTGTGATTGGTCTCACCGATGCGCTACTGACCACAACTCTTACTTCTGAACAGAGATCCTGCTTGAACAGCGTGAAGGATTCAGGCGAGTCACTGCTGCTGTTACTCAGTCAACTCCTTGACTTCGCGGCCATTGAAAGCAGTTCAGTTCTTGTTGACCAGGTCCCTGTTCGTATCAGAGAACTGCTTCAGGAGGTTATTTCCCTCGTTGCTCATTCCTCTGCATCGAAAGGGTTGACAACATCCGTTGAGGTCGCAACCGATGTCCCGGATGTTGTACTCACCGACCCTGCTCATCTTCGCCTGATCCTCGAGCAACTCATCGCTAACGCGATCAAGTTTTCCAGCAGCGGCACGGTGGAGCTGGCTGTGAACGGCCAACCTCCCCAGCCGGATGGGACGCTGAACCTGGTCTTCCGGGTCAGCGACACCGGAAGCGGTCTGAGTGACGCTGACTTGCGGCACATCTTCGAGCCCTTCAGCCAAGTGGATTCCTCCAGCACGAAACAACATGGTGGTGTCGGACTCGGGCTGGCCATCTGCCGGGCCCTGGCCACGGCATTAGGTGGGAGTATCGAGGTCGAAAGTGCTATCGGCAAAGGCACAACCTTTCTGGTCACAGTTCCAGTCACGTCCACACAAGAGCCTGCTCGCAATGGCGTGGCAACGGGGGATCCGGACGTCCCCCCAAGCAACCCTTTTGCGGCATCCCATCCGCTGCGGATCCTTCTTGTCGACGATAATCCTGTCAACATCCGCGTGTGTGTGCTGATGCTGGGCCGACTTGGGTACAAGGCCAGCACCGCCAGCGATGGCGAGGAGGCTGTCCATCAGCAGCAGAGTCTCGACCCCGATCTGATCCTGATGGATGTCCGAATGCCCAGACTCGACGGCCTCGAAGCCACACGCAGGATTCGCGACAACTGTGGTAGTGGCCAACGACCGTGGATCGCGGCAATCACGGCCAATGCCAGAGAGAGCGACCGGGTGGAGGCGCTGAAGAGCGGCATGAACGACTTCATCAGCAAGCCCGTCGAGCTTGAGCGGCTGCGATCCGTGCTGATGAGAGCCCATGCGGCGATCCAGCAGCGCCCATAGGTGTTCAACGCCGTCCGATCCCGCCCGTCTGCCAGGCCTGCCTCAGCGCCGCTTCCGCACGCTGGTAAAGATCACTGAACACGGAATCCTGGCTCATCCGGCTCGAGACTCCCGCACTGATGCTCAAGGGATGGCGTGTTCCATCCACGGCCACGCCCTGGCAGGCGATCCGCGTGCGGATGCGTTCAGCAAGTGCCATTCCTGCCTCGATGCCCTGCCCACACAGCAGGACGGCCAGCTCCGTGCTTGCCACCCGTGCCCCCTCATCATTGGCCCCCAACTCGGAGCGGACCATGACGGCAAGATCCTGAAGCACCCGATCCCCATGGCCGGTGGCAAAGCGCTCGTTCAACCCGGCACCATCGTCGAGGTCGAACAGGGCCAGGGTAAGGGGCTCTCCGCTCAGCAGCGAGCGTTGGAATTCACGCTGCCCCGCTTCGAAGAAGGGTCGGCGGTTCTGTAGGCCAGTGAGAGGGCAGAGATAACGGTCCCGCCGTGACTCCAGACTATGGATGACCAACCCGGCGAGTTCCTCGAGCAACCGGCGCTCGTTGTCCTCGAGGCGCCTGGGCTCCGGGCTGATCACACAGAGCGTGCCCAGAGCGTGCCCGTCACGGGTATGCAACGGTGCCCCGGCATAGAAGCGAATGTGGGGGTCTCCGGTGACCAAGGGATTATTACGGAAGCGGGCATCATCCCTGGCATCGCCCACAACCATCACCTCGCTGGAACAGATGGTGTGGGCACAGAAGGCGAGCTCTCTGGCCGTTTCCGTCGCCTCCATGCCCACACGGGAGAGGAACCACTGCCGGTCTCGATCGACGAGAGAGATCAATGCAATCGGCATGCCGAGCATCTGGCTCGCGATCCTGGTGATGCGGTCGAAGTCCTCGTCCGGCTCGGAATCAAGAATGTGGAACGAATCGAGTTCCCTCTGACGGTCAGCCTCGTTCTCCGGCAGGGGAAAGGCACACATCAGCTGACTCGCGGTGCTGGATCGGTGCGACGGCCTTGAACCGGCCTTCTGGAAGCATGGTCACGAGAGGCGGGGAGGCTGTGACCAGTGACGATGCCTTCGAACGCAGACAGGGGACCATCCATTCAGCTGAGAGACTGTAACCATGGCCAGCCCAGCAGCCTGCCTTTTCGACCTCGACGGGCTGCTGCTCGACACCGAGCCGCTGCATGCCAGGGCGTGGCGGCAGGCGTCCCAGCATTTCGGCCGGGACCTGTGCGAGGCCGAGCTGCTGGAGCTGCGCGGCCGCCGGCGACTCGACTGCGCCCGGCAGGTGGGCGCCTGGATCCGGGAGCAGCGGGGCCAGGCGCCATCGGTGCAGGAGCTGCTGGAGGTGCGCCAGCCCATCGCGGAACGTCTGCTGGTGCAGGCCCCAGCGATTGACGGGGCGCCGGAACTGCTGCAGCGCTGCACCGAGCTGGCCATCCCGATGGCACTGGTCACCAGCAGCGCCCGGGCCTCGGTGGCGCTCAAGAGTGCTCCCCACCCCTGGTTGGAGGCCATCGTTGAGCGCGTCCACGGCGATGAGCCCGAACTCAGGGCCGGCAAACCCGCCCCCGATCCCTTCCTGCTGGCCGCCCAGCGGCTGGGCGTGGCCCCGGAACGCTGCTGGGCCTTCGAGGATTCGCTGGCGGGTGCCACGGCCGCCGCTACCGCCGGCTGCCAGGTGGTGGTGCTGATCAGCTCCAGCGACGAACCAGCCTGTTTCCCCCCAGGGACCCGCTGCCTGCACTCGCTGCGGGAAGTAGAACTCCGCTGAGGGCAACCGTCTGTGGTTTTGCAATGACAGAAACCGACTTTGATCCTGAAGATGCGCCTGAGCGATCCCTTGCGGCCGAAATCCAACCGTCCCAGGCCATGCTTGAAGCCGAACTGGCACGCAATCGTGCGGAACTGGCTCGCTACCGGGACCTGATTTCAGCCCTGCCCTCGATCTACGAAGACAAGTTCGTTTATCAGCGCCAGATGCTCAGCCGGGAGTTGCTGCGACTGGGAGAGGAGCAACAGCAATTGCGCCTGCTCGTGCAGCATCGGCTCAAGGCAGCAGCTCGCCAACGGCGACTGCCACCTCCCTCAGCACCAGCAGTGGAGACGCGCCGACGGCTGCGCACCGGACGTCGTCGGACGTATTGGAAGCTCCAGAGCCAACGCCACATGCGGCGTTGGAGGAGTCGCCTGAGAAAAGTCGATCTCAGAAGTCGAATGCAATCTGCCTTGCACAAGCTTCAAGTCATCGAACAACAATCCCACCGTCAGCTGCGTCACTGGCAGCTGCAGCGGCAGCGGCGCCGTGACCGCCAGCGACGCCTGATGATGGCATCAACGGTGCCGTCCCCACCAGCCCAGGTGGAGCAGGTGCAGGCGCAAGCTGAACCACTGGACAGCAGGCCCATTGCGCAACTCCCCCAGCCCCTGTCACCTGCAGTTCTGACTCTGGAGCCATCCCAGCACTACCACGAAGCTGTGACTGCTCTGGACGCAACATTCGCATCTTCAGATATCAGTTCAGCAGCCGAAACTGATTCTCATCAGGATTCCTTTCAGAAGGCTCTTGATGCACTGCTCGCTTCAGCACCACCAGCCGCCTATCCTCGGGCCTGTGACCTTTACTTTCATAAATTCTCACTGGAAGCCAGCATCAGTGCCCATTCACCACAAATCGACGACGCCGACTTTGGCACCTATCTGTGCATCACTCCTGACACACACTCGGAGCAGGCAAAGCTCCTGTTCAGCCTTGTGAATTGGACAGACCATTCCAGAGACCTCAGCGCTTGCACCAACTATCTGGCTTCCCGTTGGGATCTCCATCCTCAGGATTTACAGCCCTGTGAAGACACCTGGTTCCGTGGACGAGGCCACGTTGTTCACTTCACTCTCGAGGAGAAGGACGTCAGTGCGTCGGCAGCTGCTCAGATCAGAAATCTGTGCACCGGCAATGCTTCGACTGGCCCGACCGGACCAGAGCTCACTGGAGGTCAGTAGAGGCGGCTGAGCACGAAATCGGGCAGGGCCCGCAGGGCGCTGCGGGGCTCGGAGGGAGGCAGCCAGTCGATGGCCTCGGCCGCCTCGCGGGCAAAGCGCTCGGCCAAGGCGCGGGAGCGCGGGATCGCCTCGCAGCCGCGCACCAGGGCCAGGGCCTGCTCGAGATCTCCCTCCTGGCTGAACTCCCGCTCGATCAACCCGGCCAGGGCGGGGCGTTCCTCAAGGGCAAAGAGCGCCGGAGCGGTGAGGTAGCCGGAAGCCAGATCGCTGGCGGCGGGCTTGCCGAGCTGCTGGTCGCTGCCGGTGAAATCGAGAATGTCGTCCACCACCTGGAAGGCAAGACCCAGCTGGCGGCCGAAGCGGTGCAGAGCTTCCAGGCGCTCAGTGGGCAGCTCGGAGAGCACACCGGCCGCCCGGGCACTGTTGGCGATCAGGGAGGCCGTTTTGCAGTAGCTCTTTTCCAGATAGGTTTCGAAGCTCTGACCGGTGTCGTAGCGGAACAGACCCTGCTTCACTTCGCCGTCAGCCAGATCCATGATCACGCGGCTGAGCAGCTTGACCACGTCCAGGTCGTCGAGATTGGCCAGATGCCAGCTGGCCTGGGCGAACAGGAAATCTCCGGCCAGCACCGCCACGCGATGATTGAAGCGGCTGTGAACAGTGTCGACACCGCGGCGGGTGGCGGCCTCATCCACCACGTCGTCGTGCACCAGCGAGGCGGTATGGATCATCTCGGTGATCTCGGCCAGGCGACGGTGCCGGGCCGTGAGCTCACCATCGGGCGATACGGCCCGGGACAGCAGCAGCACGATGCCGGGGCGCAGCCTCTTCCCGCCGGCGGCGAACAGGTGCTCGGCGGCCGCCTGGAGGATCGGATGGCCAGCGCCGATCAGGCTGCGCAGGTCGGCCAGCAGGGCATCGAGATCGGCCTCCACCGGCTGGAGCAGCTCAGCAACCGTTGCCACATCACCTCCTCTGTGGCGCGATCCTAGGCGGGTCGAACGGCCGTCCGCAGGCTGACCTGCTCCACCGGGGCCGAGCGCCCCAGCCAGTTGTGGGCAGAGCTGGCAAAGCTGTCCGGGCAACCGGTGACGCACAGCCGGGTGCGCTCGGCGGTGGCCGCCCAGAGCGTCCGATCCTGCTGTTCCGATTCCGGCAGATCACCCAGGCTGGCCAGCAGCGGGCCGAGCCGTGCCACCGCCGCCTCGGCTGGATCGATCAGGCGGGTGCCCGGCGGCAGCAACTCCTGCAGCAGCGACCGCAGCAGCGGGTAGTGGGTGCAGCCCATCACCACCGTGTCCACTGCCGCCGCCAGCAGCGGCTCCAGATAGGTCCGAGCCGCCTGGCGCAGCTCGGGGGCCTGCAGACGGCCGGCCTCGATCAGGGGCACGAAGGCCGGGCAGCCCACTTCGGTGACCACCGCCTGGGGCCGGCTGGCGTGAATGGCTCGGCGGTAGGCCCCGCTGGCAGCGGTGGCCGGGGTGGCCAGCACGCCCACCCGGTCGCTGTCGATCACGGCGGCCACGCTATCGATCAGCCCCACCACCGGCACCCCTGCCTCGGCCACCGCCACATCCAGAGCCAGGGCATTGGAGGTGTTGCAGGCCATCACCAGCACGCCCACCCCCTGGTGCCGCAGCCACTGCACCACCTCAGCGGCGATGGCGCGGATGTCGTCCACACTGCGGGTGCCGTAGGGAACGCGGGCCGTATCACCCAGGTAGAGGCAGGGGGAGTGGGGATAGCAGGCCTGCACCCGCCGCAGCACCGTGAGGCCCCCCACACCGCTGTCGAACAGGCCCACCAGCAGGGTCATCAGCGCCCCCCGAGAAAATCGAGGGTCCCGGCGGCGATCGCCAGGGCCATGCGCCGCCGGAATTCGGGGTTGGCCAAGCGAGGGGCATCGATGGCACCGGTGACGAAGCCCATCTCCACCAGCGCCGCCGGCATCACGGTGCGCCGGATCACAAAGAAGCGTCCCTCCTTCACGCCCCGGTTGGGGGTGCCGCCAGAGATGGCCATCATCCGGCGCTGCAGGGCACCGGCGAGCACCTGGGAGCGGCCGCCGGCGAAGTGGAAGGTTTCCACCCCATTCACGTCCGGCCGGGCCATGCTCAGGGCATTGGCATGGATGCTCACAAAGGCGTCGGCGCCGGAGCGGTTGGCGATCGACACCCGCGGCGGCAGGTCGAGGTCGATGTCGCTGCTGCGGGTGAGGGTGACCTGCACGCCCTGGGCCTGGAGCAGCCGCGCCACCTGCAGCGACACATCGAGCACCACGTCCTTCTCGCGCAGGCCGCCGATACCGACCGCACCGGGATCGGGTCCACCGTGACCGGGATCGATCACCACCCGGTGGCGCCCCCGTGGCACCACCGGCAGGCCGTCAGCCGAAAGCGGAGCACTGGCGGTGGGAAAGGCGGTGCCGGTGCGGGGGGCGGTGACCCAGCTGCCGGGAGCCTCCAGATTGCCCTCGCCGAGGCCCAGGAGCACCGGGCGATCAAGTCTGCCGAACTCCATGCGCCAGCGGTCACGGGCGGTGCCCACCAGCCGCAGGCTGCGGGGATCGAGGCGGGTGCCGGGGGCGAACTCCAGCACCAGCCGGGTGGTGGTGGGGGTGGGCTGGCCGATGCGCACCTCACGGATCGAGCCGCTGCCGCGGATCGAACGGGATCGCTGGGGAGCCCCGGGGAAGTCAATCCACACCCGGGGCCCCTGGCCGGCCTGGCCGGCTTCGTAGAAGGCCTGCAGCGACACATCGGGGGTGGTGCGCAGCTCCAGCACCCCCTGGCGCGAGATCCGCCAGGCGGCCAGGCTGGAGGCCAGGGCGGGCAGATCGGCCAGCAGCAGGGCCAGCACCAGCAGCCCCCGCCAGCCCAGCGAGGGCAATCCGATCCAGCGCCGCAGCGGCCCCATCAGCGGGTGGCGAACAGGGCGGGCCTGCGGTGCTGGAGGCTGGGCATCTGGGCGCGCACCCGCTGGCCGTGGCGGGGATCGATCGGAGCCACCGCCAGGCCGGGCGCCACGCCGGCATCGGCCAGCACCGTGCCCCAGGGATCGATCACCAGGGCATGGCCATGGGTCTGGCGGCGGGCGTAGTGCAGACCGGTCTGGGCGGGGGCCACCACATAGGCGGTGTTCTCGATCGCGCGGGCCTGCAGCAGCACCTGCCAGTGGTCCTTGCCGGTGAAGGCCGTGAAGGCCGCCGGCACCATCAGCACATCGGCACCGTCGCGGGCCAGATGGCGGTAGAGCTCGGGAAAGCGCACGTCGTAGCAGATCGACAGCCCGATCGGCCCCAGCCCGGGCACATCGACCACTGGCGGCAGCTCGAGGCCGGGCTGCACCGTGGCGGACTCCCGATAGGTGTCGCCGTCAGGCAGATCAACGTCGAACAGGTGGATCTTGTCGTAGCGGGCGAGCAACTGGCCCTCGGTGCCCACCAGCTCCGCACGGTTGAGGGTGAGACCCTCCCCGGCCGGCACCGGGAAGCCGCCGCCCAGCAGGGTCACCTGGTAACGCCGGGCCATGGTCACCAGGAATCGGCTGCAGCGCTCAGCCAGCTCGGGGGCGAGCTGCAGGCGCAGGGCGTCCTCTCCCATGAAGGCGAAGTTCTCCGGCAGACCCACCAGTTCGGCGCCACGGCGGGCGGCCAGCTCGATCTGTTCCTCCGCGGCGGCGAAATTGGCGTCCGGGTCCGGTGTGCTGGTGAGCTGCACAGCTGCCGCCAGATAGCTGCTCACCACATCGACTGATCAGACGGGCGAAGTGTATCGGAGCTGCCCTCAGCCAGCCCGAAGCACCCCGGGCTCCGTCTGCTCGGGAACCACCTGGAGGGTGTCCACGGCGCTGCAGCAGGCCAGATCAGCATCGTGATCACCCAGCCCGATCAGGCGCTGGCCATGGCTGGCCACCCGCAGACAGGTCTCCGGGTCCTGGCGCCACTGCTGCCAGAGGGCCAGGGCGGCCAGCATCTCGTCGTTGCCGAACTGCACCTCGCCGTGGGGCGCCACCGCCAGCTCACACAGGGCGGAGGCCAGGGCACCGGCCGCCAGGCTGTCCTCCAGGGAGTAGGCCCCCTCCCAGCCGCTGCCCACCACCCACAGCCGCCGGCAGCCCCGCTCCAGCAGCCGCCGCGCCACCGCGGTGCGGTTGGGCAGGCAGGCGGTGAGCAGCAGTGGCACCTCCCGCACCGCCGCCAGGGAGCGGGTGCCGTTCGTGGTGCTCATGAAGATGCGCTTGCCGCCCACGCACTCGGGAGTGACCGCCAGCGGCGAATTGCCCAGGTCGTAGCCGCCCAGCCGCTGGCCGCCGCGCTCGCCGGCGCGCAGGCGCCGCTCGGCGGGCCAGGCCTCAGCGGCGGCCTCCAACTCCTGGAGGTCGGCGAAGGCCTGGATGGCCTCGGCACCGTTCTGCAGTGCCCAGGCGATCGTTGTGGTGGCCCGCAGCACGTCAATCACCACCGCCGCATCCGGGCCCCCAGCGCCGGGCGGGGTGACGGGCGGAACGGCCTCGGAGGTGTGGAAGTAGAAGATCTGCACGGGGTCGCGCCCTGGTAGCCGGGCCAGTGTGTCAGCACTCCCCGATGCCCTGCGCCACAGTGACCGCGACGCTCGCAAGCCCTCAAGCCCTTGGCGATCAAGCACGGCCGTGACCTGCGCCGGTTCCTCAAGCTGCTCGAGGAGCGGGGCAGGCTGCGGCGCATCAGCGCTCCGGTGGATCCCGACCTGGAACTGGCGGCGATCGCCGACCGGGTGCTGGCCGCCGGCGGGCCGGCCCTGCTGTTCGAGAACGTGATCGGCTCCTCGATGCCGGTGGCGATCAACCTGATGGGCACCCAGGAGCGGGTGCTCTGGAGCCTGGGCATGGAGCGGCCTGAGGAGCTGGAGGCCCTGGGGGAGCGGCTGGCGTTGCTGCAGCAGCCCCGGCCGCCCAAGGGGGCCCGTGAGGCGGTGCGCTTCGGGTCGGTGCTCCTCGATGTGCTCAAGGCCAAGCCCGATCTCGACCTCACCCCCCCCTGCCGCCAGCAGGTGTTCAAGGGCGAGGCGGTGAATCTCGATGCGCTGCCGCTGCTGCGCCCCTGGCCCGGCGATGGCGGCCGGATCATCACCCTGGGGCTGGTGATCACCAAGGACCCCGAAACCGGCACGCCCAACGTGGGCGTGTACCGGCTGCAGCAGCAGAGCATCAACACCATGACCGTGCACTGGCTGAGCGTGCGCGGCGGTGCCCGCCACCTGCGCAAGGCGGCGGCGATGGGCAAGAAGCTGGAGATCGCCATCGCCATCGGCGTGCACCCCCTGCTGGTGCTGGCGGCGGCGACGCCGATCCCGGTGCAGCTGAGCGAGTGGCTGTTCGCCGGCCTCTACGCGGGCGAGGGGGTGCGGCTGGCCAAGTGCAAGGCGGTGAACCTGGAGGTGCCCAGCCACAGCGAGGTGGTGCTCGAGGGCACGATCACCCCCGGCGAGGAGCTCGCCGATGGGCCCTTCGGCGACCACATGGGCTTCTACGGCGGCGTGGAGGCGTCACCCCTGGTGCGCTTCCAGTGCGTGACCCAGCGGCGTGACCCGATCTACTTCACCACCTTCAGCGGCCGGCCGCCGAAGGAGGACGCCATGCTCGCCATCGCGCTCAACCGCATCTACACGCCGATCCTGCGCCAGCAGATCCCGGAGATCATTGATTTCTTCCTGCCGATGGAGGGCCTCAGCTACAAGCTGGCCGTGATCGCCATCGACAAGGCCTACCCGGGCCAGGCCAGGCGCGCGGCGATGGCCTTCTGGAGCGCCCTGCCCCAGTTCACCTACACCAAATTCGTGGTGGTGGTCGACAAGACCATCAACATCCGCGACCCGCGCCAGGTGATCTGGGCGATCAGCGCCCTGGTGGATCCCCAGCGCGATCTGTTCGTGCTGGAGAACACCCCCTTCGACACCCTTGATTTCGCCAGTGAGCGCCTGGGCCTGGGCGGCCGGCTGGCGATCGACGCCACCACCAAGATGGGTCCGGAGAAGCGCCACCCCTGGGGGGAACCGCTGCAGCGGCCGGCGGAGCTCGAAGCCCGCATCGACGACCGGTGGGCTGAGCTGGGGTTGGCGGACATCGGCCGCGAACCCCCGGATCCGGCCCTGTTCGGCTACACCCTCGAGCACGTTCTGGAGCGTCTGGCCGGCGCCGTTGGGGCCGATGCCGTGGCCGCCCGCTGAGCGATGCTCTCGCGCCAGGCCAGCCACGCCCTCAAGGCCCTGCTGGAGCTCGCGCGTGAACCGCACGCCTGGCGCTCCACCCATGCCCTGGCCACGGCCCAGCAGCTGCCGGAGCCGATGCTCGAGCAACTGCTGCTCCAGCTCCGGCGCGCCGGCGTGCTCGAGGCGCGGCGCGGCCGCAGCGGTGGCTACCGCCTGCAGCGGCCGTCCGGGGAGATCACGGTGGCCGAGGTGATGGACGCCCTTCAGCAACTGGTCCAGCTTCCAGGCTGCAGCGGCGACCAACCGGGCGGCGGCGGCAGCACGAACGGCAGCGGGAGCGGCAGGAGCGGCGTGGAGGCCCAGCCCGCGGCAAGCGCCCAGCCCGCGGCGAGCGCTCAGGTGACCGCGGCGCTGGAGCGGCGCCTGCACCAGGCCGTGCTGCGCACGCTGATGGATGTGACCGTGGAGGACCTGCTGTTCGATCTGCGCAGCGCCGAGGCAACGCAGGCCAGCAGCGGTGGCCTGCTGCTCGGTTGAAGGGCCGCCGCCGGCAGCCTGCATAGGATCCCCGCACCCGACTCCGGGCACCTTGGGGCTCCCCGCACACACCAGCACCCCGCTGCAGCTCCCCGCCGGCCCCTGCCTGCGCGGCCGGGTGCGGGTGCCGGGCGACAAATCGATCTCCCACCGGGCCCTGCTGTTCGGTGCCATCGCCGAGGGCGACACCTGCATCGAGGGCCTGCTGCCCGCCGAAGATCCCCTCAGCACCGCCGCCTGTCTGCGGGCCATGGGGGTGACGGTGTCGGAGATTCGCGCCGGCGAGACCGTGACCGTGCAGGGTGTGGGCCTCGACGGCTTCCGAGAGCCGACCGCCGTGCTCGAGTGCGGCAACTCCGGCACCACCATGCGCTTGATGCTGGGCCTGCTGGCCGGCCGGGTGGGCCGCCACTTCGTGCTCAGTGGCGATGCCTCCCTGCGGGGGCGGCCGATGGGGCGGGTGGCCGCCCCCCTGGCGCAGATGGGCGCCCAGATCCATGGCCGCAGCGACGGCAACCTCGCCCCCCTGGCGGTGCAGGGTCAGCCCCTGCGCGGCACCACCATCCACACCCCGGTGGCCTCGGCCCAGGTGAAGAGCGCCATCCTGCTGGCGGGCCTCACCGCCGCGGGTGCCACCACGGTGATCGAACCGGCCCAGAGCCGCGACCACAGCGAACGCATGTTGCGGGCCTTCGGCGCTCAGCTGGAGGTGGGCGGACCCGGCCTCACCCAGGTCACGCTCACCCCCGGCCACGGCCTGCGGGGCCAGACCGTGGTGGTGCCGGGTGACATCAGCTCGGCGGCCTTCTGGCTGGTGGCCGCCGCCATCACCCCCGGCTCCGAGCTCACGGTGGAGAACGTGGGCCTCAACCCCAGCCGCACCGGCATCCTGGAGGTGCTGGAGCAGATGGGGGCGCGGATCAGCGTGCACAGCCGCCGCGATGTGGCCGGCGAACCGGTGGGCGATCTGCAGGTGCAGCACGGACCGCTGCAGGCCTTCGAGATCGGCGGCGAGCTGATTCCGCGCCTGGTGGATGAGATCCCCGTGCTGGCCGTGGCCGCCTGCGCCGCCGAGGGCACGAGCCGGATCCGCGATGCCGCCGAGCTGCGCGTGAAGGAAACCGACCGCCTGGCGGTGATGGCACGCCAGCTGGGAACGATGGGCGCCCGGCTCGAGGAGTTCGAGGACGGCATGGCCATTGGCGGCGGCGGCGAGCTGCGGGGCGCCGAGGTCGACAGCGAGACCGACCACCGCGTGGCCATGAGCCTGGCGGTGGCGGCTGGCATCGCCCGCGGCCGCACCACCCTGCACCGGCCCGAGGCGGCAGCTGTGTCCTATCCGGGCTTCTGGGATGATCTGCGGCGCCTCAGCAGCTGACGGGCTACACAGCCGGACCGGGGCTGACGGCAGCTTCAGCCTCTGGAGTGAGCGCTTCGGCGAGGGCTTCCACGGCGCGATCGGTGCCCGTCGCGAGGCACGGGAGAAATTCGTGCGGCCGGCGGGGCTTGGGAACTGGCACGCGGGCAGCACCCTCACGGTGGTGGATGTGGGGGTGGGGCTGGGCACCAACACCGCCGCTCTGCTCAGCGCCGCCATCGATCGCGGTCTGCAGCTGCGCTGGTGGGGGCTGGAAATCGACCGGCGCCCGCTGGAGCGGGCCCTGGCCGAGCCCGTCTTCCGGCGGCAGTGGCCGGCGCAGGCCCTGGAGCTCCTGAGGCAGCTGGCGGCCACGGGCCACTGGCGCTGTGGGGCCGGTTCGGGTGCCCTGCTCTGGGGCGATGCCCGGCAGCGCCTGCCGGAGCTGCTGGAGCAGCAGCGCGGACAGTGCGATCTGGTGCTGCTGGATGCCTTCTCACCCCAGCGCTGCCCTGAGCTCTGGAGTGAGGACGTCCTGGTTCGGCTGGCGGCCCTGCTGGCTCCCCGGGGCCGGCTGCTCACCTACTGCAGCGCCGCCGCCGTGCGCCAGAGCCTGCGGCGGGCGGGCCTGGAAGTGATGGCCATCACCCCGCCGGCCGACAACGGCTCGGCACCGGCGTGCTGGAGCCTGGGTACGGCCGCCAGTCCATCGCCACTGTGCGACGGAGACGGGGTGCTGCGACCGCTCAGCGCCATGGAGCGCGAGCACCTCGCCACCCGGGCTGCCGAGCCCTACCGCGACCCCAGCGGAGC
>SLIG01000006.1 GCA_007135755.1 Cyanobium sp.
CTCGATGCCCTCAGCGCCGAGGTGGACCACCGCACCCCGGCCCACCTGGGGGCCCTGCTCAAGCAGGGTGGCGAGGTGCAGCGCATGCAGCTGTTCGCCGATGTCCAGTCCCAGGCGGGCGGCCGGGCTCTGGAGCTGGTGCTGCTGAGCCGGGAGCCGATGGGCCTGCGGGCGCCGGAAACCCTGAAGACCTTCGAGCGCCTGGTGGACCTGGTGCACGCCCACCTGCCGGAGCTCAACCTGGTGTTTCGCTCCGACCGTGACGGGCCCTGCCCGCCCCCGGCAGATGGCGGTCGCCAGAGTGGCGGCCAGCCCCTGGACGCTCCCGCCGGCGCATGAGCTCCGCGCGCATGGGGTCCCGCTGGCTGGAGACCGGGGGATGGCGCCAGCAGCTCACGGTGCCCCAGTTCACCGTGGTCACTGGTGTCCTGGTGATCGCCGTGGGCACCCTGGTGATGGCCACACCCCTGTGTTCCCGCCCCGGGGTGGGTCTGTGGGAGGCCCTGTTCACGGTCACCTCCGCCATCACCGTGACCGGCCTGTCGATCATCGATGTGGGTGAGGACCTCACCCTGTTCGGCCAGCTGGTGCTGGCGGCCCTGATCATCACCGGCGGTCTGGGGCTGATGGCGATCACCACCTTCCTGCAGGGGTTCGTGCAGGGCCACGGCGGCCTGAGGACTCGTCTGGACAAGGGCCGGGCCCTCGATGAATTCGGCGTGGGCGGCATCGGCCCCACCTTCAACCGCATCCTGATCACGGGCTCCTGCGTGATGGCCCTGGGCACCGCGGTGCTCTACTTCTTCGGGTTCTCCGACATCAGCAACCCGCTGGAGCGCCTCTGGGCCTCACTCTTCCACGCCATCAGCGCCTACAACAACGCCGGCTTCGGGCTCTGGAGTGACAGCCTCATGCGTTACCGCGACAACACGGTGGTGAACGCGATGATCGCCGTGTTGATCGTGACCGGCGGCCTGGGCTGGCGGGTGGTGAACGACCTCTGGGGCAACCGCCGCCGGCTGCTGCGCCGCTGGCGCCACGGCCTCGGCCTGCGGCTGCTCAGCCTGCACAGCCGTCTGGTGCTGCGCAGCAGCGTGATCCTGGTGCTGGTGGGGGCCCTGGGGCTGCTGTTCACCGAGCAGTTCGCGATCGGTGGGGTGATTGGACCGCTGGGGCTGCTCCAAAAGCTCCAGGTGACGGTGTTCCAGTCGATCACCGCCCGCACCGCTGGGTTCAGCACCGTGGCCTTCTCCACCGCCACCTTCTCTGATGCCGGATTGCTGCTGCTGATCATGCTGATGTTCATCGGCGCCAGCCCCGGCAGCACCGGCGGCGGCATCAAGACCACCACCTTCGCCACCCTGATGGGCGCCACCCGCTCCACCCTTCAGGGCAGGGAGCAGGTGGTGATCCACCAGCGCCAGATCCCCGCCACCGTGGTGCTGCGGGCCATCGGCGTGACCATCGCCTCGTTGATCTTCGTGCTGCTGATGGCTCTGGTGCTGGGACTGGGAGCCTCCAGCACGGGGGCGCCGGGCAGCAGCGAATTCAGTTTCCTGGAGCGGCTGTTCACCTGCATGTCCGCCTTCGGCACCGTGGGGCTGGATCTGGGGGTGACAGCCCAGCTGAACCGCTGGGGGCAGCTGGTGCTGATGGTGGGCATGTTCGTAGGCAGACTGGGAATCCTGCTGCTGCTGTCTGCTCTGTATGGCAGCAGGCCCCAGCCCCGAGTGGGCTATCCCCGCGAGGAGCTCTACATCTGATGGCCAACTGGTGGCACTGGAATCCAGCCGAAGGCACCTCCGAAGGGGGCTTCGCAGTGATCGGCGTGGGCCGCTTCGGCACCGCCGTGTGCCGGGAGCTCTGCGACGCCGGCCGCGACGTGCTGGCCATCGACAACAACCAGAGAGCGGTGGATGAACTGCGCCAGGTGGACCCCTCCATCCAGGCCCGGGTGGTGGACTGCACCGACGAGGAGGCCCTGCGCGAGGCCGGTGTGCTCGATGTGAGCACCGTGGTGGTGGCGATGAGCGAGCCGATCGAAGCCAGCGTCACCGCCACCCTGATCGCCAAGGACAGCGAGGGCAGCCGGGTGCGGCAGGTGATCGCCCGGGCTACCAGCGACCTGCACATGAAGATGCTGCAGCGGGTGGGGGCCGACCGGGTGGTGTTCCCCTCGAAGATGCAGGGGAAACGGCTGGGGATGGAGCTGGTGCGGCCCAACCTGCTCGACCGGCTGCGCCTGGACGACCGCAACGCGATCGAGGAGATCCGCGTTCCTGAGTCGTTCGTGGGCCAGTCGCTGCGCGAACTGAACATGCGCAAGAACTTCGACGTGAGCGTGCTGGCCGCGGGCCCCGACAACGCCCTGAAGGTGAATCCCCCCGCCACCCAGGTGCTGCAGGCGGGGGAGCTGCTGGTGGTGATGGGCACCACCACCGACCTGGCCAAACTGCCCGGACGCTGAGCTCAACCAGCTGCGCCCAGTCAGCTGCGCAACCGCACCCGCGTCCAGGCCAGCACCTGCCACACCAGGAACACCAGCACCAGCGGCATCACCACCACCAGCAGCAACTGGCGGTAGTCATCGGTTGCCCCATTCGACGTGCTGGTCAGCACCTGGTCCACGAGGTAGAGGGCGTAAAGACCAGCCAGCAGGGCCCCCTCCCGGCGCGTGATGCAGCCTTTGGTCCAGAAAATGGGCAGGCAGACCAGGGAGATGAGCACCATCAGGGGCAGATCGCGCTGAACGAGCACCGGATCCACGGGCAGGCCGCCTGGACCCGAAGCCAGGGCACAGAGCCCCAGGATCATCATCAGATTGATCAGGTTGCTGCCCACCACATTGCCGATCGCCAGGTCACCGTTGCCGCGATAAGCCGCCACCAGTGAGGTCACCAGCTCCGGAAGGGAGGTGCCTGCGGCCACGATCGTGAGGCCGATGAGGGTCTGACTCATCCCAAGCATGAGGGCCGCGGAGGTGGCACCGCGGACCAGGGCCTGGGAGCCCAGCACCAGGAGCACCAGGCCAACGCCCAGTTTGACCACGGCCTTGGAGGGGGCCTGGACGTCGATGTCATCGACCTCGACCTCGGACTCGTCGGGATGTTCACGCGACGTGCGGATCTCCCATACCGTGTTGATCACAAGCCCCACCAGCAGGGCCAGGCCCGACTGCCAGGTGAGGCTGTTGCCCGAAGCCATGCCCCACACCGCCATCGACACGGCGATCATCAGGGGAGCATCGCGGCGCACCAGGCGGCTGCGCACCCGCAGCGGCATCACCAGAGCACTGAGGCCAAGCACCACCAGCACGTTGAAGATGTTGCTGCCCACCACGTTGCTGGCGGCAAGGGCGACGGCATCACCACCCTTGAGCAGCGACAGCACACTCACGAACAGCTCGGGCGCACTCGTGCCGAGGGACACCACGGTGAGTCCCACCACAATCTGGGGAATGCCCAGCAGCAGAGCCAGGGCCGTGGCACCGCCCACGAACAGCTCACCACCGGCAAACAGCACCACAATCCCCGCCAGGATCGCACCAATGGTTGGCAGCGGCGGCATCAGCGGTCAGGACAGAAAATTGATGCAGTCATCCAAGACCGTTACGTCTGACGAATCAGCCAAGCCTCTGGTCCCGCCGGCGGCGCTCAGCATCGGCGGTAGCGACTCTGGCGGTGGGGCCGGAATTCAGGCGGACCTTAAGACCTTTTCCGCCCTGCAGGTGCACGGCTGCACGGCGATCACCTGCATCACCGCCCAGAACACCTGCGGGGTGGAGCGGGTGGATGCCCTGCCTGCCGCGGCCGTGAGCGCCCAGGTGGCGGCGGTGTGCCGCGATCTGCCGGTGGCGGCCCTGAAAACGGGCATGCTGCTGAACAGCGAACTGATCGAGGCCACGGCCGCGGCCATCGCGCCCCTGGCCATCCCCCGGGTGATTGACCCGGTGATGGTGTCGCGTACCGGGGCCGTGCTGCTGGAGCGCGAGGCGATCGCGGCGATGGCCGCCCTGCTTCCGCTGGCCAGCCTGATCACCCCCAATGTGCACGAGGCCGCCCTGCTCAGCGGCCGTCCCGTGGAGGACCGGGCCGGCATGGAGGGGGCGGCACTGGCCCTGAGCGAGCGGGGAGTGGCCGCGGTGCTGATCAAGGGTGCCGGCATCCCGGCCCTGCGGGGCGTGGACCTGCTCTGCACCGGCGGGCAGCTGCGCTGGCTGGAGTCGCCTGCCATCGACACCATCCACACCAACGGCAGCGGCTGCACCCTGGCGGCGGCGATCACCGCCCATCTGGCCCTGGGCCTGGGCATGGCGGAGGCGGTGGTGGCGGCCAAGCAGTTTGTGGAGGGCGGCCTGCGCCATGGCCTGGCGATCGGCTCAGGTCAGGGTCCCCTCTGTCACTGGCACGCCAGCCTGGAGCTCAGCGACGGCCAAGCAACTCCTCCCAGGTGAGCGGACGCTCTGCGCCGGGCCGGAGGGAGGGCCGGCGGACCGGGCAGGAAAGGGGTGCCGCGCTGGACGCGCTGTGGAGGCGGCTGGACGGGGCGGAGGACATCGGCGAACGGGTGGACCTGGTGGACGGAGAGACGGATTTGAACGTGGATCTGGACATTGAATCTGAACTGAGATGGAGATATGAACGACGCAGCACCGTTGACGTGGACACGACTGGGATTGACGCGTCAGGCGTGGCCCGCTCTGACCCGGGTTGCTCTCGCGCCGTGGATGACGGCAACGAACGTGGCCAGCGATCCCTGGACTCGCCGGGGACGGTGGGGCTGGAGTCTGTGGCTGGTTCAGCCTGCGTCTGGGGATGCTGGCGCGGGGTGCGGCGCTGGCATCACCTGGTGTCATGACACTACCAGCAACCAGCGGGATGGTGGGTGTGGGCACCCGAATCGGCACCCATACACTCATCTGCGTCTGGGAGTCAGGCCGGCTGACGGCCCCGTCCAGCGCCCGTAGCCCAATCGGTAGCAGGCAGGTCACTTAAAATGACTCCAGTGCGGGTTCGAATCCCGCCGGGCGCATCTTCTGCTTCAGGCCCACCCTCAGCCCCATTCCCTGTCCCGTCCTTCGCACTGGAGTGCCTTGTCCGTCAGCGCCCTGTTCGCTTTGACCGTGCCTTCGGTGCTGGGTCTCTCGCCCGAAACCCTGCTGGTGATCGCCCTCTATGCCGTGCTGGCCGGCGCCTACCTGGTGGTGATCCCATTGGCGCTCTACGCCTGGATGGTGAAGCGCTGGATGGTGATGGGCAAGCTGGAGCGCTTCGGGGTCTACGGGTTGGTGTTCCTGTTCTTCCCCGGCCTGATCCTGTTCTCGCCGTTCATCAACCTGCGCATGGCCGGCCAGGGCTCCCGATGACCAGGGGCCCGATGACCAAGGGCCAGTCGCTGCTGGTGGGGCTGGGGGTGTTCGGCCTCGGCGCCGCGGGCTATGGCCTGCTTCAGATGGGCGGTTTCGAGGGCTTTTCCGCCGGCATCGCCGCCTCGGCCCTGCTGATGGTGCTGGTGCTCGGCTGGACCGCCACCTACCTGCTGCGGGCGGTGAGCGGCAACATGACCTACATGCAGCAGCGACGCACCTACCGCGACGCCTATGACGCCTTCACCAGCGAAGAACTGGAGCGGAAATTCGCCGCCCTGAGCCCCGAGGAGCAGGAGCGCCTGCTGCGCGAATCAGGCCAGATCCCCGAGGGGGGCGAGGCATAGGCTCGCAGCATCCAGCCCCGCCCGCCCCGCTGTGTCCGCTGCTGTGACCGCCGCCTCCACCCCGATCCAGCAGCGCTTCAGCCAGCTGCAGCAGCGCCAAAGCTGCGCCCTGATGCCCTTTCTGATGGCCGGCGACCCCCACCTGGGTGCCACCCGGGCCACGCTGCTGACCCTGCAGGCCCAGGGGGCCGACCTGGTGGAGCTGGGCATCCCCTACAGCGACCCGCTGGCCGACGGCCCCGTGATCCAGGCCGCCGCCAGCCGGGCCCTGGCCGCCGGCACCACGCCGGCCCGGGTGCTGGAGATGCTGGCCTCGCTGCGGGGTGAGCTGCAGATCCCCGTGGTGCTGTTCACCTACAGCAACCCCCTGCTCAACCGCGGCATGGAGACCTTCTGCCGGGAGGCCGCCGCCGCCGGCGCCGCCGGCCTGGTGGTGCCCGACCTGCCCCTGGAGGAGGCCGAGAAACTGTCGGCGATCGCCAGCGCGGCCGGGCTGGATCTGGTGCTGCTGGTGGCCCCCACCACCCCGGCCGGGCGGATGGCCCGCATTCATGGCGCCAGTCGGGGCTTCACCTACCTGGTGAGCGTCACCGGCGTCACCGGCGTGCGCACCAGCCTGGAGTCTCGGGTGGAGGCGCTGGTGGGGCAGCTCAAGCAACTGGGGCCCACACCGGTGGCGGTGGGGTTCGGCATCGCCGACCCGGAGCAGGCCCGCCAGGTGCGGCAGTGGGGCGCCGACGGGGCCATCGTGGGAAGCGCCCTGGTGAAGGTGATGGCGGCAGCGGCCCAGCAGCATCAAGGGGATGGGGGCGCCATCGCCGCGGCGGCGGGAGCCTTCTGCGCCGAGCTGCGGGCCGGTCTCGATCGCTGAACGGACACCACCACGATGCGCTTCTCCGCCGCCTGTGAGCGCAACCAACTGGCGATCCTCGATGTGCTGCGGGCCTGGCTGCCGGCGGCCGCCCGGGTGCTGGAGGTGGGTTCGGGCAGCGGCCAGCACGCCGTGCACATGACCCGCCACCTGGCCGGCCTCCACTGGCAGCCCAGCGACCTGCCGCCGCTCCACGACCTCGACGAGCGCCTGCAGCTGGAGGGCCGCAGCGGCCTGGCCGAAGGGGCCGTGATCGCCCAGGCCCTGGAACTGGATGTGACCCGGCCGGAGCAATGGCCCTGCGGACCCTTCGACGCGGTGTTCACGGCCAACACCTGCCACATCATGCCGGCCGCCGCCGTGCCCGAGCTGCTGGCTGGCGCGGCCCGGGTGCTGGCTCCACGCGGCCTGCTGCTGCTCTACGGGCCGTTTCGCGATGGAGATGCACACACCGCCCCCAGCAATGCCGCCTTCGATGCCCACCTGCGGGCCATCGATCCGGCCATGGGGGTGCGCGATGCCCGGGAGCTCCAGGCCCAGGCCCGTGCCCCGGGCCTGGAGCTGCGAGCCGATACGCCGATGCCGGCCAACAACCGACTGCTGGTGTACGTGCGAGCCAACTGAGGCGATGCCCCACCACGCCGATCGCCCCACCAAGCCGTGCGCCTGCTGCGGCCGCCCGTTCCAGTGGCGGCGCAAGTGGAAGGACGTGTGGGAGGAGGTGCGCTACTGCTCGGAGCGCTGCCGCCGCGAGGCCCGCCGGCCGGTCAACCGGCAGCGGCGGGCAGTGGAGGGGGACGGTGGGGGATGATCCGGCGCCAGGTCAGAGGCCGAAGCGGGTCATCGCCAGGTTCTTGCAGGTGGCGGAAGCAGCGGAGATGGAGCTGCCACGTCTGATCTGCTGCACCACGCAGTCGCAGGTGTAGTCCACCATCCCGGCAGGCGGTTGCCGGCCGTACTCCCTGAACTCGGCGTTCACGGCGTTGACACAGTTGCTGAGGATGATCTGGTTGATCATGTCGGCCCTGGCGGGAAGGGCGCCGGCCAGCGTGAGCAACGCGAAGATGGCGAGACGGGCGGGCATGGATCGGCGTTGGGCAACGGGAGGCGGGGACGGCGACAAGGCGGATGGCGTAGAGCTCCTCGATCCATTCAAGCCAACCCAGGTCAGCCCCGGGCTGATCGACGCCAGCTTGCGCGTTGGCACCGCTGCCTGAGGATCCGGGGCAGGTTGGCGGCGATGGCGAGCCTGGGGGCCGCACTCATGGCGGGGCTGGTCGCGAGCTGCGCGACAGCACCCCAGGGACAGGAAGAGCCGGGCGGGGTGCTGTTCGTGTACGTGGCCCTGCCCGCTTGGCAGATCAAACAGCCGGAATCCATCGATGCGGTGATCGAGCGCCTGGATCTCCTGCGCCAGCCGTTCCTTGAATTGCACCCCTCCGTACGGATCCAGTTGATCCCCTTTGCGGAGGACCAACTGATCCGCCAGGTGCGTCGCCGGAACTGGGAAGGCCTCGGACCCGATCTGCTGCTGGTGACGGACCGCATGGCCCGGGATCTGCGGCGCTTGGATCTGAGCCGCCCGGCCACGGCCCCCGCCGACCTGCTCAGCCAGCTGGACCCGACTGCCGTGCAGCGGTTGCGACAGGCGGACGGCCAGCTGGCCGGGCTGCCAATGCTGCTGGAGACCGAACAGGCCTGCTTCAACCGCAGCTTGCTGCCCGACAGCCCGACGAACCTGCAGGCGTTGCTGCAGGTCAGCGCCGCGGGGGTGCCGGTGGGCCTCAGCCTGATGCCCAGGGACCTGGCCTGGTTGCTGGGAGGCTTTGGCGCCGACGAGGCGATCGCCGCCGCGGCCCGGGGCGAAACGCCGAGCCCCCAGGGCCGGGCGGCCCTGGTGCAGCTGTTGCAGTGGCTGGCGGATGCCAACCTTCAGGAGCAGGTGTCGGTGTTCACCGCCGAGGAGCCCATGCTGCGGCGCTTCGCAGCCGGGGAGCTGGCGTGGATCCCCTGCCGCAGCAGCGATCTCACCCGTCTGCGACGCAGCCTCGCGGCCGACCTCGGCGTTGCCGGGCTGCCCCGCGGACCCCGCGGGGAGGCCACACCGATCAACACGCTCCGGGTCTGGGCCTTCGGCAGCAACTCCAGTGCCCGTCAGCGGCGCACGGCGGAGCGCTGGACCAGTTTCTCGATCACGCCGATCGTGCAGCGCCGCCTCACCCTGCAGACCCGCGGCAGCCTTCCGGTCAATCAAGTGTTGCCGGTGCCGGTGGACAGCTCGGCCATCCTGCGCACATTGGAGGCCACCCGGCAGCAGGCCAGTCGCACCGCCGTAGCCGACGTGATGCGGGAGATTGACGGCGAGCAGCTGGCACAGATGCAGCGTCTGATCAACGATGTGGCTTTCCAGACGCTCGCACCCGAAACAGCGACCGAGCACTTGTTCGAGGCTCTGATCACAAGTCGGAGGGCAGCCAGGCCATGAGCACGATCGTGCAGGAGATCGGCACCTCCGTGGGCTACCTCGAGCGGCCAGGCGTGTGGCTGCAGCTGCTGGTGGTGGCCCTGCCTTTGCTGGTGGGCAACGGGATCGGCAGATGGCGGGGCAGACCTTTGCAGATTGGGACGTGGAGGCGTCCCATCGGCCTCGGCCTGGTGCTGCTGGGGGTACTGGCCTTGAAGCTGGCCGGCGTTCCCCATGGCTTCAGCGTGTTTCTGCTGCTGCTGGTCGTGGGATGGGAGGCCCTCAACCCCCTGGATCGGCTGCTGGCCCGATTCATGCCCCCGGAGCCCAGGGCTCAGCTGATGTCTCGCGTGATCCGGCCCCTGTATCTGCTGACGACGGCGTTGGCCTTGCTGGATCAGCTGCAGAACGTTCGCGACCTGGCCCTGCTGCCTCTGACGCTGCTTGGCAACACCCTCACCACGGGCCAGCTGTTCATCGCTCTGCTGCTGGTCTATCTGGTGTTGGTGGGATCAGGGCCGCCCGCGGCGGGACTGGCCTGGCTGGCCCGCCGCACCCTGGGCCTCACCCAGGCCAGCCAGCGGGCGATGGCACTGATCTTCCGCTACACGGTCGTGGGGCTGGGGTTGCTGCTGGTGCTCTCCAACCTGGGGCTGAACACCACGGCCCTGGTGGCCGTGGCCGGGGGCCTGTCGGTGGGCCTGGGCTTCGGCGTCAAGGAGATCTTCTCCAACTTCGTGAGCGGCCTGTGGCTGCTGTTCGAGGGTTCGGTGCGACCCGGGGAGGTCCTGATGGTGGACGGCGATCCCTGCGAGGTGCGCAACCTCGGCCTGAGGGCCGCGGTGCTCTGGCGCGACCGCGACAACGCCGAACTGGTGATCCCCAACCAGACCTTCTTCACCGAGAGCACGGTCACCTACACCCGCTCCGACCGGCTGCGGCGCAGCGAACTGGTGGTGGGAGCCGCCTATCGCCACGACCCCGACCAGGTGATCCCTGTGCTGGAGGCGGCAGCCCGGGGTGTGGAGGGTGTGCTGCCGGAACCGCCAGCCAAGGCCTTTCTGATGGGCTATGGGGATTCAGCGATCAACTACAGCCTGCGCTTCTGGATCGCCAATCCGATGCGCAACGTCAGCGTGCGTGACGCGGTGGGCCGGGCGGTGTGGGCCAGCTTCGCTCGCCACGGCATCGAGATTCCCTTCCCGCAACGGGTGCTGCACCAGCCCGAGGCAGGGACAGCCTCCCAGGACCATCCCGCCCCGGGGCCTGGATTCGCGGACCTCTAGCCTGCGGCCCCACCAACCCTGCCGCCGATGGCCCGATTCGTGCTCTGGGGCACCTACTGCGACAACGCCCTGGAGAAGCGCGCCCCCTACCGCCAGGAGCACCTGGCCGGGCTGCAGCGCCAGAAGGACTCGGGCATCCTGATCACCCTGGGGCCCACCGCGGACAGCAGCCACGTGTTCGGCATCTACGAGGCCGAAAGCCAGCAGCAGGTGGAGGAGCTGGTGCACGGCGACACCTACTGGCGCCACGGCATCTGGACGGCGGTGAAGGTGTTTCCCTGGATCCAGGCGTTCTGAGCCCTGGCGCGCGGCGGGCCGATCAACCCCGGGGCCAGCCCGCCTGGGCCTGCTGCCACACCCAGTCCCCCACCGCCTCGCTGCCGCCGGGCCCGAGCACCTCGCCGTAGCCGGACATCTGACCCAGCCCGGCGGCGGCGATGGCGGCAATGGCCTCAGGCGAGGCGATGCTCTCCCGCTCCAGGGCCGCCAGCTTGAGGGTTTTGCGGCGGCGGATGATGTTGCCGCCCTGGAGGTGGCAACCGGCACAGTGGGCCTCGAACAGCTGGGCCCCGGCAGCAGGCTGGGCACAGGCCGCCGCCGGCAGCACCAGCCACACGCTGACCAGCAGAACCAGCCCCAGGGCCAGCACCGCCAGCCGCAGGGGGTGTGCTGCGGAGCGGGCGAGGGGCGGGGCGGCAGCGGGCATGGTGAGAGCGCAGACCGGTGGGCAGCGCAGGCGGGAGGAAGCACCAGTGTGGCCACGGGCGAGACACTGGGGAGCGCACGCCACGGCCCCAGCGGCAGCGATGAATTCCGGGCCCCACCGTTCCTTCCCCCTGCGGCGCCTGCAGCCCACCGACCACGACGAGCTGCTGGCGGTGTACCGCGATGCCGTGCTCAGTCAGACCGCCGGGCGCTACAGC
>SLIG01000137.1 GCA_007135755.1 Cyanobium sp.
CCCGGCCCGGGCGGTCGCGATCTCCGCGGCTGCCGGATTCGCTCCGGCGGTCGCGGCTGTAGGGCCTGGCGGGCGGGCCGGAGCGCGCTGAACGCCCGCCCGCCGCTCCCGTCCGCTTGTCGGGACGGCGTTCGAATCGAGGGCTCATGGCGTGCTGCGCTTATGGATCAGTGTCCTGCAAGTGATCTAGCAGTTCATCCAACCGCGGCTGGTCATGGAGGAACAGCCAGCCCAGCAGGGTTTCAAAGCCGGTCGCCTGGCCATAGGTGGCCGGATCGGCACTTCGGGGGCCCCGTCCGGCACGGTTGCGGCCGCGGCGCACAAGATCGCGTTCAGCCTCCCGCAGCAGTCCCTCCAGCCGACCCAGGGCCCGGGCCTGGGCCTCGGCGCGCACAGCCGCCACCACCTGGCGGTGCAGATCACGCGGGCGGGCCGGTGCGGCGCAGTGGCGCAGACGCTGATGCAGCTCCCACACCGCATCCCCCAGCCAGGCGAGCTGCTGCGGACCCAGCTCAGGCGGCGAGGCTGGCGAGGGCACTGTTGAGGTCGGGCTGCAGGTGCAGGAACTCCTCCAGGCGCACCAGCTTCACGGTCTGCACCACCCGGGCATTACCCGCCAGCGCGAAATTCTGGCCATCGGCACTGCACTGTTTGGCCAGCTGCACCAGGGCACCCAGCCCTGAGGAGTCGATGAAATCAATGTGCGACAGGTCGATCAGCAGCGGCTGGGCGGTGCTGCGGTGGGCGGCGATGAACTCGCCGAACTGTTTGTCGGAGTAGGCGTCCAGCTGGCCGGTGAAGCGGAACAGCTGGCAGTGAGCCTGCTGCTCGAATCCCCCGCGCAGGGACACCGTGAGTCGCTGCAGGTCGGTGATGGCCGTTGTCCTCGTTGCTGATCGAATGGGGGGAGTGTAGGGATGGGTGCGGCGTTCGGCTCAACGGCGCGCCGCCATGAGGGCCGCGAAGCGGGCGAAGTGATGGTCGGCGTCATGGGGGCCCGGACTGGCCTCCGGGTGGTATTGCACCCCGAACACCGGCTGGTGCAGCAACTCCAGGGCGGCCACGGTGTGGTCGTTGAGGTTGCGGTGGGTGATCCGCACCCGATCGGCGGGCAACGACTCGGCAGCGATGGCGAAGCCGTGGTTCTGGCTGGTGATCTCCACCTGGCCGGGGCTGCCGCAGGGGTGGTTGAGGCCGCGATGGCCGTAGGGGAGCTTGAAGCTGCGGCCCCCCACGGCCAGGCCCAGGATCTGGTGGCCCATGCAGATGCCGAACAGGGGCAGCTGCTGCTGGCTGAGCAGATCCTTCACCAGGGCGATGCCGGAGCTCACCGCGGCCGGATCCCCCGGGCCGTTGGAGAGGAACACGCCCTCCGGGCTGTGGCTGAGCACGTCGGCGAGGCTGGAATCGGCGGGCAGCACGGTGACACTGCAGCCGTGGGCCACGAGCCGGTCGAGAATCGCCCGCTTGATGCCGAAGTCGATCGCCACCACCCGGTAGGGCTGCTCGGGCCGCTGCTGCAGACGCGTGTCGAAGGCCGCGCTGCAGGGCTCACTCCAGCGGTAGGGCTCGGCCGTGCTCACCCGGGCGGCCAGGTTGAGTCCCTCCATCGAGGGAGCGCCGCGAACCTGCTCCAGCAGCGCGGCGGGCGTGGCCCCATCGCTGCTGATGGCGCCATTGATCGCTCCCCCCTCGCGCAGATGGCGCACCAGGGCGCGGGTGTCGACGCCGCGGATGCCCACCACGCCGCTGCGGGCCAGCCAGCTGTCCAGGTCGTCTTCGGCGCGCCAGTTGCTGCTCACCGGCGACAGCTCGCGGGAGATCACGCCGCGCACATGGGGGCTGGGGGCCTCCAGATCGGCGCTGTTGACGCCGGTGTTGCCCAGTTCGGGATAGGTGAAGGTCACCAGCTGACCGGAGTAACTGGGATCGGTCATCACCTCCTGGTAGCCGGTCATGCCGGTGTTGAACACCACCTCGCCGATGGCGGTGCCGATGGCGCCGAAGGCCTCGCCGCGCAGCAGGGTGCCATCGGCCAGCATCAGCAGGGCGGGGGTGGTCACGGCACCGGGAGCAACAGCGCCCCGATCATCCCCCAACAGACCCGGGCAATGCTGTGCGCAACTGCAGCAGTTTCTGCCAGGGGGTGCCTGCCGCCAGGGCCGCGGCGGCCTGGGCATGGCCGGAGGCGATGCTGTCGCTGGCACCGGCGGCCCAGAGGACCAGGGCCGTGTTCAGGGCGACCACGTCGCGCTGGGCCTCACTGCCCGCGCCCTGGAGCACCGCTTCGAGGATGGTGCGGTTGGTGGCCAGATCGCCGCCGGCCAGGGCCGTTATCGGGGCCGGCGACAGCCCCAGGGCCTGCGGATCCAGCTCCTGGCTGCTCACCGCGCCGTTCTCCACCAGGCGCAGCTGGTTGCTGCCCTCCAGGGAGGCCTCATCAAGTCCGCCTGCCCCGTGCACCACCACCGCCCGGCGCAGGCCCAGGCGGGCCAGGGCTCCGGCCATCGGCTCAAGCAGGTCGGCCTGGGCCACCCCCAGCACCTGGGCCTCGGGCTGGAGCGGATTCACCAGGGGCCCAAGCAGGTTGAACACGGTGCGCACCCCCAGGGACCGGCGCAGGGGGGCCAGACCCACCAGGGCCGGGTGCCAGCCGGGGGCGAACAGAAAGGTGACCCCCACCTGGGGCAGGGCGGCGACCACCTGCTCCTGGGGCGTCTTGAGGTTGATCCCGAGCGCCTCCAGCACATCGGCCGAGCCCACCCGGCCGCTGGCGCTGCGGTTGCCGTGCTTGGCCACATGCACCCCGCAGGCGGCGGCCACGAAGGCCACGGCGGTGGAGATGTTGAAGCTGTCGGCCCCGTCGCCACCGGTGCCGCAGGTGTCCACCAGCGGCAGGGCGGGACGCTCACCGGGCAGGGGGCAGGCGGCCCGCAACACGTTGGCCATGGCCGCCAGCTCCTCGGCGCTGACACCCTTGGCCCGCAGCGCGGCCAGCAGGGCGCCTGTGAGCACCGGGGGAATCTCCTCCTCCAGCCACGCCTGCATCAAGGTGGTGGCCTGCTCGGAGCTGAGCGACTCGCCGCGCAGGAGCTGCTCGAGCAGGGCGGGTGCCGCCGACGGAGTGACCATGGCGATCAACGGGGAAGCTGGAGGTGGAGAGAGCAGAAAAAAGCCCGGGTGCAGGGCACACCGGGCCGGGTGATGGGGACCCTTCCACTATCCCCTGAAACGGGCCCACCAGAACTGATGGGGCCGACCGGGCTGGGTGATCGAAACAACAGTGCAGGTCAGAGCCGACCTGGCTCAACTGTCCTGAGCGGTGGTATCGAAGCCCGACCCCACGGCCTCACCTCCGGAGGGAGCCGGACGGAACCCGGTGGCCCAGATCGCCTTGGTGCGCTCGTGCAAGGCCTCCCGGCTCAGACCCCAGAGCCGCAACGCCTTGGCCAGGTCGTCCTGGAGGTCGCGGGCGCCAGGAAAGCCCTGGTAGCGCATCAGCAACCGGGCCGCGTCCACCAGGTGCTCATCGGCGGGGGTCTCCGCCGCCAGCAGGCGATCGACCACCACCCGATCGAGGGCATGGAGGGGGTGGCTCTGCTCCTGGGCGGCGCCGCTGCCATCGCGCGTGTCGCCGGAACCTGAGCCGGAGGCGGTGGGTGGAGCCATGGCGGGGTGGGGACAATCCCTAGGTTGGGCCCATCTTCGACCTGGCGGCGTGGCGGCCCTGCGTGCCGATCTGATCCTGCGCTACCTGCGCCCGCACCGCCGCACGGTGCTGCAGGGGGTGGCGGCGCTGGTGCTGGTGAATCTGCTCGGCGTCAGCATCCCCCTGCTGGTGCGGCGGGTGATCGACGACCTGCAGGAGGGCTTCGAGCTCCGCGACGTGCTGCTGATGGCCCTGCTGCTGGCGGGGCTGGCCACGGTGATGGGCTCCATGCGGCTGCTCTCGCGGCTGCTGGTGTTCGGGGTGGGCCGCAAGGTGGAGGCCGATCTCAAGCAGCAGATCTTCGAACACGTGCTCCGGCAGGAACCGGGCTGGGTGCAGAGCACCGGCAGCGGCGAGGTGATCAGCCGGGCCACCAGTGATGTGGAGAACGTGCGCCGGCTGCTGGGCTTTGCCGTGCTCAGCCTCACCAACACCGCCCTGGCCTACGCCCTCACCCTGCCGGCGATGCTCAGCATCGACCCCTGGCTGACCCTGGCGGCCGTGGGGCTCTACCCGCTGATGCTGGTCACCGTGCGCCTGTTCGGCGGCCGAATGATGCGCCAGCAGCGCCGGCAGCAGGAGGCGCTGGCCGGGTTGAGCGATCTGATTCAGGAAGACCTCTCCGGGATCAGCGCCATCAAGATCTATGGCCAGGAGAGCATCGAGCAGGCTGCGTTCGCAGGCCGCAACCGGGTGTACCGCGACGCGGCCCTGGGCCTGGCCCGCACCCGCAGCACCCTGTTTCCCCTGCTGGAGGGCATCTCCTCCATCAGCCTGCTGCTGCTGCTGGCCCTGGGCAGCGGCCAGCTGGAGAGCGGACGGCTGAGCATCGGTGATCTGGTGGCCCTGATCCTGTTCGTTGAACGGCTGGTCTTCCCCACCGCCCTGCTCGGCTTCACCCTCAACACCTTCCAGACCGGGCAGGTGAGCCTCGACCGGGTGGAGCAGCTGCTGCGGCGCCAGCCGTTGATCGTGTCGCCGGCCGATCCCCAGCCTCCGGCCCGCCGGCCCCGTGGTGCCATCGAGGCCCGCGGGCTCACGGTGCGCTACCCGGACGCCCCGCGCCCCGCCCTGGTGGACGTGAGCTTCCAGGTGCGGCCGGGTGAGCTGGTGGCGGTGGTGGGCCCGGTGGGCTGCGGCAAGACGACCCTGGCGCGGGCCCTCGGCCGGATGGTGGAGATCGATCCCGGCCAGCTCTGGCTGGATGGCGTGGACATCACCCGGCTACGGCTCGAGGACCTGCGCCGGCAGGTGGCCCTGGTGCCCCAGGAGGGCTACCTGTTCACCGCCACCCTGGCCGACAACCTGCGCTACGGCGAGCCCGAAGCTCCCCTCGAGACCGTGGAGGCCGTGGCCACCGAGGCGCGGCTGGAGGACGACATCCGCGGCTTCCCCGACGGCTACCAGACCCTGGTGGGCGAGCGAGGCATCACCCTCAGCGGTGGCCAGCGCCAACGCACGGCCCTGGCCCGGGCCATGCTCGTGAACGCACCGCTGCTGGTGCTCGACGATGCCCTGGCCAGTGTCGACAACACCACCGCCGCCCAGATCCTGCGCACGATCCGCGGCCAGGGAGACCAGGGCCGCACGGTGCTGATGATCAGCCACCAGCTCTCGGCAGCCGCCGCCTGCGACCGGGTGCTGGTGCTGGAACAGGGCCGGCTGGTGCAGCAGGGGAGCCACGACGAGCTGCTGGCCCTGCCGGGCACCTACCGGCGCCTGTGGGCGCGGGAGCAGGTGGGGGAAGAGCTGCGCACCGGGGCCTGACGCCAGGACCGCGACCCAGGCCTCGCTGATGGCGGCAGGCTGCCTAGCCTGCATCCAGCTGCATGAACCACGTGTTTGGAGGGGTGTTTGGACGCCGGGCCGCCGGCGCCGAGGGATCTGGTCTGGCCCAGGCTGACGGCGAAGAGCCGCTGCATGTGCTGCTCGGCACCCCCATCACCCTGTCGCCCGGGGCCGGCCAGGCCGAGGCCCTGTTCGGCTGCGGCTGCTTCTGGGGGGCGGAAAAGGGGTTCTGGCGTCTCCCCGGCGTGCTCACCACGGCCGTGGGCTACGCCGGCGGCCAGCTCGAGCGGCCCAGCTACCAGCAGGTGTGCTCCGGCCGCACGGGTCATGCCGAGGTGGTGCGGGTGGTGTGGGATCAGGCCCTGATCGACTTCAGCGACCTGCTCAAGCTGTTCTGGGAATGCCACGACCCCACCCAGGGGGATGGCCAGGGCAACGACCGCGGCTCCCAGTACCGCTCCGCCCTCTACGTGGACGACCCGGCCCTTCTGGCCCAGGCCGAGGCCAGCCGCCAGGCCTACCAGACTGTGCTCAACGCGGCGGGCTACGGGCCGATCACCACCGAGATCGGCAGCGGCCGGCCGTTCTGGTTTGCGGAGCCTTATCACCAGCAATACCTGGCCAAGCCCGGCAGCCGCCCTTACTGCTCCGCCCAGCCCAGTGGCCGCCGGCTGGGCGATTTCCCCGGCGCCCACTACCGCCTGGATCCACGGGTGTGGGACTGTTACGACTGGTCGGTGAGCCACTGCATCCTGCGCGGCGACAACACGCCGATCCGCCTGGCCTCCCCCTCCACCCCCTGAACTGCCCGCAGCCGATCTGAGCACCATGGCCGGTCCGGTCCCCCACCTGCTGCTGCTCACGGCCAGCCTGCTGGCCCAGGCCTCCCCCTGGTGGGAGCACTACGACAGCCGCGACAGCTTCCTCTGTCCCCAGCTGGGACGGGTGCAGCTGGAGCGGAACAACGCCCAGGCCTCGCTGATCAGTGGCCGCTTTCGCACCACGGCCTTCCGGGATGATTCCCCCCTGCCCGGCCTGCGCTACACCAACCCCCGCATGACCCTGATCCTGCAGGGCGACATGCTCACCATCGAGCAGCGGCCCAGCCGGATTCAGTGCACCCGCACCGAACGGGTCTGAGGATCGCCATGAACCCCCTGCCCGACCGGGTGGTGCTGGTCGCCCTGCTCACCACCATCGCTCTGTGCTTCGCCCTGGTGTTCTGGACCGTGCGGCTGCAGCCCCGGCCCGAGCCGCCCCTCCAATGGCGTGACGGCCCCTCGGTGCTGAACCCGGCGCCGCCGCCAGGCTCGCGGGCTCTGGCGGTGTGAGGGACTCCCCGCGCCATCCGCTGCCCCGCGGCCTGGTGGAGCTCTATGGCCTGCTGGCGGTGCTGGTGGTGTTGGTGCCGGAGTGGATGGCGGACGGGGCCCTGGAGCGCTGGAGAGGGGAGCAGGAAGGCATCACCCTGCCGGATGGGGAGGGTGCCTGGCAGGCGGTGCCGGAACTGCGCCTGGCGGGCATGGGCCTGGCGGAGCTGCGCCTGCTGGCCCACGACCTGCGGGTGCCCGCCTACGCCAGGGAAGGGCGTGAGCAGCTCCAACGCCGGCTGCTGCGCCGGCTACTGCGCCAGCTTCGGCGCCGCAAAGCACTGTGATAGCTTGCGTTTGCCGGTGTCCACCGGGGCGTAGCGCAGCTTGGTAGCGCACCACTTTGGGGTAGTGGGGGTCGTGGGTTCAAATCCCGCCGCTCCGATTCCGGTCACCTCGGTTCCGGGCCAGTCAGCTGGCCATTGTTCGCCGGCAGGCCTCCAGGCCCGCCGGTTTTTTTGTCGGGATGTCTTGGCGCGATCAGGTGGCGCCATCAGGCCGCCAGCGCTGCGCCCGCGTCCACCCGTTCCACCGCGAAGGGCAGGGCTCGGGCCTCGTCCTCGCTGAGGCGACGGCTCCAGGCTCCCGCCACGGGCTGATTCCAGCGGAAGCCGGCCTCGCGGGCCTTGTGACGCTCGGCGTAGGACACCAGGGCGCGGTAGGTGTGGCGGGGCTCCAGGGCGGCCTGCAGCAACACCTCGAGGTCGTGGCAGCGCTCCAGCACCTGGGCCAGGTAGATGCAGTCGGTGAGGGCGCGGTGGGCGGCCCACACGGGCACGCCGTGGGCCAGGGCGAGGTCCTTGACGGCGGGATTCGACTTCAGCCGCAGGGCCGCCGGCCAGCGGATGTCCTCCATCGAGCAGATCCACGGCTTGGACACCGGCGGCAGGGGATCGATGCCGAACCACTGGCGATCGAAGGCCGCGTTGTGGGCCAGCACCGCGTCCGCCGCCGCCAGCATGGCCTTGAAGCACTGCAGACCGGCCTGCCAGGGCTGGGGCAGGCGGCTCACGGCCGCGGGGATGGCGTTGATGGCCTCAGCGGGGTTGGCGTCCACCGGCAGCAGAAACGACACCTGGCTGAGCACGGCCCGCTCGGGCACGGCAAAGAGGATCGCGCCCACTTCGATGCAACGGCCCTGGGCTGGATCGAGCGCCGTGGTTTCGGTGTCGAGGATCAGCAGGGTGGCCGGGGAGCGGCGCGGGGCTCCCTGCGGCGGCGGTGGTGGATCGGGCGTGGGCTGGGATGCGATCAGCGCCAGCAGGTCGGGCTGTTGCCACGGGGTGGGCTGCTGGGAGGACGACTCACTCACAACCGTTACGGTCGCTGCCTCCCATCGTCCCAGTTCAGGCAAGTAGGGTTTCGTCACACGCCTCCGCTGCCATGGCCCGAGCGCTCGCCGCCGGCGACAAGGCCCCGCTCATCGCCCTTCCGGATCAGAGCGGCAGCGAGCGCCGCAGCGACCAGCTGGGTGGCAAGGCCCTGGTGCTGTTCTTCTATCCAAAGGACGACACCCCGGGCTGCACGATGGAGGCCTGCGCCTTTCGCGACAGCTACGCCGACCTCCAGGCCATGGGCGCCGAAGTGTGGGGCGTGAGCGGCGACGACGCCGCCAGCCACCAGCGTTTCGCGGCCCGCCACAACCTGCCCTTCCCACTGCTGGTGGACCGGGGCAACGGCCTGCGCAAGGCCTTCGGTGTGCCAGCCGTGCTGGGCCTGCTGCCGGGGCGGGTCACCTACGTGATCGACGGCTCCGGCGTGATCCGCCACGTGTTCAACAACCTGCTGGATGGGCCGGCCCATCGCCGCGAGGCGATCGAAGCCCTGCGCCAGCTGCAGGCCTGAGCGGCGCGGCCATGGCGCGCTGGCGGCAGCAGGACGACCTCTGGCTGCTCGAGCCCGCAGGCCGCCCCAGGGGTCTGGTGGAGTTCATCGGTGGCAGCTACCTGGCCAGCAATCCCCAGCTGAGTTACCGGCGGCTGCTGGAGGCCGTCGCCCAGCGGGGCTGGCGGGTGCACGCCTGGAGCTATGTGCCGGGCTTCGACCATCAGGCCCAGGCCAACGCCGCCTGGCGGCGCTTTCGCCGCCAGCGCCAGGCCCTGGCGGAGATGGATGCACTGCCCCCCGGTGCGCCCCTGCGGCTGGGCCACAGCCTGGGCTGCAAGCTGCAGTTGCTGGCCCCCGACGGCGGCCGCAGCAGCCGCGGGCTGGTGTCGCTGAGCTTCAACAATTTTTCAGCCGAGCGCTCCATTCCCCTGCTGGCCGAACTGGGCCAGCAGCTGCGCTTCCGCAGTGAGTTCAGCCCCTCACCCGAGGAAACCCTGCGCCAGGTGGGCGCCAGCTACCGCCAGCCCCACAACCTGCTGGTGCGCTTCAACCGCGACGGCATCGACCAGAGCTCGCGCCTGCTGGGCGTGCTGCAGGCCCGGCCCGACGACGCCAGCGGTCTGGAGGAGCTGCCGGGTGACCACCTCAGCCCGGCCAGTGGTGGGCTGAGGCGCCAGCTGCTGGGGGAGTGGGCCGATGATCCGTCCCGGCAACGCCGGATTGAGCGCCTGGGCGCACTGATCCTCGACTGGGGCGAGGGTCAGACCCGCAGCTGATCGAGCACCGAGCGGTCTTCCAGGGTGCTGGTGTCGCCGCTCACCTCCTCGCCCGCCGCCAGCGAGCGCAGGATGCGGCGCATGATCTTGCCGCTGCGGGTCTTGGGGAGCGCATCGGAGAAGCGGATGACATCGGGCTTGGCGATCGGCCCGATTTCCTTGCCCACATGGCCGCGCAAGTCGGCCATCAGGGCATCGTCGCCCTGGCGCCCGGCCTCCAGGGTCACGAAGGCCACCACCGCCTCCCCCTTGATCGCGTCGGGACGGCCCACCACCGCGGCCTCGGCCACGGCGGGGTGGCTTACCAGGGCGCTCTCGATCTCCATGGTGCCGAGGCGGTGGCCGCTCACACTGATGACGTCGTCGACCCGGCCCATCACCCAGAAGTAGCCGTCGGCGTCGCGGCGGGCACCATCGCCGGCGAAGTAGAGGTGGGAGCCATCCGCGGGGCGCACCTCCTCCCAGTAGCTGCGCCGGAAGCGCTCCGGATCGCCGTGCACGGTGCGCATCATCCCCGGCCAGGGGCGCCGCACCGCCAGGTAGCCGCCCGCATCGGCGGGCTGGGAGTTGCCGTCGTGGTCGACGATGTCGGCGGCGATGCCGGGCAGGGGCAGGGTGCAGGAGCCGGGCTTGGTGGGCGTGGCCCCCGGCAGCGGGCTGATCATCACGCCGCCGGTCTCGGTCTGCCACCAGGTGTCCACCACCGGGCAGCGGTTGCCGCCGATCACATCCCGATACCACATCCAGGCCTCGGGGTTGATCGGTTCACCCACGGTGCCGAGGATGCGCACGCTGCTCATGTCGTACTGGTCGGGCACCTCGCGACCGCTCTTCATGAAGGCGCGAATGGCCGTGGGGGCGGTGTAGAAGATCGTGCAGCGATGCTTCTGGATCACCTCCCAGAAGGCACCGGGCTTGCCGGCCCGCGGCGCCCCCTCGTACATCACGGTGGTGGCGCCGTTGGAGAGGGGCCCGTAGACGATGTAGCTGTGGCCGGTGATCCAGCCCACATCGGCGGTGCACCAGTGGATGTCGTCGTCACGGATGTCGAAGATCCACTGGAAGGTGACATGGGCCCAGAGGTTGTAGCCGGCGGTGGTGTGCACCACCCCCTTGGGCTTGCCGGTGGAACCGGAGGTGTAGAGCACGAACAGCCGGTCTTCGCTGGCCATCGGCTCGGCCGGGCAGTCCGCGTTCTGGGCCTCCACCAGCTCATGCCACCAGCGATCGCGGCCGGGCTCCATGGCGCAGTCGCCGCCGGCCCCATCGAGACGCCGCACCACCAGCACATGCTCCACGCTGGGGGCACCACCCTTGGCGCCGAGGGCCTCATCCACCGCCGGCTTGAGGGGCACGGGCTTGTCCTTGCGGAAGCCGCCGTCGGCGGTGATCACCGCCTTGGCGGCGCCGTCGTTGAGGCGGTCGCGCAGGGCATCGGCTGAGAAGCCCCCGAACACCACCGAGTGGGGGGCGCCGATGCGGGCGCAGGCCAGCATGGCGATCGCCGCCTCCGGCACCATCGGCATGTAAAGGGCCACCAGGTCGCCCTTGCCGACGCCGAGGGCCTTGAGGGCATTGGCGGCCTGGCACACCGCGGCGTGGAGCTGGCGGTAGCTGAAGGTGCGGGTGTCGCCGGGTTCCCCCTCCCAGATCAGGGCCGTCTTGTCGGCGCGGGGCCCATCGAGGTGGCGATCGAGGCAGTTGAAGCTGAGGTTGGTGGTACCGCCTTCAAACCAGCGGGCAAAGGGCGGGTTGCTCCAGTCGAGCACCGTGTGGAAGGG
>SLIG01000120.1 GCA_007135755.1 Cyanobium sp.
CTGCGGGCTGTGGTGGTGGTGCTGGGGCTGGCGGTGGCGGCTGTGTTCTTTCTGCGCTGAGCGTCGTCAGCGCTGGCGGGCGCACGTCATGGCGGTTGTGCCGCTCGATCTCACCGGCACGGAACAGCAGCGATTCACCGGCCTTGAAGGGCTGCCACCGCTCATCGCTGGTGAGCGGCTCGGTGCTCAGGATCGTCACCACATCACTGGTCGTGGAAAACCCAGGCCTGGCCGTTCCAGGTGCGGGAGAAGGGGTGGCAGTTCTCCAGAGCCACCACCCCATGGGTGGCCTTGCGGATGTGGGCAATGCTCACCAGCGCCCTGGGCGAGCGCTCCGCCAGCTGATTCGCCAGGGCGGAGAAGGCGCCCGGGGCCACCACCGCGCCGGCTGAGCCCCCCGGGAGGAGAAACCCACGTCAGTGGGGGTGGTTGGTGTTAAGAGCCAGCAGTTCACACATCAGCCGTGACCCATCGGCGTTCAGCGTCCCTGGGAGAACAGGCGGTCCCAGATACCGCCATCGCCGAAGAAGGTCTTGTTGATGTCCCTCCAGCCGCCGAAGGCCTGCACCGTAAACAGTTGCTTCACAGGGGCAAAGTTGTCCTCCGTCTTCTCAAGCACCGTGGGATTGACAGGCCGGAAGCCTGCCTCGGCGAAGATCTCCTGGGCTTCCTCGGTGAACAGATACTCCGCCAGGGCCGTGGCCGCCTCGCGGCTGCCCCTGCGATCTACCACCTCATCCACCACCGACACTGGGCCCTCGATGCGGATGTTCACCTCCGGTACGGTGAAGGGCTCCGTCAGCTCGCCCTTCTTGGTTGCCAATAAGGCCTCGTTCTCGTAGTTGAGCAGCACATCACCCTGGGCACGCTTGAGGAACACATCGGAGGCTTCACGCGCATCCTTGGGGAGGTTCTCGACATTCTTGTAGACATCGGCAACGAATCTCTCTGCCTGCTCCGCGGTGCCACCGGTTTCGGTCACTGAACCCCAGATACCCAGGAAGTTCCAACGGGCGCCACCGGAGGTTTTGGGGTTGGCGGTGATGACCGTGATATCCGGCTTGGCGAGATCACTCCAGGTCTTGATGCCTTTGGGATTGCCGGGCCTGGTGATAAAGGCCACAGTGGAGTTGGTGATGATGCTGTTGTTGGGGAGTTTCGATTCCCAGCCGGGGTTGAGCTTGCCGACCTCTTCCAGCTTGATGTGGTCGGCAGTAAGGGCCAGGGCCGCCACATCCGCATCCAGACCGTCAATGATCGCGCGGGTCTGGGAGCCTGATCCGCCGTAGCTGGCCTTGATCGTGATGTCCTGTCCGGTTTTGGCCTTCCATTGCTCTTCGAACTTGGGAAGGATCCTGTCGTAGGCCGACTTGGTCACGGCATAGCTCACGAGCAGCAGCTCCTGCGGGGCACCGGCGCCGCTGCTTGCATCAGGAGTCTGCTGGGGGCGGCCGCAGGCGGTGACCACCAGCAGAGCACTGGCAGAGACAAGACCGGCCAGCAGAAGCCGCCGCCGGGGCAGGGGATGTGAATTGTAAAGCACGGTAAGTCGATCGGAGACTGGGAGAAGATAGGGCCAGGCTTGCCTTCCCTGGTGTGGCTCAAGGCACAAGTGGCCAACGGATTCCCGATCTCCTAACCGTTCTTTGTTTGGCAGAATGGCGACGGCAGTCGTTCCGTGTCCCATGTCCTTCAGCGCCAAGACGGAATACGGCCTGGTTGCGCTGATCGATCTGGCGGACGCCCATGCGACTGGTGAGCTGGTGCAGACCGGCGAGATCTGCCGTCGGCACGGCATGCCCGAGCGCTACCTGGAGCAGATGCTCACAGCGCTGCGCAAAGGTGGGTACCTCCAGAGCATTCGCGGCCCCCGGGGCGGCTTTCGGCTGAGCCGCTCCCCGGAGCTGATCACCATTGCCGAGGTGGAGGAGTGTCTGGAAGGCGAAACTCCTTCCGAGCGACAGGGGGACCGTGGGAGCCCGGAGTTTCGGGCGCTGGAAAACCTCGCCCGGCAGGCTCGGGAGGGGCGGATGGCGGTGTTGCGATCCACCACGCTGGCCCAACTGCTGCTTGAGCGGGACAGCGTGCGGCCTCCAGCGCCGATGTTCTACATCTGAGACCAGAGAGTCTGTTTTCTGTGCGCCAAAACACCGGTATGCCTATCGGAGATAGGGCATACTCTCGAGCAGTTGCTGCGCCTCCATGGCTCGTTGCCTGCGAATGCTTCTCTCATCCGCCCTGCCTCTGCCTTCCCAGCCACCCCATCGCCCGCCGACCCCATGAGCCCGTCTCTGTTCAAGCGGCCCCTTCAACTCACGCTTCACCCTCAGGCTGTACTGCCGGATGGAATGAGCTGGCTCCTCCAGGAGGGCTATGTGCGCTCTGCCACCTGGGATGCCGAAGGCGAAAGCATCAGCCTGGGACTCTGGGGACCTGGCGATGTGATCACCTCCGAGGCTCCTGCGCTCCAGCCTCTCGACCTGCAGTGCCTCACCACGGTGGTGGTGGAGCAGGTGGAACTCGATCCCCGCGCGCAACAGGAGCACATGCGCCGCGAACGCCAGATGCTGGCAGAACTCCTCACCATCCAGCGCATCCGCGCCGGCGACCAGCGATTGCTCGCATTGCTGCGTTGGATCGGCCAGTCGCACGGGCAGTGCAACCGCCATGGCTGCCGCATCTCGCTCCGTGAGCTCAACCTCACCCACCGCGCTCTTGCTGATCTGTGCGGTCTGACGCGGGTCACCGTGACCAAACTGCTCTGCCGGTTCCGCGCTGATGGGCAGGTGCTGGTGGTGAGTGAAAGCGATCTGCTGCTTCCTGGGCAGCCATGACCAGCGTTACGACTCCCCTCTCCCCGTGGTGCCTGCACTGGGATCGGGATGGCGAACTGCAGGAATCGGACCGCCGTGAGCTGTTCCGTACGCTCGCCCTGCACGAACGCGGTCTGGCCCGCCAGGGGCTGGCTCAGGTGCTTCTGAATCGGTACGAGGCCAACCACTGATCACGCTTTGAAATCCTGCCCCGTGGCTTGAAGCCAGCGGGGCCTTTCGTCGACCTCTTCAAGCCATGAGTCCGATCTTTAGTGATAACAGCCTCAGCATTGGCCATACGCCGTTGGTGCAGTTGAACCGCGTCACAGCCGGTTGCGGAGCCCGTGTGCTGGCCAAGATCGAGGGCCGCAATCCCGCCTATTCGCTGAAGTGCCGCATCGGTGCAGCCATGGTGGCCCGGGCTGAGCACGATGGCTTGCTCGGAGAAGGCAAGGAGTTGATCGAGCCCACCAGTGGCAACACCGGCATTGCCCTGGCGTTTGTGGCTGCTGCCAAGGGGATCCCGCTGACGCTCACCATGCCGGAAACGATGAGCATGGAGCGCCGCAAGCTGCTCACGGCCTACGGAGCCCATCTGGTGCTTACCGATGGAAGCCTCGGCATGCGGGGTGCGATCGCCACGGCGCAAGCGATGGCCAACAGTGATCCTAATCGCTATGTGCTGTTGCAGCAGTTCTCCAACCCGGCCAATCCCCAGATCCATCACGACACCACGGGACCGGAGATCTGGAAAGACACTGGTGGCCAGGTGGATGTACTGGTGGCCGGTGTCGGCACAGGTGGCACGATCAGCGGTGTGAGCCGTTACATCAAGCGCACGCTTGGCCGTCCGCTGGTGTCTGTGGCGGTGGAACCATCAGGAAGTCCCGTGATCAGCCAATGCCGCGCTGGTGATGAACTGCAGCCCGGACCACACCGCATCCAGGGCATCGGTGCCGGTTTTCTGCCGGCGAACCTCGACCTGAGTCTTGTTGACCGGGTGGAAGCTGTTTCTGATGACGATGCCATAGCGATGGCCCAGCGGCTCATGCGTGAGGAGGGCATCCTGGCCGGCATCTCCTGTGGCGCTGCCGTCGCAGCCGCGCTCAGGGTGGCTCAGGACGAGCACATGCAGGGCAAGGTCATCGTCGTTGTCCTGCCGGATTCCGGCGAGCGTTATCTGAGCACCTCCCTTTTTGATGCTGTGTTTGATGATCAGGGTTTTCCACTCAAGGAGTAGCTCTGCCGGCTGAGGTTGCCCAAGTAAGCTGCCCTTAGCGAGGATTTTCGAGACGCCGTGATCGATCCTTGAGAAACCCACCACCCTTCAGCACAAGCAACGACAGCGCAGACCCGATCCCAAAGGGGCCCCACAACCCCCGTCCCGCTGCAATCTCCAGAACGGCCACCAGCGCCAGAGAGGCCGAAGCCGTGAGCCCTGGTATGGGCCTTGCGAAGGGGGAGCCTGCTGCAGGATCAGCCCAAGGCAGATCAGGCCAACGATGAAGCTGCAGCTCAGCATCGCCGCAGCCAGGGCCAGGGATGATTGAGTTCCGGCACCAACCGAGCAGGATCAGCGTGATCACGGCGCCCAGCAGGGTTGCCAGGACAAGGCGGGTGGTGATCTGCGTGAGGGTCAGCGATTCAACAGCGTTGATCAGCGAGTCCGGTGCCTTGGCTGGATCCAGGGATGGGGTTCAGATCACAAAGTCGGGCACGAATGTCCGGGCATCCCGACTGGTGATGTGCAGGGCGTCACCGGCCTTGAGCTCGCGGTAATCAATCCGTTCCCTGGGCAGCTGAGCCACCACCACCTCGCCGCTGGCCAGGGTGAGCTCCGCCTGGATGTCGCGCCCCAAATGGGTGAGCCGGCGCAGCACAGCCGGCACGCTGCCCTGCTGGGGCTGGCGATGCAGATCCAGATCGTGGGGGCGAATGAACACATCCCCCTTTGTGCGCGACCCTGCGCGTGCTTCTGCCGTGGCGGCAGCCAGGGGCACATGGGATGGCAGCACATTCACGGCCCCCACAAAGCTCATCACGAAGGGGCTGGCCGGCTGGTCGTAGATCTCCGCGGGGGTGCCGATCTGCTCGATCTTGCCGTGGTTCATCACCACGATCCTGTCGGCCACCTCCATCGCCTCCTCCTGATCGTGAGTCACGATCACGGTGGTGACGTGCATCTCGTCATGGAGGTTGCGCAGCCAGGCGCGCAGCTCCTTGCGCACCTTGGCATCGAGCGCACTGAAGGGCTCATCCAGCAGCAGCACCCGTGGCTGCACCGCCAGCGCCCGGGCCAGGGCCACGCGCTGGCGCTGGCCACCCGACAGCTGCGAGGGGTAGCGGTTGCCGAACCCCTGCAGCTGCACCAGCTCCTGCAGCTCATCCACCCGTCTGCGGATCGCCCCGTGCGTCCAGCCCCGCAGTTCCAGGCCGAAACCCACGTTCTGGCGCACGGTGCGGTGCTTGAAGAGCGCGAAGTGCTGGAACACAAACCCCACCTGCCGATCCTGCACGGAGCGGGTGGTGGCTTCTTCTCCGGTGATCCAGATTCGGCCGCCATCGGCCTCCTCCAGGCCAGCGATCAGGCGGAGCAGGGTGCTCTTGCCAGAGCCGGAGGGCCCCAGCAATGCCACCAACGAGCCGGTGTCGACATCGAGGCTGACGTCGTCGACTGCCCGAAACGAGCCGAAGTGCTTGCTCACATCAGCGACACGGATGCCCATGGAGGGGAAAGCGAACCAACCGCAGGACCATACCGCAAACACACGCAATCCCATCGGCGAACCGTTGAACTAATCGGCGAATGGTGATACGGTCCGCCCACTCCGTCCTTTTCCTTCCGTGGCACTTGCGATTCCGGGGCGCCGTTGGCGCTTCGCCTGGCCGCGCTGGCTTGTGCTGAGCTGGTCCTGGCGGATCACCTGGCTCTATCTGGGTTTGGTGCTGTTCCTGCCCCTGGGGGCTCTGGCCCTCAAGGCCGCTGCCGTCGGCCCGGGCCAGTTCTGGCAGCTGGCGACCACGCCGTTGGCCCTGGCCACCTACCGGATCAGCTTCGGATTGGCGCTGCTGGCCGCCCTTCTGAACGGCGTGTTCGGTGTGGTGATCGCCTGGGCCCTGGTGCGCTGTCACTTCCCCGGCCGGCGGTTGCTGGATTCCCTGATCGATCTGCCCTTCGCCTTGCCCACTGCCGTCGCAGGCCTGTCGCTGGCAGCGATCTACAGCACCAACGGGTGGCTCGGCGGGCCACTCCAGGCCCTGTTCGGGCTGAAGGTGTCGTTCACCTGGCTGGGGGTGGCCATCGCCATGGTGTTCATCTCACTGCCCTTTGTGGTGCGCAGCGTGGAGCCGGTGCTTGAGGCCCTGGAGGAGGATCAGGAAGAAGCTGCCTGGTGTCTCGGAGCCAGCCCACGACAGACGCTGCTGAAGGTGGTGCTGCCCCAGCTGATGCCCGCGATCCTGGCTGGTGTGGCCCAGGGATACAGCCGGGCGGTGGGCGAATACGGCTCGGTGGTGATGATCTCCTCCAACGTGCCATTCCACGATCTGATAGCACCCACCTTGATCATCCAGAAGTTGGAGGAATACGACTTCGCCTCCGCCACGGTGATCGGCATGGTGATGCTGCTGTTTTCGCTGCTGAGCCTGCTCGTGATCAACGGGCTTCAGGTGTGGGGTCGCCACTGGGAAGCGAATCCCGATCTGAGCGCCTGAAGGCCCGTCGCCATCACGAGCTGATAGACGAGCCACCATCCACTTGCTTCTGTCTTTCCCATGCGTTCGTTGCTTCCCTTTCCGCGAAGAGTCATGCCCCAGCTCTCCGCTTCGATCCTGATTCCCCTGATCGCCTGTCTCTATGTGGGTGTGATCATCCTGCTGCCGGCTCTGGAGGTGGTGGTTGGCGCCTTTGCCAAGGGCCTCGGACCTTTTCTGGAGAACTTCCAGTCTGCGGAGTTACGCTCAGCGGTGCTGCTCACCTTGCGCTGCACTGTGATCGCTGTGCCCGCCAATACGATCTTCGGACTTGCGGCGGCGACCGCCATCGCTCGCCGCCAGTTTCCTGGCAAGGCTCTGTTGCTCAGCGTGATCGATCTGCCCTTCTCGATTTCCCCAGTGGTGGTGGGCCTGATGCTGGTTCTGCTCTACAGCCCCACCAATGGGCTGCTGGGCGGAATCGTCAGCAGCATGGGCTGGAAGATTCTCTTCTCCTGGCCTGGAATGGTGCTGGCCACAATCATTGTGACCTTGCCCTTCATGGCCCGTGAGGTGATACCGCTGCTGGAAGAGGAGGGTTGGGATCAGGAGGAAGCTGCCCGCACCCTCGGTGCCAGCAACTGGCAGGTGTTCTGGAAGGTCACCTTGCCCTCGGTGCGCTGGGCGGTGCTGTACGGCCTGATCCTCACCACGGCACGCGCCCTTGGTGAATTCGGTGCCGTGGCTGTGGTCAGCGGCAACATCGCTGGCAGGACGCAAACGCTACCCCTGTTTGTAGAAGATGCCTACAAGCAGTACAACACTGAGCTGGCCTATGGCGCCGCCCTTGTGCTGGGGGGCGTGGGCCTGCTATCGCTGCTCCTCAAGCTGTTCGTGGAGCAGATGCTCGGCGGGTTGAGGGACACAGACCCCTCTCGTTGAGACAGGCCTGGCGTGCTCCGGCTGGCGCATCCGGGCCGCGGAACACCCAGGTGCTGCTGAGATTGGTCCTTGGTGCGCAAGTCAGGCGACCGATGTGCTCGGGTTCGGTGAGCTGTTCCCCGCTAACGGCGGTCCTGTGCGGGCCGTGGTTGGCTGATCGGCGATGGAGCTGCCGCTGTCGCCAGGGCCATGGGCATCACGGTTGAACACCGCACCACCTACCGCTACAGCGAGCCGGTGCAGCTGGGCCCCCACATCCTGCGGCTCAGGCCCCGCCTCCAGGCCGGCCTGCGGGAGCTCCGGTTCGGCCTGCGGATCGAGCCTGAGCCCAGTCTGCGCCTGGAGGCCCTCGATGCGGCTGGCAACAGGATCACCCGCGTCTGGTTCGACGGCTCCAGCGACCGGCTGGAGATCGTGTCGCAGTTCACGGTGGAGAGCGACGACCCTGGTGCGCTCCCGCCCGCTGGACCCGGCCGGCCGGCGGCTCTGCCTCTGGAGTATCCGCCTGAGGAGGCGCCGTTGCTGGCGGCCTACCGCCAGGGCGGCGGGGCCCCGCCAGTGCTGGAGCAGCTGGCGGGGCAGCTGCTCCAGCAGTCCGGCCCCGAACCCCTCAGCTTCCTCAGTGCCCTCAACGGCCACCTGCACACCCACATCAGCCGTGAGATCCGGGAGCTGGGTGAGGCCTACAGTCCTGAGCACACCCTGCGCACGGCCCGCGGTGCCTGCCGCGATCAGGCCCTGCTGTTTCTCGCCGTGGCCCGCAGCCAGGGCCTGGCGGGGCGATTCGTGAGCGGTTACCAGGACCGCTCGGCCCTGATCACCCCGCAGCGGCATCTGCATGCCTGGCCGGAGGTCTACCTGCCGGAGCTGGGCTGGCAGGGCTTCGACCCCACGCGCGGCATCCCCACCGGGGCCGGCCACGTGGCGGTGGCCGCCGCCCCGGAGCCCGCCGGTGCCATGCCGGTGGCGGGCAGCTACGTCGGCAGCGCCAGCTCCAGCCTCAGCTACGTGGTGACGATCCAGGCTGACGGCCCCTGAGGCCCTCAGCCCGCGCGCCGCAGGCTCAGCGGACCCAGCGGATGCCCGGCGTGGGGATAGGGGCTGTGGTGCGAGTGCCCATGCTCGTGCTGATGGCCGGGCGGCAGGGGCACCCCGTCGGGCTGGCAGGCGCCGGTGCACTCCTGCTCGCAGAGGGTGCAGGGCTCACCCAGCCCCTCCACGTGGTGGTGATGGCTGTGCTGGGGGGCCCCCACCTCCTGCTCGAAGCCCAGCACCTGGGCCCGGTACTTGCACAGGGAGCAGTTCATGGCGGTGTCGCCGCGGATCGCCTCCTCCAGCCGCTCGCGGAAGGTGTCGATCACCAGCGGATGGTCGTTGAGGTAGCCGGCCTTGAGGAACTGAACCTCGGGGTGGTCGGCGGCCACCCGGTCGGTGTGCTGGTAGATGCGGCTCACCAGCACGCCCGAGAACAGGAAGTAGGGGAACACCACGATGCGGCGGAAGCCGAGCCGCACCACATGGCGCAGGCCGGGCTCCACCAGCGGGAAGGTGACGCCCGAGTACACCGTTTCCCCCCAGCCGAACCCAAAACCCTCAACCAGCATGCGCATCACCTTGGTGACGTTGGAGTTGGCATCGGGGTCGGAGGAGCCGCGGCCCACCACCACCAGCAGGGTGTCGCTGAGGGGCACCGGCTCCCCTCCGGCATCGGTGGCCGCGGCATCGGCGGCGTCCAGGGCCTCGCGCACCCGGGCCCCGGCGGCCTGGATCATCTTGCGGTCGATGCCCAGCTCGCGGCCGTACTGAATCTGCAGGCCGGTTTCGGCGGCGTAGGTGTTCAGCACGGAGGGGATGTCGTTCTTGGCATGGCCGGCGGCGAACAACATGCCGGGCACCGCCAGTACCCGGGTCACCCCCCGCTCCCGCAGCCGATCGAGGCCATCACGCAGGATCGGCCGGGCGAACTCCAGGTAGCCGTGCTCCACCGGCACCTCGGGCAGGCGCTGGCGCAGGCCGTGGGCCAGCTGGGCGAACTCCTCACAGGCCAGACGGTTGCGGCTGCCATGACCGCAGATCATCACGCCGAGGCCATCGAGGCTGCTGAAGTCAAGTGGTGGCCGGGCCACTGGGGTATGGGTCATGGGCTCTGCCGGGATCCGCGCCGGGTGCGAGGGACTGGGAGCGGCGAGCGTTCTGACTGAGGGGCCGGCCGGGGCCGACACCATCACAGCTGCGGGACAGCGCCGGATTCGGCACGGGCTGGACCCGTCCCCCACCGGACTTTCCTCGTTGCCTTCCGGGCGTGACCCACGGAAACCGATCGCCCCCATTGTGCCCGTGGTCATGACAGGGCTGATGGTTATGACAAGACAAGGCCCGGAGCCTGGGCCCCGGGCTTGTGTCAGGTGGGTTCTGGACGGGCGATCGATGGGATCGCCGGATCGAGACTGTGTTTTCGGTTGGGGGCGGAGCGCTCTGAGGATGGCCCTGGGGCCATGGCTCTAGCGGGGCTTCCCGGTTGGTCCGGGGCACCTGGAATGGCGGCAGTTCCGCGATGGGGGCAGTGCCGCGCTGGGGACGGTGCAATGGACGGCGACGACGTCACACGCCGGGGAAACCAGAGATCAGATGAGACTGTTGGAGCAGGGTCTGAACCCTCAGCTCACTCCGCCGATCTGGTTGTCGGAGCCATCATCCATAGGCAGTCGCTTGCGGGGCCTGCACCTGCACTATCGACAGATTGCGGATCGCCCACAAGGTGATCCAGGGCACACGACACGGCTCGTCATGTTCCGAGACCGTCCTTCATCGTTTTGCCGGAGCGGCCTGCAGGATGAGCCCGATGTTCAGCACCCCCCGCTCCTACATCAGCCTCTCGATCGGGGCCGCCGCGGCCACGATCGTGCTCAAGGTGGCCGCCTGGCGGATCACCGGCTCGGTGGGTCTGCTCTCCGACGCCCTCGAATCCGGCGTCAACCTGGTGGCCGCTCTGGCGGGGTTCTGGGCCCTCTCCCTGGCCGCCAAGCCGGCGGACCGCGAGCATCCCTACGGCCACTTCAAGGCCGAGTATTTCGCCAGTGGTCTGGAGAGCGCCCTGATCCTGGTGGCTGCCGCCGCCATCGTCGTCGCGGCGGTGGGGCGGCTGCTGGCGCCAGAGCCGCTGGAGCAGGTGGGCGCCGGCCTGGCCCTGTCGCTGGTGGCCACCGCTCTCAATGCTCTGGTGGCCTGGCTGTTGCTGGGGGGCAGCCGCCGCTTCCACTCGATCACCCTGCGGGCCGATGCCCAGCACCTGCTCACCGACGTGTGGACCTCCCTGGGGGTGGTGCTGGCCGTGGCCCTGGTGCAGCTCACCGGCCAGACCATCCTTGATCCCCTGATCGCCATCGCTGTGGCCCTGAACATCGTGGTGATGGGCTGGAAGCTGCTGCGCGAAACCGCCTCCGGCCTGCTCGATCAGGCCTGGCCGGAGGCGGAGCAGCGCCGGCTGGAGGCCCTGCTGGCCGCCTATACCGGTGCGGGGCTGGCCGTGCACGCCCTGCGCACCCGGGTGGCGGGATCGCGGCGGTTTGTGGCCTTTCACCTGCTGGTGCCCGGCCACTGGAGCGTGCAGCAGGGTCACGACCTCTGCGAGCGCCTGGAGCGGGAGATCTCCACCGCCTTGCCGCGCACCGATGTGATCACCCACCTCGAGCCGATCGAAGACCCCCGCTCCTGGCAGGACGGCGGCTTTCGCTGGGATGACCCCTGAGCCCGCCCTGGCTGCGGCGCGCTC
>SLIG01000025.1 GCA_007135755.1 Cyanobium sp.
GGGGCATCGAGTCTCTGCCGGGCTCGATCGAGTCGCTGATGACGGCGCGGGTCGACCGTCTCCAGCCCGACCTGAGGGACCTCCTGCGGGAGGTATCCGTGCTCGGCTACAGCTTCCCCCGAGAACTCGCGTCGTCGGTGGTCACCCGCGGAAGGCCGGGTCGTCTGCGGCAGCTGTCGGACCTGCTGCACGAGGATGGTGACCTAATCCGGTTCCGCCACGCGCTGATCCGCGACGCGGCCTACGAGGGTCTGGCGTTCCGCCGGCGACGTGAGCTCCATGCGCTGGCGGCGGAGACGATCGCCGCGGCCGGTGATGAGCGTCCCGAGCTCCTGTCGTTCCACTACCACCTCGCGGCCCGCTACGACCGATCGTGGCAGACGTCCGTGGTCGCAGGACGGCGCGCGGCGTCCGTGTACGCCAACACCGAGGCCGCTCGCTTCTATCGCCGCGCCCTGGATGCGGCCCGGCGGGTCGCCGGCATCGACCCTCGTGAGGTCGCGCGGATCTCTGAGGCGCTCGGGGACGCGTTGCAGCGGATGGGTGAGCTCGAGGAGGCGAGCGAGGCTTACCGGGTAGCTAGCAGGTCGCTGCGGGATGATCCGGTCGCGTGGAGCGGCGTGGTGCTCAAGGACGCGCAGGTCAAGGCGCAGCTCGCGTGGTATCCGCCGGCGCTGGCCGCCATCACGCGTGCTCGAAAGCGCCTGGCTGACCTGCCCGCATCCGAGGCGCAGGCCCTGCGCGCGAAGCTGTCGGTGTGGTACGGGCAACTTCGAATGCGACAGGGTCGCTACGCCGATGCGATCGAGTGGTGCCGCCTGGCAATGGAGGAGGCCGACGCCAGTGGCGAGCGTGAGGCGCTCGCCCACGCCTACCGGCTCGTCGACGCAGCGAACGCCGAGCGCGGGCAGCTGCACGGCACGGACTACTCGGAACGTGGCCTCCAGCTGTACGAGGAGCTCGGAGACCTGCCCAACCAGGCCGCCATCCTCAACAACCTGGGCGCCTTCGGCTACTGGGCAGGGAACTGGAGCGAGGCGCTCGACTACTACCAGCGCGCGAACGAGATCGAGGACCGGGTCGGCAACGTCATAGGCGCTGCACTCGGGCGCAGCAACGTCGCCGAGATCCTCGCGGATCAAGGCCGGTGGGACGAAGCCGACCGGTACTTCCGCGAGGCCGAGCGGGCGCTCAGGGCGGCGCGCTTCCTGAACGGGATGGCCTTCGTCCGCGCGAACATCGGCCGGACAGCGGCACGAGCGGGGCGCTTCGAGGAAGCGGAAGAGCTGCTGGTAGAGGCGCGGCACGGTGCGCAGGAGGTGGGCGCCGCGACCCAGGTCGTGGAGGCCAACGTCCGGCTCGCCGAGCTGGAGGTGCTCAGAGGCGCTCCGGACCGCGCGTTGTCGTTCCTCGAGGAGGCCTTGTCCAGGCTCGGCACCTCCGAGGGGGTGGTGGCCCACGGGCCGATGCCGCACCGGGTGCGGGGTTACGCCCTGGTGCAGAAAGGTGAGTTCGAAGCGGCCGAGGCGGCCTTCCGCGACAGCCTCGATGCGGCCCAGGCCCGGGGCGCGGACTACGAGCGCGCGCTCGCCGAGCGAGCGTTGTCGGACCTGCACGAGATGCTGCACGGCGTGCCGGACGAGGCGCTGCTCGCGTCCAGCCGGTCGACCTTCAACGCGTTGGGCGTCGAGCGGCTCCCAGAGATCCCACGCCGGCCGGCGGACGTCGGGGTGTGAGGGGGTGGGCGACCGACGCGCCGGTTGCCCACCGTCATCGTCACTTCAGCCAGGGGTCCTCGGTCGGCAGCTGGTAGGTCAGGACCACGGCGCCGCCGGTCTTGGTCTTGTTGCGCACGCAGGCGTCGCCGGGCCCCGAGTCGTCGGTGCAGTCACCGAGGATGACGGGACCGAAGAGCAGCGTGCCGGCGATCGGAGGCAGGCCGGAGAAGCCGCCGTAGTCCTCGTCCTCTGCGGCGACGCAGACCTGGAAGATCCCGGCACCTCGCGCCGTGGTCCGGTTCACGAAGCTGCGCGGGATGGTCGACTGGACCGTGATCGAACCGTCCGCGAAGTTGACCGGTACGAGCTGGACCACGTCCGGGCCAAGCCGCGCCGACGGGTTGACCTGGGTGACCGCCGCGTCGCAGGCGGCGCTCACGGCCTCGGCGACGGCATCTCCACCTGCTCCTGTGTCAGCGACGCGCAGGCCGAGGAAGGCGCTGCCGCCTTCCTTGCCGCGTACATCCGTGCTCGCGGTGAAGCCGCCCTGCGTGATGGTGCAGTCGGCGTCACCAGCTTCACAGGCCACGACCTCATCGTCGGGGTCGAACCCGGCGATCGGAACGATCGTGAACTCACGGACCTCGCGGTTCCCGTTCCCGGTGTTGAAGACGAAGAAGAACTCCGTGCCCGTGTAGGTCGTGCCGCCCACCGTGAAGTCCGAAAGGTCGAGGTTGAGAGCGGCGATCTCGAGGTCGATGGAGTAGATGCCGTCGTGCAACGTCAGGTTGGTGTTGAAGCCGTCGACGTTGCCGGCCCGCGTGAACGCTTTGCCCTGACCGGCGGCGTCACTGCCCTGTCGCAGCGCCCACTGGGGTATGCCCGAGAAGCCGTCCTGGGCTCGGGCCTCAAGCCGGAGCGTGTCCTGGAGTCCGAACTCCTCCTCATCAGGCGAGATGATGCCGAACCCGCTGTCGCCATCGGCGAGCGCGGGCAGTGCGAGCGTGCTGCCGATGAGCAAGACGCTCAGGGCGAGCGCGAGGCGGCGGGCGAGGGCCTGCGATGGACGGCGTGTCATGGGTTTCCCCTTCGCGGTTCCGGAAACGCTCAGGTGCCGAC
>SLIG01000080.1 GCA_007135755.1 Cyanobium sp.
CCCCGGCCCCGCGGGGCCGGGGGGGCCGGCCTTCCCCATCCCCGGCCTGCGCTTCGGCCACGTGGCCCTGCTGATCCAGCCGGCCCGGGGCTACGACCGCGATCCCAGCCTCAGCTACCACGCGCCGGATCTGCCGCCCACCCATGCCTACCTGGCCGTCTATCTCTGGCTGCGGCAGCAGTTCGGGGCCCAGGCGGTGGTGCATGTGGGCAAGCACGGCAACCTCGAGTGGCTGCCGGGCAAGGGCCTGGGCCTCTCCGACCAGTGCTATCCGGAATGGGCCCTGGGGCCCATGCCCCACCTCTACCCCTTCATCGTCAACGACCCCGGCGAGGGCTCCCAGGCCAAACGCCGCAGCCAGGCGGTGATCCTCGACCACCTCACCCCGCCCCTGGGCCGGGCCGGCCTGCATGGGGAGCTGCAGCAGCTCGAAGCCCTGCTGGACGAATACTGGGAGGCCACCCAGCTGGGCAGCGACGAGCGGGCCGCCGCCCTGCGCCGCACCCTGGGCGGGCGGCTGGCGGAGCTGGAGCTGCCCCTGGCGGATGACGCCATCCGCGCGGATGGCGAGGAGTGGCTGGACGCCCGCCTCGATGCCGCCGACGGCTACCTCTGCGAGCTCAAGGAGGCCCAGATCCGGCTTGGCCTGCACACCTATGGCCAGCTGCCGGAGCCCGAGCGCCTGGCCGAGCTGCTGCTCTGCCTGGCGCGGGCGCCCCAGGCCGGCCTGCCCGGCCTCACCCAGGCCCTGGCCCGCGACAGCGGCCTGGCGCTGGATCCCTGGGCCGACCCGGAGGAGGCGCCGCTCCCCCCAGGCGACCGCCAGCTGCTGGGCCCGGCCCGCAAGGTGGGTGATGGCGTCGCTCTGCTGGAAGCCCAGGCCCTGGCCCACTGCCGGGCGCTCCTGCGGCAGACCGGAGCTGAGGCCGACAGTCCTGTGGGGCCCTGCACGGAGCAGGTGCTGGACCATGCCCGGCGGGTGCTGGTGCCCCGGCTGCTGGCCTGCGGCCAGGCGGAACAGCAGGCCTTCCTGGCGGGACTGGCGGGGCGGCGCATCGCCGCCGGGCCCTCGGGGGCGCCCACCCGCGGGCGGCCCGACCTGCTGCCCACCGGCCGCAACTTCTACTCGGTGGATCTGCGCGGCCTGCCGACGGAGGCGGCCTGGGATCTGGGCCGGCGCAGCGCCGAGCTGCTGCTGGAGCTGCACCTGCAGGAGCAGGGGGAGCATCTGTGCACCCTGGCGCTGTCGGTGTGGGGCACGAGCACGATGCGCAACGGCGGCGAGGACATCGCCCAGGCCCTGGCGCTCCTGGGGGTTCGGCCGCTCTGGGATGGCCCCACCCGGCGGCTGGTGGACCTGGAGGCGATCCCCCTGAGCCTGCTGGGGCGGCCACGGGTGGATGTCACCCTGCGCATCTCGGGCCTGTTCCGCGACGCCTTCCCCCAGCTGGTGGGCTGGATGAACCGGGCCACGGCCCTGGTGGCGGCCCTGGAGGAAGGGGAGGCCGACAACCCCCTCGCAGCGGCGGCTCGCCGCGAGGGCCACTGTGCCCGCGTCTACGGCTCGGCGCCCGGGGCCTACGGCGCCGGCCTGCAGGGGCTGATCGACAGCGGCCAGTGGGAGCGGCGGGCCGATCTGGGGGAAGCGTTCCTGAACTGGAGCAGCTGGCGCTATGGCGACGCCGCGGCCCCGGACGCAGGGGCAAGCGGCAGCGCGGCGCCGGGGGCCATCGAGGCCAGCGCCGACCGCGCCGGCCTGGAGCGTCGCCTGGCAACCGTGCAGGTGGTGCTGCACAACCAGGACAACCGCGAGCACGACCTGCTCGACTCCGACGACTACTACCAGTTCCAGGGGGGCCTCAGCGCCGCCGCCGAGAGCCTGCAGGGCAAGGCACCGGCACTCTGGTTCGGCGACCACTCCCGCCAGGCCCGCCCGCGCCTGCACAGGCTGGAGAAGGAGTTCGACAAGGTGCTGCGTTCACGCCTGCTCAACCCCCGCTGGATCGAGGCCATGTGCGGCCACGGCTACAAGGGCGGCTTCGAGATGGCGGCCAGCCTCGACTACCTGTTCGCCTACGACGCCAGCACGGGACGAATCCCAGACTGGGGCTATGGGGCGGTGTGCGACCGGTGGCTAGGGGACGGCGACGTGCGCGCCTTCCTGGAGCGCAGCAACCCCTGGGCCCTGCGGGACATGGCCGAGCGGCTCCTGGAGGCCCACAATCGGGACCTCTGGCAGGGAGCGCAGGAGCACCAGCTGGAGCGGTTGCGCCAGCTGGTGCTGCACAGCGAGGGGCTGATCGAGAGGAGCTGATCGAGAGGAGCTGAAGGCGGCCCTCAACCGGCGAGCCCTCAGGGGATCAGGAGCTGATCACATCCCTCACCATCTGGCGGAAGGGATCGATGGTGCCGGGCTTGGCGCTGTCGAGGGAGGACGGCTGGCTCGGGGCCGGAGCGGCGGGAGTGGCAGCTGCCGGCTTGGCGGCGGCGGGCTGGTTGACCCCGGCCACGGCGGTGCCCTTCTGACGCTGCAGCAGCTCCGCCTGAGACATCTGCTGGGCGAAGGTCTTCTTCACGGGCTTGGGCACGCCGTCGTTGAGACCCATGGACCCAGCAGCGCTCGTGCTGCCACCCAGTCCTTCGGACACCTTCTCGACGCGGGCCTCCATGGAGCCCACCTCAGCCACCATCTCCTTCTGCCCGGGGCTGCTGGCACTGCCGGGGAAGGTGCGGCGGATGGTGTTGGAGCGGCGCATGAAATCGACGTTGCCCATGCTGGTGGCCTCGTCGGGGTCGAGATACA
>SLIG01000035.1 GCA_007135755.1 Cyanobium sp.
AAATGTTGCAGAACGTTTCAGCCCCTAAAGCTGTCAGCGGCGGGCACTACGTTTTTTCTGTGTTGAAATTCACACATTGTGTCCGAGCCAGTTCGTCCGGTTGATCCGGTAGCTCCATCCCTCAGGCTTGGCTCCCTGCCCCCTGGCGCCGGACGCCTCCTGGCCCGCGCCAGCGCCCTGGCGGCGGCGCTGCTGCTGGTGGCCTGCGGTCAGCCCCGCAGCCAGGAGGGGGCAGGAGCAGACGGACAGCCCCTGGTGCTCACCAGCTTCACCGTGCTGGCCGACCTCGCCGACAACGTGGCCTGCGGCAAGCTGCGGGTGGAGTCGATCACCCGGCCCGGGGCGGAGATCCACGACTATGAACCCACCCCCAGTGATCTGCGCCGGGCGCAGGATGCCCAGCTGGTGCTGATGAACGGGCTCAATCTGGAGCTGTGGTCGCAGCGTTTTCTCGACAGCGCCACCAACGCCGAGCGGGTGGTGGTGAGCGACGGGGTTGAGCTGATCCCGATCAGTGAGGACGCGGGCGCCGGCAAGCCCAATCCCCACGCCTGGATGTCGCCCCAGCAGGCCATCACCTATGTGGCCAACATCCGCGACGCCTTCATTGGCCTCGATCCTGCCAACGCCGACACCTACCGGCGCTGCGCTGCCGACTACACCGCCGAACTGGAGGCCCTCGACGGCGAGCTGCGCGAGCAGCTGGCTGTGCTGCCGGCCGATCGGCGCCTGCTGGTGACCTGTGAGGGGGCCCTCAGCTATCTGGCGGCCGACTACGGCCTGGAGGAGGCCTACCTCTGGCCGGTGAACGCCGAGACGGAGGTCACCCCCCAACGCATGGAGCGGGTGATCCGCACCGTGCGCGAGCGCCAGGTGCCCGCCGTGTTCTGTGAGAGCACCGTCGACGACCGGCCCCAGCGCCGCGTGGCCGAGGAGACCGGCGCCCGCTTCGGGGGGGTGTTCTACGTGGACTCCCTCTCCGAGGCCGATGGCCCGGCACCCACCTATCTCGACATGCTGCGCCACAACGCCAAGACTCTGGTGCAGGGTCTCAATCCCAATGGCCAGTCCTGATCCCTCCACCGCTGCCCTGAAGGGCAGCGCCGGCATCGCCGTGGCCCACCTCACCGTGGGCTACAACGGCCGACCGGCGGTGGTGGATGTGACACTGGAGCTCCAGGCCGGCAGCATCTGCGGCCTGGTGGGCATGAACGGGGCCGGCAAATCGACCCTGTTCAAGGCGCTGATGGGGTTTCTCAAGCCCAGCAGCGGCAGCATCCGGATTGCCGGCTGCAGCCTGCGCCAGGCGCAGCGCCGCCAGCTGGTGGCCTACGTGCCCCAGAGCGAGCAGGTGGATTGGCAGTTCCCGATCCGCGTCTGGGACGTGGTGATGATGGGGCGCTACGGCGCCATGGGCCCGCTGCGCTGGCCCTCCGCCGCAGATCGCCGCCGGGTGCAGAGCGCCCTGGAGCGGGTGGACCTCTGGCCCCTGCGCGACCGCCAGATCGGTGCCCTCTCCGGCGGCCAGCGCAAGCGGGCCTTCCTGGCCCGGGCCCTGGCCCAGGGGGCTGGGGTGCTGCTGCTCGATGAGCCGTTCAGCGGTGTGGACATCAGCACCGAGCGGCTGATCATCGACCTGCTGATGGAGCTGCGCGGGCAGGGTGCCACCGTGCTGCTCGCCACCCACGACCTGGAGTCGATTCCCAGCTTCTGCGACCGGGTGGTGCTGATCAACCGCACGGTGCTGGCCTACGGCGACACGTCCGAGGTGTTCACCCAGGCCAACCTGCTGCGCACCTTCACCGCGGCGCCCTCCACCTCCGCCCCCAGCTGATGGATCTGTTGCTCCATCCACTGCTGGGGTCGCTCCTCCAGCCCCTCATGCAGCCCCTGGAGATGCAGTTCATGCAGCGGGCTCTGGCCATCGGCATCGTGGTGGCGGTGGTGTGCGCCGTGCTCTCCTGTTTCATGACCCTCAAGGGCTGGGCCCTGATGGGGGATGCGGTGTCCCACGCCGTGCTGCCCGGGGTGGTGATCGCCTACGCCCTGGGCCTGCCCTTCGCCCTGGGGGCGTTTGTGTTCGGCGTGGGGTCGGTGGGTGTGATCGGTGGAATCAAGCAGCACACCCGCGTCAAGGAGGACACAGTGATCGGCCTGGTGTTCACTGGTTTCTTCGCTCTGGGGCTGGTGCTGATCTCCAAGATCCGCAGCAGCGTGGACCTCACCCACATCCTGTTCGGCAACCTGCTGGGCATCACCGACGCCGACCTGGTGCAGACCGTGGTGATCAGCGCGGGCTGTCTGCTGGTGCTGCTGCTGCTGCGCCGCGATCTGGTGCTGTTCTGTTTTGACCCCAGCCATGCCCGCACCATCGGGCTGAACACCGGCGGCCTGCACTATCTGCTGCTCACCCTGGTGAGCCTGGCGGCTGTGGCCGGCCTGCAGACGGTGGGCATCATTCTGGTGGTGGCGATGCTGGTGACACCGGGGGCCACGGCCTACCTGCTCACCGACCGCTTTGATCGCATGACCATCCTGGCGGTGCTCTCGGCGGTGAGTGCCACGGTGCTGGGCATCTACGCCAGCTACTGGCTGGACGCCTCCACGGCCGGCTGCATCGTGGTGGTGCAGACCCTGCAGTTTCTACTGGTGATGGTGCTGGCCCCCCGCCACGGCCTGCTGGCGCGGCGGCGGCTGTGATCAGGGTGCCGGGCTGTCCCTCCAGCAATAAAACTCGAGGGCATGGCCGTCACAGAGGCTGCAGCCATGGCAGCGCTCGGGGCGGGGCAGCCGTTGAAC
>SLIG01000149.1 GCA_007135755.1 Cyanobium sp.
CGCAGGGGAACAGGAGCAGTCCGGACCAGCCGACAAAAACGAAACGGTCGCGCTTGAGCCAGTCGTCGAGGACGTCGAACCATCCCCGGCCCGCTGGCGCGCGCCCTACTGCGATCGTCATAGGTGAGCGGTCTTCATGAAGCGTTACAACCAGATCCTATGGGGGTGGAGACCCGAACCGCGCGCCCCAGCTCGGATGTTGAGTAGAAGCGCCTAATGGCCACGCCAGCGCCTCGGAGCAGCACCAGGCAGCAGTGCCTCGGAGCAGCGCCAAGGAGCAGTGCACCGCAGTCGAGGCCGCTGCAGGGGCCATGGCCGCCGCCGACCGCGGTTCGCCAGAGTGGCGTGCAGGTTTTCCATGCCCCGATGTACCTCGTCGAGCTCTCGATCAAGCTCAGCCCCATGCCGATCGTGGTGCAGCGCAAGGAGCTGGGCGATGCCCAGGCTCTCTACGGGGAGGTGCGCTCGGCGATGGAGAGCGGCAGCCCCCGGCTGCTGGAGCTGACCTGCGAAAAGGACCCGGACAAGAAGGTGACTCTGCTGAGCAGCGAGGTGGTGGCGGTGCAGATCTCAGAGAAGTCGGCAGGCGGGGCGGGCGGCAGGCGACCCGGCTTCAGCTTCGACAGCTGAACCCATCCCGCCTGCGTCGATCCCTTGCCCGCTCCCAGTTCCGGCCCCACCACCAGCGCTGCGCTGGTGGCTGAAGGCCTCAGCCACACCTGGCCGGCCGCTCAGGCCCCGGCCCTGCGTGACTGCGCGCTGCAGCTGCCCCACTCCGGCCTGTGGATGCTGGTGGGCAGCAACGGCAGCGGCAAGAGCACCCTGCTGCGGCTGATCGCCGGGCTGCTGCCGCTCCAGCAGGGGCGCCTGCGCTGCCGGCTGCGCTGCTCACTGGTGTTTCAGAACCCCGACCACCAGCTGCTCCTGCCCAGCTGCAGCAGTGAGCTGCTGCTGGCCATCGACACCCGCCTGGATCGCGCCAGCCGGGAGCGGCGGCTGGAGGAAGCCCTTGAGCAGGTGGGGCTGGCGGGGCTGGCCGACCGGCCCATCCATGCTCTCAGCGGCGGCCAGAAGCAGCGCCTGGCCATCGCCGCCGCCCTGGCCAGCGAGGCTGAGCTGCTGCTGCTCGACGAACCCACCGCCCTGCTGGACCCCGACAGCCAGCGGGAGGTGCTGGCCCTGATCCGCCGCCTCACCAGCCGCGCCGCCCGTCCACTCACAGCCCTGTGGATCACCCACCGGCTGGAGGAGCTGGACAGCTGCGATGGGGCCGCCCTGATGCGCGATGGACAGGTGGGGCCCTGGCAGCCTGGGGCAGAGTTGGCCCGCCGGCTGGCGCGCTGATCCGTGGCCGTTGCTTGCCCAGGGGGGCAGCCGACCGGTATGGTCTGAAATCGCTGGCACCGCTGGTGCCGGCCGGTTCAGTTCAGAGACGCCCCCTCAAGGGTCAGCGTCGGAACTGCCATTCCTCGGTAGCTCAGCGGTAGAGCGGTCGGCTGTTAACCGATTGGTCGCAGGTTCGAATCCCGCCCGGGGAGTTTCAAGCTCAGGTCAGGCCATGGCTCCCGTTTCCGCCACAGCCGGGAGCGCGCGGAGCTGGCGAGCGGACACAATTGGCACGGTTCAGGCGCTCCACCACACCGGGGGGCCTCCCAATCCGCCCAGCTGCCCAGCATTCGCCCTGCAATGAAGCCCTGCATCCTGCTGATCGAGGACGACAGCGACATGCGCGATCTGGTGGCCGGGCACCTGAGCCACAACGGCTTCGACGTGCACCGGGCCGAGGACGGCATCCGTGGCCAGGCCCTGGCCCTGCAGGTGGTGCCCGACCTGATCCTGCTGGATCTGATGCTGCCCAAGGTCGACGGCCTCACCCTCTGCCAGCGCCTGCGCCGTGATCAGCGCACGGCCCGCATCCCGATCCTGATGCTCACGGCCCTGGGCGACACCAAGGACAAGGTGAGCGGCTTCAACTCCGGGGCCGACGACTACCTCACCAAGCCCTTCGACCTTGAGGAGCTCACGGTGCGCGTCAAGGCGCTGCTGCGCCGCAGTGACCACGCGCCACTGGCCAGCCAGCACAGCGAGATCCTCAGCTTCGGCCCCCTCACCCTGGTGCCGGAGCGCTTCGAGGCGATCTGGTTCGACCAGGCTGTGCGCCTCACTCACCTGGAGTTCGAGCTGCTGCACTGCCTGCTGCAGCGCCACGGCCAGACCGTGTCGCCGGCCCTGATCCTCAAGGAGGTGTGGGGCTATGAACCCGACGATGACATCGAGACGATCCGGGTGCACGTGCGCCACCTGCGCACCAAGCTGGAGCCGGATCCCCGCAAGCCCCGCTTCATCAAGACGGTGTACGGCGCCGGCTACTGCCTGGAGCTGCCCAGCACCGTGCCCAGCTCCAGCAGCGCCACCTCCCAGGCCAGCCGCGGCTGAACGTAGGCGCGCAGCTGGCGGCGCAGGCGCTCCAGCCGCTGCAGCACCGCCGGGGTGGCCTGACGGCGCCAGAGCCAGAGCTGCCACCAGCCCAGCAGCCACAGCTGCTGCTCGCCGTCGAGCGCGTCGCTGAGGTCGCGGGCCAGGGCCAGGGCCACCAGGGGATCGCCGCAGCCCGGGAGATCCTGCAGCCGGGCGGTGAGTTCGGCAGGCAGGGCCTGCCACTGGCGGCGGTGCTGGAGCAGGGCACCGGGGGATCCGGCCGCCAGCTCCAACAGCTCGGGGGGATCGGGGGAATCGGCTGGCGGCTGACCCTCGCCAGCGGGCGGGGGCAGGCGCTCCAGCACCTGGGCCACCTCAGCGGGGGCCAGGCGGCGGAAGGGAATCAGCTGGCAGCGGGAGCGGATCGTGCTCAGCAGTTGCTCCGGTGCCGCCGTGATCAGCAGCAGCAGTCCATCGCCGGGCTCTTCCAACGTCTTGAGCAGGGCATTGGCGGCGGCTTCCGCCATCGCTTCGGCCTGCTCGATCACCACCACACAGCCGGACGCCTCCACCGGCCGGCGGGCCAGGAAGCGCGAAACCTCGCGGATCTGCTCAAGGCGCAGCTGGGGTGGGCTGCGCCGGTTCACCCCCTCCTCCTCAGCCCGGGAGAGGGGCACCAGTTCGCCGCGGTGCAGGTAGGTGGGCTCCACCCGCAGCAGGTCGGGATGGTTGCCCTCGGCCAGGCGGCGGCGCAGAGGGAGCGATCCCCCCGGGCCGGCCAGCACCCCTTCGAGGAAGCGCAGGGCCGCCAGGCGGCGCCCCACACCCTGCGGTCCGGCAAACAGGTAGGCGGGGGCGATCCGGCGGGCCTCGAGGGCGGCCAGCAGCAGGGCGCTGGCCGGGCCCTGACCCAGCAGATCGGCGAACAGCGCACTCACCGCGGCAGCCCCAGCGGAGCGATGTGGCGCCGGCAGGCGGCCTCCACCTGGGCCGGATCGGCTCCGGCCTCCACCCGGCACCAGCCGCGGCGCTGCGCCAGCTCGGCAAAGCCGCGGGCCACCGCCTCCAGGAAGGCCTCACCGCCGGCCTCGATGCGATCGGCGGGCCGGTCGTCACGGCGCCGGCGGCTCTCGGCCACAGACGCGTCCAGCCAGAGGGTGAGATCGGGCTGCAGGCCACCGGTGGCCACCTGCTCCAGCTGCTCGATGAGATCCAGGGACAGGCCGCGGCCGTAGCCCTGGTAAGCGGCGGTGGAGCCGCTGAAGCGATCGCTCAGCACCCAGTGGCCTGCCGCCAGGGCCGGCTTGATCACCTGCTCCACGTGCTGGGCCCGGTCGGCGGCGTAGAGGAGCAGTTCAGCCCGGTTCACGGGGGCCGCCTCTCCGGGGGGGTGGAGCAGCAGCTGGCGCAGGGCCTGGCCCAGGGGGGTGCCGCCGGGCTCGCGGGTGACCACCAGAGCGCAGCCCGCGGGGATCAGCCCGCTGCGGGGGAGCCAGCGTCGGAGCCGCTCGAGCTGGGTGGTCTTGCCGCAGCCATCGATGCCCTCCAGCACCAGGAAGCGGCCGGGACGGCGCTCTGGCTCAGGCACGGCGCAGCAGCAGGGCGTTGAGCACCACGGTGATCGAACTGAGGGCCATCAGCAAAGCAGCCAGCGGTGGGGTGAGCAGCAGCCCGAACCCCGGCAGCAGAACCCCGGCGGCGATCGGCAGCACGATCAGGTTGTAGCCGAAGGCCCACACCAGGTTCTGGCGCACCTTGGCCATCGTGCGGCGGGCCAGAGCCAGGGCCTGCACGATGCCCTCGAGGCGATCGCCCATCACCACCAGATCGGCGCTGTCCTGGGCGATCTGGGTGCCGGTGCCCACGGCGATGCCCAGGTCGGCCGCCGCCAGGGCGGGGGCGTCATTGATGCCATCCCCCACCATCGCCACAGGGCCGGTGGCGCGGCGGGTCTCGATCCGCTCCAGCTTCTGCTCCGGGCGCAGCTCCCAGGCCAGCTCATCGGCCCTGAGCCCCAGGGCCATGCCCAGCTGCTGCACCGGCAGCCGGCGGTCGCCGCTGAGCAAGCCAAGGCCAAAACCCAGCTGACGCAGCCGCGCCAGCACCGCGGCCGCATCCGGCCGCGGTGCATCCTGCACCGCCACCAGACCCAGCAGGCCTCCCCCCTGGGCCACCGACAGCACCGAGGCCCCATCGGCCTCCAGGGCCGCCTGGCGGCTCCGCCAGTGGGCGTCGGCATCCGGCGCCACCCAGCTGAGCCGGCCCACCCGGCAGGGCTGACCGTCCACCGTGCCGCCCACGCCGGCACCAGCCACGGTGCTGGCGGCGAGCACCTCCAGCAGGCTGAGCTGCCGGGCCGTGGCCTCCTGCAGCAGGGCATGGGCGAGGGGGTGGCGGGTGCTCGCCTCGAGGCTGGCGGCCACCTGCAGCAGCCGCTCCGGCGGCACACCCGCCGCCGTCTCCACCCCCGTCACCAGCGGCCGGCCCACGCTGAGCGTGCCGGTCTTGTCGAACAGCACCGCGTGCAGCCGCGCGGCCATCTCGATCGCGTCGCCGCCGCGGAACAGCAGGCCGGCCCGGGCCGCCTGGCCGGAACTCACCGTCATGACCGTGGGGGTGGCCAGGCCAAGGGCACAGGGGCAGGCCACCACCAGCACGGCGATCGCCAGCTGCAGCGCCAGGCTGAAGGGCGTCTCAGCCGACACCCCGAACACCCCATGGCCGCCGTGGCCGCCGCCCTGGTGCTGCAGGTGCAGCACATCGGGCCAGAGGGCCGTACCCCACAGCCACCAGAACAGAAACGTGGCCACGGCCAGGCCCAGCACCCCGTAGGTGAAGCGACCCGCCACCCGATCGGTGAGGCCCTGGATCGGTGCCTTGCGGCTCTGAGCCTGCTCCACCAGACGGATGATCCGGGCCACGGCGCTGTCGCCGCCGCTGCGCTGCACCTCCAGCTCCAGCGGCGCCTCCAGGTTGAGGCTGCCGGCGGCCAGTTCGCTGCCGCTGGCAGCCTGCAGGGGCAGGGGTTCACCGGTGAGGGCCGACACATCCACCGCCGACTCTCCCTCCAGCACCAGCCCATCCACCGGCACCCGGTCGCCCGGCAGCAGCCGCACCCGGTCACCAGGGCGCAGGCCGCCCACCCGCACCTGCCGCGGCGGGCCCTCGCCCACCAGCAGCAGGGCGGTGTCGGGCTGGAGCTCAGCCAGCTGCTCGAGGGCCCGGCCGGTGCGGACGCGGGCCCGCTCCTCGAGGAAGCGGCCTAGCAGCACGAAGGCCAGCAGCATCACCGGCTCGTTGAAGAAACAGGGCCAGCCCGTCTGGGGCCAGAGCAGGCCCACCAGGCTGGCCAGATAGCCACTGCCCACCCCCAGGCCCACGAGGGTGTCCATGCTGGGCAGCCCGGCCAGGGCGGAGCGGAGACCCTTCACCAGGATCGGCCGGCCGGGGCCCAGCAGGGCCGCGGTGGCCACCAGGGCGTGGAACCACTCGGCCGTGAGCACCAGGCCGCCCGGTCCCTGCCAGAGGGTGGGGGCCACCAGGCCGAAGTGGCCCAGGCCTGAAACCAGCAGCAGCACCAGGGCCACCAGCAGCTGGCGCCAGAGCTGCCACCAGCCGCGCCGCTGCTGGCGCTGCCGCAAGCTCGGGGCCTCGTGTTCCGCGCAACGGGGGCGGGCCGTGAAACCCATGGACGCCAGCGCCTGCTCCAGGGGCTGGCTGCGTTGGTCGGCGGAGCGCTCCGCGGGGGTCGGGTCCAGCTCCACCCAGGCGGTGCGGGTGAGCAGGTTGACGCTGGCCTGGCGCACGCCGGGCTGCTCCAGCAGCCGCTGCTCCACCGCCCGCACACAGCCGGCGCACTTCATCCCCTCGATCTCCAGCAGCAGCGGCTCCAGCGGCTGGGACTGGGACTGCGACTGGGACTGGGACTGGGAGGCAATGGCGGCTGCCGGGACAGCGGGTGAGGCAGACGGCACAACAGACATGAACCGAATCAGCCGGGCATGGGCCTCACGCTACGCAGATCGGCCAGACTGGAAAGCTCGCAGCCTTCCCGTCCGGCCGGTGCCCCGCTCCCAACGCAACGACAACTTCATCGACAAGAGCTTCACGGTGATGGCTGACCTGATCCTCAAGGTGCTGCCCACCAACCGGCGCGCCAAGGAGGCCTTCGCGTACTACCGGGACGGCATGAGCGCCCAGGCCGATGGTGAGTACGCCGAAGCCCTGGAGAACTACGAGGAGGCCCTCAAGCTGGAGGACGACCCCAATGACAAGGCCTTCATCCTCTACAACATGGCCCTGGTGTTCGCCTCCAACGGCGAACACGCCAAGGCGCTCAACTTCTACAGCCAGGCCCTGGAGCTCAACAGCAAGATGCCCCAGGCGCTCAACAACATGGCGGTGATCCACCACCACCTGGGCTCGATCGCTGAGGAGCAGGGCGATGCCGACGAGGCCGACCGCCAGTACGACCAGGCCGCCGACTTCTGGGGCAAGGCCATTCGCCTGGCCCCCAACAACTACATCGAAGCCCTGAACTGGCTCAAAACCAGCGGCCGCGGCAGCGCCGACGTGTATTTCTGATCGGGTCGGGAGACAGCGCGGCCGGTTTTGGCTTAGCTGGACCAAAGCCAGCCAACCCCATGACCACAGGCACTCCCTTCAACGTGCGCTGCACCCTCAGCTTCGGCGATATCTACGGCCAGATCCTGGCCTGGATGGCCGTGATCTTCGCGAGCCTGGCTGCGGGGCTGGCCCTGATGGGAGCGTCCCGGCCGATTTTTGCCTTGGTGGGGGTCGGACTGATCCTGGTGCTCAGCCTGCCGTTTCTGCTGTTTGCCTTTGTCACCACCCTGCTGAATCACATTCAGCTGGAGCCCCAGCAGTCGAGCTGATGCTGGGCCATCCCTGCCGCCCTGGCGCGGGAATGACGCGGATCAACCGCCTGCGGCAGCGGATCAGCCGCCTGCGGCAAAGGTCCCGAGCAGCAGCACGGACAGGAGCATGGCGGGCAGAAGCAGCACCACGAGCATCTGCAGGTCGTGAACGGTCATGACAGGAGAGCTCGCAGCACTCAGGGATGGGGTCGACCACCAACCTGAGTGCCAGGCCAGCCAAGGCGACAGCAGATCGTCATCAATTGCAACGCTGATGCGTTGATTGCCACACAGAAAAGAGCGCATTATCCACAGATCGCAACCGCTGAGGTTTCCAGGCCGCCCAACAGGAGCCTCGTCCATAGACTGAGCGCCACGATGCGTGGCAAGCCCCATAGACCACGGGCACGATCATGGGCACGATGCGATTACCGCCGAGAATCATCACCCTGCTCATTGGCATTGCCCTTGTTCTGGTAGGCCTGTGGGTCGGGCAGAACGTCAATCTGCTGCCCGTTGATGCCAGTGTGAATGCACCCCTTTACGACCAGCTGTTCAAGGTTCTGTTCAGCATCGGCACAACCCTGTTCATTGGCATCGTGGGGATGGTGGTGTATAGCCTGACGCGATTCCGGCGCCGCAGTGGCACGGTCACTGAAGGGCCTGCCGTGGAGGGCAATCTGCCTCTGGAGATCCTCTGGACCGCCATTCCAGCCGTGGTGGTGCTGTTTGTGGGGATCTACAGCTTCGACATCTATGACCGGATGGGTGGCATGGTGCCCATGCACGACCACAGCATGGCCGGCATGGAGACGATGCACGAGCCGGCGGCGAGTGGGCCAGGGCAGAAAACCTGGGCCGGCATCAGCTCGGTGGTCGTCGAGGGTCAACCGCCAGTGGCAGCCGTGCCCATCGAGGTCACCGCCATGCAGTTTGCGTTCATCTTCCGCTACCCGGAAGCCGATATCATCAGCGGCGAACTCCACGTCCCTGCAGGTCAACCCGTATCCCTGCGGATGACGGCCAATGACGTCATCCATGCGTTCTGGGTGCCGGAGTTCAGGCTCAAGCAGGACATCATTCCCGGGCAGCCCACCCTGCTCAGCTTCACGGCAACCCGTCCGGGCAGCTACCCGATCGTGTGTGCCGAGCTCTGTGGTGCCTACCACGGCGGCATGCGCTCCACAGTGATCGTGGAACCACCCGAGGATTATGCCAACTGGGTTGCCAAGAACAGCCCAGTGAAGGCCACAGCTGCCAGCGAAACACTGATCTCATGACCCTCAGCACGCCATCCAGCCTCGCCGGCACCCAGGAGCATCTGCCCTGGCAGCGCTACTTCGGTTTCAGCACCGACCACAAGGTGATCGGCCTGCAGTATCTGGTCTGCGGATTCCTCTTCTATTTCATCGGCGGTGCCCTGGCCGGCGCCCTGCGCACTGAACTGCTGACCCCCATCTCCGATTTCATGCCCAGGGAGGTCTACAACGAAGTGCTCACCATGCACGGCACGATCATGATCTTCCTTTGGATCGTTCCGGTGGTGAATGGCGCCTTCGGAAACTACCTGATCCCCTTCTATGTGGGTGCCAGGGATATGGCCTACCCCCGGCTGAATGCTGTGGCTTTCTGGATGATCCCTCCGGCGGGGCTGCTGTTGATCAGCAGCTACTTCCTGGGCGGGGCCTCCCAGTCAGGCTGGACCGCCTATCCACCCCTCAGCCTCAGCACGGCGGCCACCGGTCAGGTGATCTGGATTCTCAGCGTGCTGCTGCTGGGGGGGAGCTCGATCTTCGGGGCCATCAACTTCGTCGCCACCGTCCTCAAGATGCGGCGGCCCGGTCTGAAGATGATGCAGCTGCCGATGTACTGCTGGGCCATGCTGGGCACCAGCATCCTCGTGCTGCTGTCCACCCCGGTGCTGGCTGGCACCCTCGTGCTGCTGAGCTTCGACATCGTTGCCCACACCGGCTTCTTCAATCCCGCCATGGGCGGCAATGCGGTGGTGTACCAACACCTCTTCTGGTTCTACTCCCATCCGGCGGTTTACATCATGGTGCTGCCCGCCTTCGGCCTGGTGAGCGAGATCCTGCCGGTGCACGCTCGCAAGCCCCTGTTCGGCTACACCACGATGGTGTACTCGATCATGGCGATCGTGTTTCTGGGTCTGATCGTGTGGGCTCACCACATGTTCACCAGCGGTACTCCTCCCTGGATGCGCCTGTTCTTCACCATCGCCACCTCCTTCATCGCCGTACCCACCGGGATCAAGTTCTTCAACTGGCTGGCCACGCTCTGGGGAGGCAGCATCAGCCTGAACACCGCCGTGATGTTCTCCTGCGGCTTCATCGTGAACTTCGTGTTCGGCGGCATCACCGGAGTGGCCCTGGCCCAGGTGCCATTTGACATCCATGTGCACGATACCTATTTCGTTGTGGGACATTTTCATTACATTGTCTACGGGGGCACGGTGTTCGTGATTTTTGCCTCGATGTATCACTGGTACCCCAAGGTCACGGGACGGATGCTGAACGAACCCCTCGGCCAGCTGCACTTCTGGCTCACCTTCATCGGGCTCAACCTCTGCTTTGCCCCCCAGCATTGGCTTGGCCTGAACGGCATGCCCAGGCGGGTTGCTGAATACGATCCCCAGTTCCAGTTCATCAATCAGCTCAGCAGCGTCGGAGCGCTGCTGATGGCGGTGAGCACCCTTCCCTTCCTGATCAATGTGATCTGGAGTGCCTATCGGGGCGCTGTTGCCGGAGACAACCCCTGGAATGCCCTGACGCCGGAATGGCTCACCAGCTCACCACCGCCGGAGCACAACTGGCATGGCGAGGCTCCCCTCGTCCATGAGCCCTACGGCTATGGCCTCAAGTCCCCAGCTGCGTCATGACCACCAGCCTCCCCAGCCCCTCCAGCGGCCCTGTTGCCTCTGATCATTCCGCTGCCGAAAGCACCGAGCACCATCCCGATCACCGCCTGTTCGGCCTGGCCACGTTCCTGGTGGCCGACGGCATGACCTTTGCCGGCTTCTTCGCCGCCTACCTCACCTTTCGCGCCGTCAATCCCCTGCCGGAAGGGGCCGTGTACGAGCTGGAGCTGCTGCTGCCCAGCATCAACACCCTGCTGCTGCTGGTCAGCAGCTTCACCTTCCACAGGGCCGGTTCAGCCCTGAAGCGAGACGATCGCCCGGTCTGCCGGCGTTGGCTGCTGATCACCGCCACCCTTGGCCTCTGCTTTCTGGCGGCCCAGCTGAAGGAGTACTTCTCGCTGCCCTTCGGCCTCACCGACAACCTCTACGGCAGCACCTTCTACGCGATTACAGGCTTTCACGGCCTGCATGTGACTCTGGGCAGCCTGATGATCCTGATCATCTGGTGGCAGAGCCGTGAGGGCGGCCGGGTGAGCAGCCAGAACCGCTTCCCCCTCGAGGCCACGGAGCTCTACTGGCACTTCGTGGACGGGGTCTGGGTGGTGCTGTACGGCATCCTCTATCTGCTGTAAGGCGATCTCCTGCAGGGCGATCTCCTGGGGAGCAAATCCGCCCGAAAGCGCTCAGCCCCGGTCGTCCGCCGGATCCACCCCCAGGGCCGCCACCAGGGCCTCGGCCACGGTGCCGGCCTCGAGCAGCTGCACGCCGGCGGCGGCAGCGGCGGCTCCCAGGCCGCTGCCCTTCGGCACCACCGCCCGGTTGAAGCCCAG
>SLIG01000110.1 GCA_007135755.1 Cyanobium sp.
AACCAGGGAAACGGGCCTGCCCACCCCTTGCAACGCCAGGCGTCTGAGGTGGGCTCGCTCAGCCCCGGCTACGCCGGGGCTGAGGCCCAGGGCATTTACACCACTGCTGGGGACGCCAGCAGGTGGGCCGCGTCACGGTGACCAAGCAGGACATTCCAGGCGAATACAGCTGAACCAGATCCAGACCGCCGTTCCTAGACTGGTATCACTCTGAGAAGGAGGCCCAATGGCCACCTGCGATCTGCCGGTCCACGAGGCCGTGAATCCATCCACTGCAGCCCTGCACCAGCTGAGGGAGTTGCTCCAGCACGACCCCGCCTTTGCCCAGGACCTGCGCGCCACCGCCTCCACCGAGGCTGCGGCCCAACTCGCCTTCGAGCACGGCGTTCAGGTGACTCCGGAGGCACTCTGGCGTAATCGCGGCACCCTGGTCAGTGGCGGCCTGCCCACCTGGCGCGGCTGAGCCGGCACGATCGTCCCCATCCGGGAGGATCGCTCCAGGTGAATCCTGCATGATCATGGCTGGCTCCTGCATGGAATCAGCCATTTTTCATGGCAGCCCGATTTTTCATGGCAGCCCGGAGTACCCAGTCGGGCTCAGGGCCATGCATCAGCGTATTCAGGCGCATGCCGCCAAGTGCTGATCACAGTCTGCAACGGGCCTCTCTCCTTTCCGTGCTGATCCGATACTGGAGTTCTTTCTGATCGACAGCCGATAGAACTTGCTGGTTACGCCAATTCACGCAACAGAACAGAGTCGCCTGGCTGCCAGCGTGATAACGGAATAGGGGTTCACCAGCCCCATCAGCGCCCCTTCCCCAGGGGTGCTCTGCGATCGAAACGCCCAGCGTTGCCTCGACAACCAAGGCACCTGGATCTCCCTGACACAGCGCCATCGGGATAACACCGCTGGCCGGAGGCTTGCCGCCGAGCAGAGCAGTAGGCCCAGTCCTGCGGAATTCCAGCTCAGCAACGGCAACAGGCTGATCGTCCCCGCCGTTCAGCCCTGGTCAGCTGATCGATCCCCTCCCATCGCGGCCTGCATGTGTACTGCCACCCTGACCGCGATGGGAGCGGCGTGATCGCCGGAAGTCCCAGGGCCTGGTGATGCCCCCATCCACCTGCCAGATGCCCAGCCGGCGCCGCCTGGCGCGCTCTTCTGCCTTCAGATACTCCCGCCTGTCGCACTGATCGAGGTACTGGCGGTACACAAAGGCCTGGCCGTCCTCCACCAGGACCAGGCCGATGTTGCTGCCGCTGAACACCTCCGCCACGGTGCGGCCATAGCGGTCGGTGGTCTTGACATCGAGCCTCACCTCCCGGCCGATGGGGAGGCGCTGCCGCAGGACCTCCCTGGCCTGCGGACCATGGGACCGCTGGGCCATCTCCGGGGCGTCGATGCAGGCCAGCCGCACCGTGATGGTCTCCTCGCCCTGGCGGACCCGGAGGCTGTCGCCATCACCCACGGACACCACGGTGGCCCTGGGCCCCGGTGCCGCGCAGGCCGGGGCCAGGGTGAGGGAAACCAGGGCCAGGGCGACAGCCAGGGCTCTGGCGGCGTGAACACGACGGGGCATGGCAGCGACTCTGCCCCAGGCAGGCGGGGAAAGCCGCTGATCGCTGATGCAGAGCCTGGATGCCCCCCGAGCGGAGGCATGATCGCTGGCAGCCACTCCGCGGATCACGATGAGTGCTCCCTCGCGCCAGGAGAAACTGGGTCGCTTTCTGCTCCGCGGCCTGCGCATCGGGGCCAGCACGGTGGCGGTGCTGGAGCTCCTGCGCAACGACTGGACCGGCGGCATCAGCGCAGCGCTGGCCTGGGTTGTGTTTCTGCTGGTGGAGCGGCGGCTGACGCCGGCCAGTCCTGATTCTGAGGACTGATCTGCAGCTCCTCCTCGCCTGGTTGCAGCCCCAGCGGATCCCGGCCGGGTGGAGCACGCAGCACGGTGGGGCTGCCGGGCACGGGCTGAGCTGGAGCGTGCAGGCGACCGCCGGTGCGGCAACCGGACTGCCCAACAGCCGCAGGCTCAGGCCCGGCCAACTGGTGGCGTTCAGGCAGAGCGTGCTGGGGGTGCTGCAGAGCGAGCCGGCTGCGGGCCGATGGTTCCCTGGGCGGCCGTCTGGCCGGGCTGCTGGCGGTGATCGAAACGCCGGAGGCGATGGAGGCCTACATCACGTGCGCCGGCAGCCAGGACGAGGCCTGGCCCAAGGCTTCTGCGAAGCAGTAGCGGCGCGCCCATCGCTGGTTCGAGGCGGTTCAGGAGGCCTCACAGCTGGCGGCAGCGCGGGGGTGGTTGGCCTGAGGCCTGGCGGTCTCGCGGCTGGGCCGGTTCCCCGTATCGCGCGGCACGCTCTCCCCGGTGGCAGCGGCACCAGGATGAAGTCGAAAAGACAAGAGAACCAGCTGCATGCGAGAGGTCCTGTTCCGCGTTCTTGCCGAACACCCGGGCCACCTGGAAGCCCAGGCCGAGAGCCTGCCGATCCGGATCACGGCTCCATCGCTGGAGGAACTCCACCATGAAGCCCGGGAAGCCCTGATTGAGCACATCGGCCCGGCCCACTGCACCTACCAGGTGCGGATCCGTCGCCTGCCGGGCCACCCCGTCAGCGGCATCAGGCCGCTGCGGCGTCGGCCCATACCCTGCCCCTGAAGCCAGCCCAGACTGGGAGCACGCCTCAGCGGCAGAGCGGCTCCGTCATGGCTGATCCCACCCCCCCCCATCGCCTGGGCCGGAGCCGCTGGACCTACCGGCCGGCGTGCATCAGCTCTGCCGCTGCGGTCGCTCCCGTCGGTATCCCCTGTGCGACGGCAGCCATGAAGCGCCAGCCGTGGCAGAAGACTTCAGTCGCCAAACCTGCGGTCAAGCCACTGGGTGAACACATAGACCCCAATGAACATCGGCAGATAGGCAAGCCACATGTTGGGGAGGTTCAGCTCTGCGTTGTTAATCAGAACCAACCCTCCATAACTGATCAGACCATAAATCAAGGCGCGTCGCAAGGGTGCGGCAATCTTGTTCATGTGGGGTGGAAATGCTGCTGAGACCATGGTATCCATACCGGTGTCCCCCGGGTCACCAGTGCCTGTTTGAGGCCTGATTGCTGCTGTCTAAATCCCCAGAAAACTCACCAAACGGTTCACAATCTGTCGCTGTTCTTCGCACGACTTGTAGGACAGCAGACGCAACTGCCGGCCACTGCTGAGAATCACATGGGCACTGCAGGGTCGGCCCCGTCCGGACACCCGCCGTCTCACCGCAATGGTGCGAATCTCGCTCACCTTGCAACTGATCCTGCGGGTCAGCCCCAGGCCATTCACCCGGAAGATCGTGAACCGGCCCGCCGCACGGTCGGCCAGGCAGCCATAGGAAGTCTGATCCACAAAGGCAAAGGCCGTGATGCCCACGGTGAACGCCAGAAACAGGCTGTTGTCCACCGAGGGCTCAGCCAGAACGACCACCAGCGAGATCAAGGCCGCCACACCCAGCACCACCCCAAGAAGCAGTTGGGAGCCGGGCTCGTCCTGGAATTGAAGGTGCAAGCGCTCAGGCGTCTGCTCGATGACGGCCATGGGTCATCTCAGGGAAGCCTCAACAGCACCAACCCTACCGAGCCGACCCAGGCCACCCATCGACCAGCGACCAGCGACGCCTGGCCAGCGATTCAGTCGTCGGCCAGACGTGGAATGGCAGGACCTGAGTACGTCAGGAGCATGGGCCTGCCGTTCCAGATTTCGGCAAGAAGTTTCGGCAAGAAGGCGCCCGCTCTGGGCGCCAGCAGGCCAGCGGCAGGCTCGTGAGGACTCACTCGTCCTCGTCAGCGCCGCCGATGGGGATGAGCTTGATCTGCTTGCGGCCGAGCTTGATCTCGAACTCATCGCCAGGCTCCAGACCCAGCTGGGCGGTGTAGGCCTTGCCCACCAGCAGGTTGCCGTTGAACTGCACTTTGGTGACGAAGCTGAGCTTGCGGCCGCCCTTGCCACGGCCCTGGCCACTCTCACCCAGGCTCACACCCTTGGCTTCCAGGAGTGCTTCGTAGAAGGCGGTGAAGTTCAGCCGCTCACTGCCGTCCTTCTTGGTGCTCACGTAGCCACATTCGCGCACCAGTTCAGACTTGGTGGCATCGCCCAGTTCCTTGACCTTGGCGAGCAGATCAGAGCCGGTGAGCATGGGTGTTTGAAGAACTGTGCGCACCCTATCGCATAGCTGCGCTTCGGCAATGGGGGGCAACGCTGAGGCTTCTCTGCGGGTGCACTGCCGCGTTGGCTTGCCCGGCAGGGGCCAAATCCAGCCGCAGCCGGATTGTCTGCCAGCGCGGGGAGTTCGGGTTTCCGGGGTTGCTCACCACCAGGTCATCGCCGCCCCGGAATCATCGTCCGGTGGCGGAAGACGCGGGTTTGCTGAATCGTGATCGTCCCCCAGCCTGGATGGTCCCCGTAGCCGCTGACGCCCCTGCCAGCGCCGTCGCTGCGGTACGGTCCCGCCAGCTGGAACTGACGGGTGCTGGAGCGGTTCACCCTGCTGTTCCCCCTCTGGACCGTTACGGGGGTGCTGCTGGCCCTGCCGTTTCCCTGGCTGTTCTCCTGGATGCAGGGCCCACTGATCGTGCTGGCCCTGGCGGTGGTGATGCTGGGCATGGGCCTGGAGCTGCAGACGGCCGACTTCCGGCGGGTGCTGGGCCGTCCGCGGCCGGCTGTTCTGGGGGTGATCGCCCAGTTCGCGGTGATGCCGGCCCTGGCTGCCGCTGTGGCCTGGGGGCTGCGGCTGGAACCACCCCTGGCGGTGGGGCTGATCCTGGTGGGCTGTTGTCCGGGCGGCACTGCCAGCAACGTGGTGAGCCTGATCGCCCGGGCCGATGTGGCCCTCTCGGTGGTGATGACCACCGTGAGCACCCTGGCGGCCGTGCTGCTCACGCCGGCCCTCACCGGGCTGCTGGCCGGCCGCTACGTGCCCGTGGACGGTTGGCGGCTGTTGCTCGATGTGCTGCAGGTGGTGCTGCTGCCGGTGGCTGCCGGCGTGGCCCTCAAGCGGGGCGCCCCACGCCTGGCCCGCGCGCTCGCCCCGGTGATGCCGCCCCTGGCGGTGCTGGCGATCGTGCTGATCGTGGCCAGCATCGTGGGCAGCCAGCGCCAGGCCCTGCTGGCTCAGGGTCCGCTGCTGCTGCTCGCGGCCCTGCTGTTGCATGGCATCGGCTTCCTGCTGGGCTGGCTGATCCCGGCAGCGGCGAGCCAGCCGGCCACGGTGCGGCGCACCGTGAGCATCGAGGTGGGCATGCAGAACTCGGGCCTGGCGGTGGTGCTGGCCCGTTCGGCCTTCGCCGCGTCGCCGCTCACGGCCCTGCCCGGCGCCGTCTCGGCGGTGGTGCATGCCGTGCTCGGCAGCCTGCTGGCCAGCGGCTGGCGGCGGGGGGGCTCGGGGTTGGCTGCGCCAGCCAGAGTCAGCGGTTCTGGTCGGCCACCAGCAGCAGGCCACCCACGATCGCCAGGTTCTTGAACAGCTGAATGCGCTCAGCGGGATCCCCCAGATCCCCATGGAAGATGAAGCTGGTGGGCACCAGGAACACCAGCAGCAGCACGGCCCCCAGGCGCGCCTTCCAGCCGCTGATCACCAGCGCCGACCCCGCCGCCATCAGCGCCATGGCCAGCACCAGCAGCACTGGAGCCAGCGGCAGACCCTTGGCGGCGATGGCGCCGGCCGGTCCGGCGAAGCCGGTGAGCTTGCCGATCAGCGACTGGATGAACACCAGACACAGCAGCACCCTGGCCGTGCGGTTGAGCAGGGACGGGGCAGGGAAGGACTCAGCCATGGGATCGGCAGCAGCTACGCGGTGGGTTGGCTCACTCTGGGTCCAGCAGCGGGCTCAACAGCGCACCGGCACCACCTTCAGGCCGATGGGAGCCAGGGCGATCAGGGCCAGCGTGAGGTGCTGAATCCCAAAAGGGATCCCCACGATGGTGATGAAACAGGCCAGGGCGGAGCTGAGGTGGCCGATCGCCAGCCACCAGCCCAGGCCCATCACGAAGCCACCCAGCACGAACCAGAGAACGTTGGGCAGAAATCCGATCACGGGCCGCAGGTGATGTCGATCAATGCGGTGATCCTGGCCGGGGCGACGGCGGGACGGCTCAGGCCGCCATGGGTGGAACGGCGGGCTCGGCTGACTCGGCTGGCTCCAGCGCTTCCCAGAGCTTGCGGTAGGCCGCCGTGTGCAGGGCGCTCCAGGGCCGGGAGGCCGGATGGCAGGCGGCGATCCGGCGGGCCAGATCCTCACGGCTCACGGGCACCACACCGAGCCCCAGCACCGCCAGGGCCGCTTTGACATCCGCCGAAGCATCCATCCGCTGGGACCCGGTGCGACCCGCTCGAGAGGGCCCACTCTCGCGGCCGAACAGTGGCGGCGCAAGCCGTGTGCCCTCAGGGATCCCACCCCCCGGCACCCCATCCAGCCCGGCGCCCGCAACTTCCAGCACCAAAGCCCCCCAAGCGCCGTAGCAATCGCTACCAAACCGCTAGATTCCCGCAACGTTGATCCACCTGCCTTCGGGTGGACGCAGTCAGAGCCGTGTCAGGCAACGGGGACGCGGACACTGTGGAGACCCTGATGAACGTTCTCGATCTGATCCGATCCAAGGCCCTCAAGCAGCAGCGTCTCAACGGCGCCCAGTTCATGATGGCCAAGTCCTACCGCGGGGTGCCCTATGTGGACGCCCATCACGACCAGCCCAAACAGGACACCAAGACCACGCAGCTCACCTACCGCGGCCAGAGCTACCACCACTGATCAAGCCGCTGTCCCGCGAGGGCAGCAGCGATCAACCCACCCGGCCAGCCAGCTCGTCCTGGCTGGCCTTTTTGATGTCCATCCAGGCTGGGACGGCTCCGGGCCCCTGCGATACATCGCCAGGACCACGGCTGCGTTGATGCTGGCCCCAGGATCCTGCCCTCCATGAGCAACGCCCTCTACATCAGCACCACCGAGGCGGGCAGCGGCAAGGCCCTGGTCGCCCTGGGGCTGGGCCATGAGCTGCTGCGCCGCACCGCCGGGCTGCGCTTCTTCCGGCCCGTGATCCAGACCACACCGGACGAGGACATCGACCTGATCCGGCGCCATTTCCAGCTCTCCCAGAGCGTGGAAGCCTCCTTCGGGCTCAGCACCGGGGAGATGAACGACCTGATCGCCGCCAACCGCATCAATGACGGGCTGGAGCGGATCATCAGCCGCTACCAGGCCCTGGCGGAGGACCAGGGCTTCATGCTCTGCGAGAGCTCCGACTATCTGGGCGAGGGTTCGGCCTTCGAGTTCAACCTCAACCAGGAGATCGCCCGCAACCTGGGCTGCCCGATCCTGATCCTGGGCAACGCCCATCAGCGCAACGGCGACGATGCCCTGCGGCCGGTGCGGCTGGCGGTGGAGACCTACCGCCGCCACGGCTGCCGGATCGTGGGGATCGTGCTCAACAAGGCCGATCCGGCCCGCATCGATGCCCTGCGCCAGGCCCTCGAGCGGGAGTTCGGCGGACGCGACTGGGTGCTGAGCGTGATTCCCTACGACCGCCGCCTGAGCAGCCCCCGGCTGCGCGACATCGCCGAGCATCTGCAGGCCGACGTGCTCTACGGCCAGGAGGGCCTGGAGCGCCTGGCCCTGCATCAGATCGTGGCGGCGATGCAGATGCAGCACGCCCTGGAGTGGCTGCAGGAGGGCAGTCTGGTGATCACCCCGGGCGACCGGGGCGACGTGATCATGGGCATGCTCCAGGCCCACCAGTCGCACAACTACCCCAGCCTGTCGGGGCTGCTGCTCACCGGCATGCCCCCGGAGCCGGCGATCGACCGGCTGATCCAGGGCCTGCCCAACCCCCTGCCGATCCTGGCGGTGCCCAGCGACACCTTCACCACGGTGGCGCGCCTGCGGGAGATTCACACCAGCCTGCGGGGTGACGACCGCGAGAAGATCGCCCTCTCGATCGCCGCCTTCGAGCGCCACGGCCAGGTGGAGCGGCTGCTCCGCACGGTGACCCTGGCCCCGCCGCCGGAGCCCACGCCCCGGATGTTCCACCACAGCCTCAGCCTGCGGGCCGGCCACAGGCCGCAGCGGATCGTGCTGCCGGAGGCCCTCGAGCCCCGCATCCTGAGGGCCGCGGCCCAGGTGCAGGCCCAGGGGCTGGCCACCCCAGTGCTGCTGGGGGAGCGGGAGGCGATCCAGCGGGTGCTGCGCCGGGAGGGCATCGACCTCGATCTGGAGTCGCTGGGGGTGCTGTGCCCCCACACCAGTGCCGATCTGGAGCGCTACATCCACACCTTTGTGGAGCTGCGGCGGCACAAGGGCAGCACGGCCGCCATCGCCCGCGACCACCTGCTGGATGCCACCACCTTCGGCACGGTGATGGTGCTCAGCGGCGACGCCGACGGCATGGTGTCGGGTGCCACCCACACCACCCAGCACACCATCCGCCCGGCCCTGCAGCTGATCCGCAGTCGCCCCGGGGTGTCGCTGATCTCATCGGTGTTCGTGATGCTGCTCGAAGACCGGGTGGTGATCTACGGCGACTGCGCCGTCAATCCCCGCCCCGACGCCGCCCAGCTGGCCCAGATCGCCATCAGCTCCGCCGAAACGGCCCAGGCCCTGGGGCTGGAGCCGCGGGTGGCGATGCTCTCCTACTCCTCGGGGACATCCGGCCAGGGGGAGGACGTGGAGAAGGTGCGCCAGGCCACCGCCCTGGTGCGGCAGCGCTGGCCGGAGCTGCCGATCGAGGGACCGATTCAGTACGACGCGGCCGTGAGCGCGGAGGTGGCCCTGCAGAAACTGCCGGGATCGGCGGTGGGCGGCCGCGCCACGGTGCTGGTGTTCCCCGACCTCAACACCGGCAACAACACCTACAAGGCGGTGCAGCGCGAAACCGGGGCGGTCGCCATCGGTCCGATCCTCCAGGGCCTGAACAGGCCGGTGAACGATCTCAGCCGGGGCTGCAGCGTGGAGGACATCGTGAGCACGATCGCCATCACCGCCATCCAGGCCCAGTTGCTCAGTGGGGCTGAGCCTGCATGATCCGCCGGCTCTCGATCTCCCGGTAGGGGGATTCGGCCGTGGAATCCACCGTGAACCAGGCCCAGTCGCAGCGGGGCTGGGGCTCCTCCCGCTCCAGGGGCCAGTCGATCCGCCGGTTGTTGTAGGTGAGGCCCACGCAGGTCATCTCGGTGTCGTCGGCCAGCAGCGACCACAACAGCCGCAGGCGGCTGCGGTGGTAGTCGAGGGGCTCGGTGGTGGGCGGGCGGTCGGGCAGATAGCCCGGCCGGAAGCGCACGGCCCGCGGGCCCCGGGCACTCAGGTAGGCGCCATCCTCGGTGGGATAGAACCAGCAGGCTTCGTTCTGCACGTCCCGCAGGGGCACCTGATCGAGGCAGCGGACCGCCTCCACCTGCAGTCCGGCCGTGGGATCCACGCCGCTCGTTTCGCCGCTGCTCAAGTCGTCGCCGCTGGCGAGGGAACCCTCGAGCTCATAGACCCCAAGGCTGAGGGACTCCACCGCCCAGCCCGGCACCAGGGCATCACAGATCGGCCGCATCGGCGGCGCACCGCCGCCCAGCAGCTCATCGAGCGAGCCCTGCCAGTCAGCGGCCAGCGGGAACAGCCGCACCCGCTCGGCCTCGTCCACCCAGTGGCCCTGGAGCTGCGCCAGAGCGCTCCAGCCGGCGGGCTCCAGCGGCAGCTCCGGCTCCGGGGCCAGGACAAAAACAGGGACATGGAGCCGGGCCATGGCCAGATGCGACGAGCGGAGGAACCGGGCCTGAAGAACCCTGCCCACTCTGGCGAACAATCGCTGCGCTGGCGAAAGCGTCCCGCCGAACACCCCCAACGAACACAGCGGCAACCCCGGAGACAAAGGCCGTGCTGATGCGTAGCTGGTGATCCGCCGAGATGCCTTCCGAGACAGCAGATCTGCCGAATTCTGCACATCCAGGAATGACACCTTCCAGCGAATTGGCGCTTGCATCACAGCAAACATGCTGTATGGTGGATCTAACGGACAGACATCGGCGGCGCTCCTTCAGCGCCGTTCCATCGGCGACGTTCCTTCAGCGACGCGTCGCGACCTACGGCAGCCGCGCCCCTACAGCCGCACGGCGACTCCATAAACGACTCGACAAACCAGTCCTGTCGGCAACCCAGTCCTGCTGTCACAGATCTGTCCACGCAGATCTGTCCACACAGATCTGTGACAGCAGGGCGCGCAAGCGTGATGCCCTCACGACTGAGGTCCGTTGCAGACCCTACGGAGACCATCCATGACCACCGCCAACCAAGCGCAAGTCGACGAACGCCTCAAGCAGGCGATCCTCGACAAACGCCAGGCCGAGATCGACGCCTGGAACACCAAGATCGACCAGCTGAGGAGCAACCTCAACCAACTCACCGACGATGCCCGTCAGGAAACCCAGAAGCGGGTGGATCAACTGGTGCAGGCCCGTGATCAGGGCATGGAGCAGCTCCAGCAGCTGCGCCAGGCCACCCAGAGCAACTGGGAGAGCCTCCTCCAGCAGAGCGATGACACGTTCCAGAGCCTGGCCGACCGCTTCCACGAGCTGGTGGAGAAGAACACCTGAGCCGGGGACGGCCCACGCCCCCCTCAGTCCACCGTCGTCCCCCAACAACTCCCCATGACCAGTTCAACCCTCGATCTCACCACCGCCCTGAGCGCCGAACTCGAGCGCCACACACCGGAGGGAGCCACCGAACGGCTCTCGGCTGAGCTGGGCCGGTTGTCGTGGTTGCTGGTGGACAGCACCATGCTGGCCGGCAGGGAGACGGCCATGAGCCTGCGCATGCTGCTGGAGCGCGCCAGCGCCCAGGGGGTGTCGATCGCCCTCGACCTGAACTGGCAGCCCCAGCAGTGGGGACTCGGAGCCGAATCTCCGCCCACGGCCGAGGTGCTGCGGCGGTTCCACACCCTGGCGGAGGCCGCGGCCCTGATCAGTGCCAGCGACCAGGAGGCTGCCTGGTTCTTCCAGAGCAGCGATCCGGTAGCGACCCACCGCGCCTTCTCCCAGAAGCCCGCCGTGCTGGTCTGCGACTCCAGCGGCAGCCTGCGCTGGTGCCTGGGTGGACGCAGCGGTCAGCTGGAGGACATCCATCACCCCGACGCCTTCCTGCGCCGGTTGATCGAGGACCTGAACCGCCAACCCGGACTCCTGGGCCACGCGGGGCCGGGGACGGATGCCGTGGCCGAGCCCGAAGCGCTGACTCAGCTGCTGCGCCAGGTGGCCGGCCCCTGACCACCCCAGCCAGGGCGGCAGCCTCAGCGCTGCCGCTGGGCAGGACTGCCGCTGTCGCCGTGCTGGTGGCCGCCCTGCTGATCGCAATGGGCGCGGACGGGTCCGCTGCTGAGCACGGCGCCCATCAACAGGGCAATGAACAGACGGGGCATCACGGACGGTGGCAGACCCCCTGATTGTGGACAGCGTCAGCGACCCTGGCCACAACCGACGCGGTTGATGACAGCCAACCGGACTCACCAGCCAACACCGGCTTTAGTCTGATCCGATCATCCCGAGACAGCCGCCTCAGGCCATGACCCGCGAACGTGATCCCTTCCGCATTCCCCAGGCCGGCGTGGAGATGGCGCCCCTGGCCGGTCTGGCGAGCCTGGATGTGAACCTCAACGGCGGCAGCTTCAGCTCCGGGGAGTTCGTGGCTGAATCCGCCCTCGGCGGCGTGGTGGTCTACGCCACCTATCAGGCCCTGCTCACCGGCCTGCGCACCGAGGCCCTGCGCAAGCGCGGCGCCATCAGCCGCAGCCTGCAGATCCAGATGGTGGCCAGCACCGTGTGGGAATCCACCAAGCAGGGGGCGGCCGTGAGCCTGCTGCTGGGGGTGGTGCTGCTGGTGTTCCCCTGGATGGGCCTGCCGCTCACGGTGCTGGGTGCCGTGGGAGCCGGCAAGGCCTCGCTGGATCTCTTCAACGCCTTCTGGGATGGCCTCGATGAAACCCAGCGCGCCGAACTGCTCGCCGCCTCGATGGAGGCCGGCGTCAACCTGCGCCGTTTCCTCAGCGGCAACCAGAGCGGCACCGCGGTGGTCTGACGCTCACCAGCCAGGCAGCAGCATGGCCACGCCCATGGCCGCCATGGCCCCGCTCTCCAACAGGCTCAGGACCCCCAGGGGCGTGCGGTTGTTGCCGCCGATGCAGGCGCAGTCGAGATCGCGCTTCTCGATCCACACCGCCCGCACCACCGACAGAGCGCCCTCAAGGCCAATGGCGATGGCCAGCACACCCAGTGCTGGCAGCGGCCAGCGGCCCAGAATCGCCAGACCCACCAGCAGCTCCAGCCACGGGTAGAGCACCCCGTAGCCCTTCCAGCGGCCCATCAGCAGGTCGTAGAGACGGAAGCCGCGGCGGAACGCCTGGGGGTCCATCAGTTTCAGGGTGGCCAGGAGAGTCACTGCCAGCCCCATGAAGCCCACCGCACCGATGGCCAGCGCCCAGGCGGCCACGGCCGCCACCCCGAACACCGCCAGCACCGGCCGGTAGCTGCGGCCTGTGCCAGTGGCGGGATCCTGATCAGCGGCGGCAACCCCCAGGCGCACAGCCAGGTCGCTGTAGCCACCGATGCGCTCGTTGCCTGCAAACACCTGGGGAGTGGTGGTCACCCCCTGGGTGGCCTGGAACTGTTCGGCCTCCTCCTGGCTGGTGAACCGGTGGTCCTGGAAGGGAATGCCGCGCTCGTTCAGCAACTGCCGTGCTCGCTCCCCGTAGGGGCAGTGGTGATCCGGTGCATCGAGCCGGTAAAGATGCACCGGCTGGGGGAGCAGGTCGGGATCGGAACCAGGGGCTGGGGCAGGCATCGGCGGCGGGCAAAGGCCTTTCACAACCATGCACCCTCCTCCTGGGGGAGAGTCAAGCGCCGAACCATCCCTGGCTGAACGACCAGCCCGGCCGCGGCCGCATCAGCGGCGGCGGTACTCTGCGGCCGGTTCGCCCTGAGGGGTGGGGCGGGGCTCGAGTGCGGGGCGTTCGATGCTGTCGCGGTTGAGTTCGCGCTCGAGCATGCACACCCGCATCTCCCGCAGACAGAACTTGCAGCCGCCCGTGGTCTGCAGGTGCTTTTCAGGGGTGATCGAGATCTCCTTCACCGGATGCAACCGGCAGCGGATCTTGATCGGTGTCTTGTAGCTCTTGTAAACGATCGCCGAGTAGTCGTACTTGTCACCGAAGCGCTCGTGCGCGCGCCGCAGGAACTCCTCCTTGCCGATCGGACTGCCCATGGGCGGAGCCTACGGCGAACCCGGCGCGGCTCCTGTGCGTGTCAAGGAATGTCAAGCACTGGCTGCCCCACCCCGGTGGCCATGGGCCAGCCTGGGGAGCGAACTCCCGCTGCCCCACCCAAACCCATGGCTCCCGATGGTCCCGAGCGGCCCGCCTGGCTGAACTGGCTGTTCCTGGCCATCTTCCTGTGGAGCAGCTGGCAGCTGGCGGGCCTGTGGTTCCAGCGGCTGGGCGGCTGACCCCACGCTCTCCCGGGCTCAGGGGTAGCGGTTGGGCACGAAGAACTGCTCCCAGCGGGGCGGCCGCTCCAGTTCCGGGTGCTTGGGGCGCGCCGGCAGTTCGATCGCCGGCGGCGTCATGTCGGTGTACGGCACCTTGCTGAGCAGGTGCGAGATGCAGTTCAGCCGCGCCCGGCGCTTGTCGTCGGCCTCCACCGTGAACCAGGGGGCCTCGGGGATGTTGGTGTGGGCGAACATGTCGTCCTTGGCCTTGGAGAACTCCGCCCACTTCTCCCGGGCCTGCAGATCCATCGGACTGAGCTTCCAGCGCCGGGTGGGATCTTCGGTGCGCGACTGGAAGCGCGCTTCCTGCTCCGAATCACTCACCGAGAACCAGTACTTCAGCAGCACGATTCCTGAGCGCACGAGCATGTGCTCAAACTGCGGACAGCTCTGCATGAACTCCTCCACCTGCTCGGGTGTGCAGAAGCCCATCACCCGCTCCACACCGGCGCGGTTGTACCAGCTGCGATCAAAGATCACCATCTCCCCGGCACTGGGGAAATGCTCCACATAACGCTGGAAATACCACTGGGTCTTCTGCTGGTCGCTGGGGGTGCCGAGGGCCACCACCCGGCAGCCGCGGGGGTTGAGCGGCTCGGTGACGCGCTTGATCGTGCCCCCCTTGCCGGCGGCATCCCGGCCCTCGAACAACACCATCAGCCGGAAACCGGTGGCCTTGATCCAGTACTGCATCTTCACCAGCTCCACCTGCAGCCGGGTGAGCTCCTTCTCGTAGAGCTTGCGGTCGAGCTTGCTGAGCCTGGCCTCATTCACCGGGTAGCCGTCCCCGTTGCCGTTGTCGTCTTTCATGTCATCCATCAGGGCCGAGGGGTAGTAGCGATCGCTGAGGGGGCCGTAGCGAGGCACCACCCGCACCAGCGTGGGCTCCTTTCCGCTCGTCTTGCCCTTGCCGGCCTTGGCCTTCTTGCCCTTGTCCCCGTTCGTCTCCTTGACGCTGAAGGCGGAGGCCATGGCACGGCCCACCGAACTGTCATCTTTGGCCTGCTTGCCCTTGGCCTTCTTGGCCTTGGCGTCCTTGGCCTTGGCGTCCGTGTCGCTCTTGCTCATGGCTGAAACCCGGGAACGGTGTGGTCAGGACACCCGGGGGCGTCTTGGGCGGGGGAGCAGGCAGCGCACCAGCCGCACGATGCCACCCACGAGCAGCACCAGAGCCAGCAGCGCCACCAGAACAACCAGCGCAACGGCCAGGAGTTCGAGAAGCCCAACCACCACACCCTGCAGACCGCCGATCAATTTGGCAATGGATGTGCTGAGAAGCAGAAACGCATCCAGCCGCTCCGGCAACTGCATCAGCCCCACCAGCATCGCTGTGCCCAGACTCAGGTAAAGCAGGCCGGTCCAGAACAGACGCCAGCGGGTGAGGCGCCGCGGCCGCTTGCCGCCGGGCCGATCAGGTGAGCCGGTGTGGGGCAGCTGGAGCGATCGGCGCCGGGATTCGCTCATGCCTCCAGCACATGGCCCTCGCCACGCATCCAGCGCTCGAATTCCATCAGCACCAGATCGTTGGGACAGTCGATCAGGCTGAGGCGGCCCACGGTGCAATCGCCCTGGCCGCCGTGGTGCAGGGAGAGGTGAAAACCGTCGCCGCTGAGGCCACAGACCTCCGGGTCACTGCGCACCACCACATCGAGGGCGGCGCCGAGGCGCGCCACCCGGATGCGCAGTTCCGACCAGGTTGTCTGGGTCATGGGGATCAGTCTGTTGCGCCGCGGGCGGGCGTCAAGCGGTGGTCAGGGTTCGCCGCGCTGCTGCACCGCCTCCGGGGATAGGGGCGCCTCCGGGGATGGGGGCAGGGGGCGCGGCTCCGGCAGCAGCAGCCCGAGGGCGGCCGCCACGGCCACGGCCAGAGCTCCGCCCACCGGTGCCACCAGCCGCCGCCGCAGGGGCACCCGCTCGAGCACCTCGCGCGGGTGCAGGGGCTGAGGCTCGGGCAGCTCCAGCTTCACCTGCAGGCGGGGATCGAGACGCAACTGGTCGAGCACCCGCACCAGATCAGCCAGCTCGGCGTCATCGAGCTCCACCGTCAGAGGCGCCACGTCCGGCTGGCTGCTGCGCAGCTCCAGGTTGTGCCCCCCCTGCTCCCGCGGGGCGATGGTCACCGGCGAGTCAGGGCCGCCGAAGGGTCGGGCGACGCCACTGATCAGATGGCGGGCATAGGGCAGCACCACGGCCATCAGAGCGAGCAGGTGGTCCTTGCGGCCCTCCAGTTCCGGCCGCCCCGACCAGCGCAGGCTCCAGCCGGTGATGATCCCCAGGGCTTCCCCGCCCTGGCCGATGGACACATCCGGCAGGCCCTCCACCTGCAGCCGGCAGCTCACCTGGTCGTAGCGCAGCGTCTGTTTCACCGGGCTCAGGGTCATCGGGTTCAAACCACTGGATCGTGCAGGCTGGCGCGCAGGCGTTCATAGCCGCCGTTGCCGGCGCCATAGGCCAGGGCACGGATCAGCTGGCGGCGCTGGCGCTCGCCCCGCTGGGGATCGAGCAGGGTCTGCACCCCCACCCGGCGGGGATTCATGCGCTCGCGCACCAGTTCGGCCAGCCGCCCCTCGAACAGCTGCCAGCGCTGGAGTCGCACCGGCTCGGGCTCGGCACTGGAGAGCAGGGCGCGCAACAGGGGGTAGAGGCGATCAGCCAGGGCCGAGAGGATGCGGATCAGGGCGTCGGTTTCCGCCGGGCTGAGGTCGCCGCGGCGGGTGGCGCGGCGCAGGGGGTTGTGGCAGCGGCGCTTCCAGAGCTCCACCCGGTTGGCGAAGAGGCCGGTGAAACCCAGCTGTTCACTCATCCACACCATCGCCTCGCCGCCGTTGAGGTCGAGGGCCTCGGCGCTGAGGAGCAGCAGATCGAGCCGCTCCAGGCCGCGCCGCGACAGCGGCGGCAGCTGCGAGGCGGCGGGGGGTTCGGGTGCTGCGGGAGCTTGGGGCATGGCTGCGATGATGCCAGCCAGCGCCTCCCACCGTCACCTCGATGGCCCAGTCTCCGCACCAGCAGGCCACCGGCGGCGTCGACCTGCGGGATCTGGTGCGCGATGTGCCCGATTTCCCCAAGCCCGGCATCCTCTTTCGCGATCTCACGCCGCTGATGCGCGATCCGGCCGGCTGGCAGGAGGTGATCCGGCGCCTGGCCGGGCTGTGTGAGCAGCTGCAGCCCGACCTGATCGTGGGCATCGAATCCCGCGGCTTCATCGTGGGCACCGCCCTGGCCACCAGCGTGCAGCTGGGCTTCGTGCCGGTGCGCAAACCCGGCAAGCTGCCGGGTGCCGTGACCGGCGTCGACTACGCCCTGGAATACGGCAGCGACCGGCTGGAGATCCACAGCGATGCCCTCGAAGGCGGCGAGCGGGTGCTGGTGGTGGACGACCTGCTGGCCACCGGCGGCACCGCCGCGGCCTGCGCCCAGCTGGTGACTGCCGCCGGCGGCAGCCTCTGCGGCTTCGGGTTCGTGGCTGAACTGGCGGCCCTCGAAGGCCGCCGCCGCCTGCCCCCCGGCCAGCCGGTGGAGTCGCTGATCATCTACGGCTGAGACCGCCGGGCTGAGGCTGAGGCTGAGGGCGCTCAGCTGTTGCTGTCCTGCCACTGGAACACCTGCTCCAGCTGCTCCAGGCTGAGCAGGCCGTAGCGCCACAGCACCACCGGCAGTGGCGCCCGTTCCTGGGAGGCCTGGCGCAGCCCCAGGGCCAGGGCGTTCTCGCTCAGGCCCAGCTCCTGGCGCAGGAAGCGCAACAGGGCCTGGGGTGGCGGCGGCAGGGGACTGGAGCTGTGCACCATGACCGGCGGGCTCAGAGGGGACGGCAGGGGCCCTGGGTCATGGCGCCGAGGCTGAGGCGGCGCAGGGGAGCCAGGGCCGCCAGCAGCGCCAGCGCCAGGCGGCGCAAGGGCAGCAGCAGCGGGGCGCGGTTGGAGAACAGCCGCATCAGCAGGTCGGTGGCCAGCAGGGTGAGCAGCAGGTCGGGCCAGCGGCGCCAGGCGTAGGCGGCCGGCAGCCGTTCGGCCGGCAAGCGGCCCGCCGCCACCCGGCGGGCCTGGCGGTGCAGTTCGGCCACGTCGCGCCAGCAGAGGTTGAGACCCTGCCCCCCCACCGGATGGCAGCGGTGAGCGCTCTCGCCCACCAGCAGGGTGCGGCCCCGGGCCAGCCGCGTGGCCAGCTGCAGGGCCAGCGGGAAGGCGCGGGGCTCATCCAGCAGGGCATCGGGCTGAAAACGGTCGGGCAGGGCGCCGGCCAGGCCATCGAGGAAGGCCCCGGCGGGGAGGCTCTCCAGCTGGCGGCAGCGGCTCGAAGGAGCGCTCCACACCAACTGAAAGCGCCCCTGGCCGAGGGGCAGCACCGCAAACGGCCCCTCCGGCCGGAACAGTTCCCAGGCCTGGTCGTCGTCGCTGCCGCGCAGCTCCACCTGGGCCGTGAGGCAGCTCTGCCGGTAGGCCAGCTGCCAGAGGCCGATGCCCAGGGCCTCACGGCAACTGGAGTGGGGGCCGTCGGCCGCCACCACCAGATCCGGCTCAGCGGCGCCATCAACAGGCTGGGTTGCGCCCAGGCGGAGCTGGATGGCGGGATGATCCTGCAGGCGGCGCAACAGCACCGCCATCAGCGGGGCGTGCAGGGCGATCCAGCCCACGGCCGCATCGGGGGTGCGGCGGCAGCGCCCCGGCAGGTCGGCGATGCCGAAGGGCACGGTAGTTCCCACCCCCAGATCACAGAGCTCCAGGCGGCGAAAGGGCACCATCACCCCGGCGAGCCCATCCCAGAGCCCCAGGCGTTCAAGCAGCTGGCGGCTGGAGTGATTGAAGGCGTAGGCGCGGCTGCGCTGGCTGAGCTGGGCGGCGCTGAGGGGATCGTGCAGCGTCACCGTCCAGCCGGCGTCGGCCAGGGCCAGGGCGCAGAGCGCCCCGGTGGGACCCGCACCCAGCACCCCTGCCCGCAGGGCGGTGTCCGTCGTCAGGCGGACAGACCCGGGCGCGACTGCGGTGGGGGCGGCGGCCAGGGAAGCGTTGCGGGGAGGGGCGGAGGTCAGATCTCTACGACAAAGCCGCAGCAAGTCTGCTGCGGCTGGAGGGGGCGGCGAGAGCGCCCCGTGGTGCGGTTGGCCGCGGGCCGGAATCAGCCGATGCCCAGCAGACCGCGGGTGAAGGCCTCACCGCCGAGGGCGAATTCGGTGGCCAGCAGGGCGATGAAGCCGAGCATGGCCATGCGGCCGTTGAGCTTCTCGGCGCGCTCGTGGAAACCCCAGCCACTCTCAGGGCTCACCACTTCCATGCGGGGCTCGGTGGCAAAGGCGTTGAGACGGCCGCCGTCTTCGGTGGTGACGGTGGCGCCGCGGATCACAGCAGGATTGGCTTGGGTCATGGGATGTCTCTTCTGGTCTGAGCGAATTGTAACGCATTGTTGCGGTCTGTGACAACCCCTTCAACTTTTCTTCAGCGCAGGCGGCGCAGGCAGAGCTCCTCGAAGGCGGGCCGCAGCAGGTAGGGATACTCGCCAACCCACAGCTTCCCCTCCGGCAGCCAGGCGTCGGTGAGCGCGCTGATGCGGGAGAAGTCCTTGCGGTCGCTGAGCACCAGGGTGCGCACCACCATTCCGCGGCGGATCTGCTGGTGCTTCTTCTCCATCGGAAAGCGCACCCGGCCCAGGTAGCCGTCCTCGTCCTCCAGCTCCAGGCTGAGCCAGGTGCGGCGGTTCTCCACCATCTGCAGCCGCCCGCTGCGGTCGGCCTGCTCGCGTCGCTCCTCCAGCAACTCCTGGGTGAACAGATCGCCCACCTCCCCCTCGAAGATGGCGGCGGCCGGATAGCGGCGCAGGGTGGCGTTGCGCCGTCCAGCCTCGATGATCGGCCCCCAGAGCACGTAGAGCAGGGCGGCCACGCCCACCACCAGCAGGATCGGCGCGAACTGGCTGCGAAAGGCCAGCGTCTGGCTCACCAGCAGGCTGATCACCCCCACGATCACCGAGATCAGCACCCGCTGCAGCAGCTTGCGGGGGTCGCCGCTGCAGGCATTGAACTGGGGGCCGGTGGCCACCGCCGGGATCAGGCGCTGCAGCTCGCCGGGGCGCAGGGGGATGAGCATCAGATCGGCCCCATCAACGGCACGCCATCACAGCAGTCGCTCCAGCCCGTACACCAGCCCAGGCAGCTGGCGCACCCGGCGCACGGTGAGCAGCACGCCGGGCATGTAGGCGGAGCGGTCGATCGTGTCGTGGCGCAGGGTATAGGTTTCGCCCGGGGCGCCGAACATCACCTCCTGGTGGGCCACCAGACCCGGCAGGCGCACCGAGTGCAGGCGCAGGCCGCTGTCGCGCAGCCCGCCGCGGCAACCGGCCAGGGTTTCGTGTTCCTCCACCTCCTGGGGGTTGAAGCTCTTGCCCAGCTCCTCCATCAGCTCAGCGGTCTTGATGCAGGTGCCGCTGGGGGCATCGGCCTTGCGGTTGTGGTGCAGTTCGGTGAGCTCGGCGTGGTCGTAGAAGCGGGCGGCCGCGGCGGCGGCCTGCTGCAGCAGCACCATGCCCACGGAGAAATTGGGAATCACAGCCCCACCCACCGACGCCTTGTCGGCGAAGGTGGCCAGATCGGCCAGCTGCTGGGGACTCAGGCCCGTGGTGCCGATCACCGGGTGGACCCCGTAGGCGATGGCGCCGCGGGTGTGCTCGAACACCACCGAAGGATGGGTGAAGTCCACCAGCACGGCTCCCAGGCCCGGGCCGGCGGTGCGCACCGCCTGGCTGGCCTGGCACAGGCAACCCTCGAAGTCGGCGGTGACCGCCACCTCCAGCTCGCCCAGGCCGAGTTCGCTGCCCACATCGGCCCCCTCCCTGCCGGGGGTGGTGTCGATGGCGCCCACCAGCCGGCAGTCGGGCGCCGCCGTCACCGCCTTCACCACCTCGGCGCCCATGCGGCCGAGGGCGCCGGCCACCACCACCGCGATCGGCGGGACGGCGGCAGGGTCGGCGGGCGGTGCAGCTGCGGAGCTGGTCATGGCGCGCGGAGCATTGCTGCAGAGCCTATGCAGCCTGCTCGCGCCGGGCTTCAAGGTTCGTAAGCTCAGGGCCACAACGCCCGATCCGAGCGCATGTTCACGCAGGTCCGCTCCGCCAACCGTCGTGTCAGCCCTGGCGGCGACCACAACGGTGCGGTGATGAAGGCCGTGTACGTGGTGCTCGAGCCCCAGTACCAGAACGCCCTCACCCTGGCGGCCACCTCCCTCAACGACCAGAACGGCCCCCTGGCGATCGAGCTGAGCGGCTATCTGATCGAGGAATTGCGCGATCCGGAGAACTACGCCCAGTTCTGCGCCGATGTGGCGGCGGCCGATGTGTTCATCGCCTCGCTGATCTTCATCGAGGACCTGGCCCAGAAGGTGGTGGAGGCGGTGGCGCCCCACCGCGACCGGCTGAAGGCGGCGGTGGTGTTCCCCTCCATGCCCGAGGTGATGCGCCTCAACAAGCTGGGCAGCTTCTCGATGGCCCAGCTGGGCCAGAGCAAGAGTGCCATCGCCAGCTTCATGAAGAAGCGCAAGGAGGCCGGCGGCGCCGGTTTCCAGGACGCGATGTTGAAGCTGCTCAACACCCTGCCCACGGTGTTGAAGTACCTGCCGGTGGAGAAGGCCCAGGATGCCCGCTCCTTCATGCTCAGCTTCCAGTACTGGCTGGGCGGCACGCCGGACAACCTCAGGAATTTCCTGTTGATGCTGGCCGACAAGTACGTGTTCCCCCGCGGCGGCGACAACGCGGCGGCCGACCGGCCCGAGCTGCAGGTGGCCGAACCGGTCACCTTCCCGGATCTCGGCATCTGGCACCCCCTGGCGCCGGGCATGTTCGAAGACCTCAAGGAATACCTCAACTGGAGCGCCAGCCGCACCGACCTCAGCGACAGGGCCCGCCAGGGTCCGGTGATCGGCCTGGTTCTGCAGCGCAGCCACATCGTCACCGGCGATGAGGCCCACTACGTGGCCGTGATCCAGGAACTGGAATACCGCGGCGCCACCGTGATCCCGGTGTTCTGCGGCGGACTCGACTTCACCAAGCCGGTGAATGCCTTCTTCTACGACCCCCTCAATTCCGAAACCCCGCTGGTGGACGGAGTGGTGAGCCTCACCGGCTTCGCCCTGGTGGGGGGCCCAGCCCGCCAGGACCACCCCAGGGCGATCGAGGTGCTCAAGAAGCTCAACCGCCCCTACATGGTGGCCCTGCCGCTGGTGTTCCAGACCACCCAGGAGTGGGAGGAGAGCGACCTGGGCCTGCACCCGGTGCAGGTGGCCCTGCAGATCGCCATCCCCGAACTCGATGGCGCCATCGAGCCGATCGTGCTCAGCGGTCGCGACGACGCCACCGGCAAGGCCCACACCCTGCAGGACCGGGTGGAGGCGATCGCCGAGCGCTCAATCCGCTGGGCCTCCCTGCGCATCAAGCCCCGGGCCCAGAAGAAGCTGGCGATCACCGTGTTCAGCTTCCCGCCCGACAAGGGCAACGTGGGCACCGCCGCCTATCTGGATGTGTTCGGCTCCATCCACCGGGTGATGGAGGAGATGGCGGCCAAGGGCTACGACGTGGGCGGCCTGCCCAAGACGGCCAAGGAGCTGATGGAGGCGGTGCTCTCCGATCCCGAGGCGATGGAGGGGGCGCCGGAGCTGGCGATCGCCCACCGCATGAGCGTGGAGGAGTACGAGCGGCTCACCCCTTACTCCGAGCGCCTGGAGGAGAACTGGGGCAAGCCCCCCGGCACCCTCAACAGCGACGGCACCAACCTGCTGATCTACGGCCGCCACTTCGGCAACGTGTTCGTGGGCGTGCAGCCCACCTTCGGCTACGAGGGCGACCCGATGCGGCTGCTGTATTCGCGCAGCGCCAGCCCCCACCACGGCTTCGCCGCTTACTACACCTACCTGGAAAAGGTGTGGGGCGCCGATGCGGTGCTGCACTTCGGCACCCACGGCTCCCTGGAGTTCATGCCTGGCAAGCAGATGGGCATGAGCGACACCTGCTACCCCGATTCCCTGATCGGCGCCCTCCCCAACCTCTACTACTACGCGGCCAACAACCCCAGCGAGGCCACGATCGCCAAGCGGCGCGGCTATGCCGAAACGATCTCCTACCTCACGCCGCCGGCAGAAAACGCTGGCCTCTACAAGGGTCTCAAGGAGCTGGGCGAGCTGGTGGGCAGCTACCAGCAGCTGCGCGAGGGCAGCCGGGGCGTCCAGATCGTGAACGCGGTGGTGGAAACGGCGCGCCAGTGCAACCTCGACAAGGACGTGACCCTGCCGGAGGTGGATGCCGCCGAGCTGGATCTGGCCGCGCGTGATGGGGTGATCGGCGCGGTGTACCGCCAGCTGATGGAGATCGAGAGCCGGCTGCTGCCCTGCGGCCTGCACACGATCGGCAAGCCCCCCACCGCCGAGGAGGCGATCGCCACCCTGGTGAACATCGCCGCCCTGGAACGCGAGGAGGAGGGCATCCGCTCGCTGCCGGGGCTGCTGGCCGAGAGCCTGGGCCGCACGATCGGCGATGTGTACAAGGGCAACGACGCCGGCGTGCTCGCCGATGTGGAGCTCAACCGCCGCATCACCGACACCTCCCGGGCGGCGGTGGGGGCCATGGTGCGCTCGGTGACCGGCAGCGACGGCCGGGTGACCCTGCGGCGCAACTTCGGCTGGCTGTTTGATTGGCTCAACACGATGGGCTTCAAGCTGCCCAGCCCCTGGCTGCGGGCCTGCTGCGGCGCCGGCTTCGTGAGCGTGAATTCCACCGAGCTCGACAAGCTGTTCGCCTATCTGCAGTTCTGCCTGGAGCAGGTGTGCGCTGATCAGGAGATGCAGAGCCTGCTCAAGGCGCTGGATGGCGAATACGTGCTGCCCGGCCCCGGTGGCGACCCGATCCGCAACCCGGGCGTGCTGCCCAGCGGCAAGAACATCCACGCCCTCGACCCCCAGGCCATCCCCACCCGCGCCGCCATCGCCGCCGCCAAGGGCGTGGTGGACAAGCTGATCGAGCGCCAGAAGGCGGAGCAGGGCAGCTGGCCGGAAACGATCGCCTGCGTGCTCTGGGGCACCGACAACATCAAGACCTACGGCGAATCCCTGGCCCAGATCCTCTGGTTCATCGGCGTCAAGCCGGTGCCCGATTCCCTCGGCCGGGTGAACAAGCTGGAGCTCATTTCCCTGGAGGAGCTGGGCCGGCCCCGCATCGATGTGGTGGTGAACTGCAGCGGCGTGTTCCGCGACCTGTTCATCAACCAGATGGCCCTGATCGACCAGGGCGTGAAGATGGCGGCCGAGGCCGATGAGCCCCTGGACATGAACTTCGTGCGTCGCCATGCCCAGGAGCAGGCGGAGAAGGAGGGCATCTCCCTGCGCGATGCCGCCACGCGCGTGTTCTCCAACGCCAGCGGCAGCTACTCCTCCAATGTGAACCTGGCGGTGGAGAACAGCACCTGGGAGGAGGAGGGCGAACTGCAGGAGATGTACCTCTCCCGCAAGACCTTCGCCTTCAATGCCGACAACCCCGGCGAGATGAACCAGAACCGCGAAGTGTTCGAGGCGGCGATGAAGACCGCCGATGTGACCTTCCAGAACCTGGATTCCGCCGAGATCTCGCTCACCGATGTGAGCCACTACTTCGACTCCGATCCCACCAAGCTGATCCAGGGGTTGCGGGACGACGGCAAGGCGCCGGCCAGCTACATCGCCGACACCACCACCGCCAACGCTCAGGTGCGCTCGCTCAGCGAAACGATCCGCCTCGATTCGCGCACCAAACTCCTCAACCCCAAGTGGTACGAGGGCATGCTCAATTCCGGCTATGAGGGTGTGCGGGAAGTAGCCAAACGGCTCAACTTCACCCTCGGCTGGAGCGCCACCAGCGGCGCGGTGGACAACTTCGTGTACGAGGAGGCCAACGACACCTTCATCAACGACCCCGAGATGCGCCAGCGGCTGATGGACCTCAATCCCCACAGCTTCCGCCGCATCGTCGGCACCCTGCTGGAGGTGAACGGCCGCGGCTACTGGGACACCAGCGACGAGAACATCGCCCAGCTGCAGGAGCTGTACCAGCAGATCGAAGACAGGATCGAGGGGGTGAGCGAGGGCTGATCCCCGGCCCGCGCCCTTTCAGCCCGCCACAGCCTGGGCCATCCGCGCCACCTGGGCGATCGGGCCCACATCGTGCACCCGCAGCACCGCCGCACCGCGGGCCACGGCCAGGGCGCACACCGCGGCGGTGCCCCAGAGGCGCGCCCGCGGGCGGGGCTCGTCCAGCACCGCACCGATGAAGCGCTTGCGCGACGGGCCCACCAGCAGGGGGAAGGGCGGCTCTGCCTGGCCGGGGCGGGGGGTGGCCAGATCGGTCAACCGCCGCAGCAGCTCCAGGTTCTGGTCGGTGGTCTTGGCAAAGCCCAGACCCGGGTCCCACACGATCTGTTGGCGGCGGACGCCGGCCGCCAGGGCGGCGGCGGTGGCCGCCTCCAGCTCGGCGCGCACCTCCGCGAGCAGATCGCCATACACCGCCAGCTCGTCCATCGAGCGGCTGTCGCCGCGGCTGTGCATGAGCACGTAGGGGCAGCCACGAGCGGCGATCAGGGGCAGCATCGCCGGATCGCGCCCGCTGCAGCCGCGCACGTCGTTGATCCAGTCGGCGCCGGCGGCCAGGGCCGCCTCAGCCACCGAGGCATGAAAGGTGTCCACCGAGAGCGTGATCGCCGGCTGGGCGGCGCGGATCGCCTCCAGGGGTGGGAGCAGCCGCTCCAGCTCCTGCTGGGGGCCCACCATCACAGCCCCCGGGCGGGTGCTCTGGCCACCGAGATCGAGCACATCGGCCCCCTGGGCCACCATCCGGGCCGCCACCCGCGCGGCCTGGTCCATGCCGGCGATGCGGCCCCCATCGCTGAAGGAATCGGGGGTGAGGTTGATCACCCCCATCACCAGGGGACGCTGACCCCAGCGGAAACCGGAATCGCCCCGCAGCGGGCCGGTCACACCCGCGCCGGCACCTGGTAGTTGGCGATGCGGGCAAAGCTCTCGGCATCCAGCGAGGCACCGCCCACCAGCACGCCGTCGATGTCGCTCTGGGCCATCAGGTCGTCGATGGTGGCCGGGTTCACCGAGCCGCCGTACTGAACCACCACCTCCGGGTTGCCCACCCAGCCGCGGATCAGGGCGCAGATGCGGTTGGCCTCCTGGGCCGGGCAGGTCTTGCCGGTGCCGATGGCCCAGATCGGCTCATAGGCCACGATCAGGCGGGCCGGATCCACATCCTCCAGGCCCTGCTCGATCTGCCGGTGGATCACGCGCTCCGTTTCAGCGGACTCGCGCTGGTCGAGGCTCTCGCCCACGCACAGGATCGGCACCAGCCCATGGCGCTGGGCGGTGCGGGCGCGCAGGTTGATCTGCTCGTCGCTCTCGCAGAAGTACTTGCGCGGCTCACTGTGGCCCACGATCGCGTGGCTGACACCGTGCTCCACCAGCATCGCCGCCGAGATCATGCCGGTGTAGGCGCCCTTCTCGTCCCAGTGCACGTTCTGGGCGGCAATCGCCACCCCGGTGCCGGCCAGGTGGCGGCTGAGGGTGGGAATCGCGGTGAAGGGCGGGGCGATCACCACCTCGCGATCACTCGGAAGCTCGGCGATCAGCGGGCGGAAGGTGGCAGCGAAGGCCCGCGTCTCGGCGCAGGTCATGTGCATCTTCCAGTTGCCTGCAATGACGGCCTTGCGCACCATGAGCTTGCTGATCACCACAACCAAACGCTAACGGGCCACCGGTCAGCCGCCCGCCGGGCCCCTCTCAGCCGCCCGCCAGGCCCCCCTCAGCCGCCCGCTGGGCCACTGAACACCAGTTCGCGGCCATCGAGGAGCACCGCATCGCCTGGGGCCAGCTGGCGGCCGCGACGCAGCTCGATGGTTCCATTCACGCGCACGTCGCCGCGCTGGATGCGCAGCTTGGCCTCGCCGCCGGTGGCCACCAGGCCGTGGAACTTGAGGAACTGATCAAGCTTCACCGGGAGCTGAACCCCACGACCCTTAGCGTGCCGCGATGCTCGCACCTCCACCGGCGGCAGGCCGCCACAGCCTGCGGGACAGCGTGCGCAGGCTGTGGCCCCTGATGCGGCCCCACCGGCGCCGGCTCACCGCCGGTGGCGTGTGCATCGTGATCTACGTGCTCTGCTGGCCCCTGCTGGCGGCCCTCGCCGGCCGGCTGATCCCTGCCATCGGCGCCGGCGATCTGGCCACCACCCTGCAGGCGGTGCTGCTGGCCCTGCTGGTGTTCCTGGTGCAGAAAGCGGCTCAGTTCGGCCAGGACACCCTGCTGGCCGGGCCGGCACTGGGCGTGAGCCGAACCCTGCGCCAGCAGCTGTTCGCCCGCCTGCAACGGCTGGAGTTCGCCTCCCTCGACAAGCTCTCGGCCGGCGATCTCACCTACCGCCTCACCGAGGATGCCGACCGGGTGGGTGAGGTGATCTACAAGACGATCCAGGACACCACCCCCAGCGGCCTGCAGCTGCTGGCGGTGCTGGGCTACATGCTCTGGCTCGACTGGCCCCTGGCCCTGGCCACCCTGCTGCTGGCGCCGCTGGTGGCGCTGCTGGTGAGCGCCTTCGGGGCACGGGTGATGGCGGCGGCCGAGCGCAGCCAGCGCCAGGTGAGCGAGCTGGCCGGTCTGCTGGCCGAGGCCATCGCCGGCCTGCCCCTGGTGCGGGCCTATGCCGCCGAGCCCTGGCTGCAGCGGCGCTTCGACGCGGAAGTGGAGCAGCACCGCCGCGCCCGCTACCGCACCCTGCGCCTGCTGGCCCTGCAGCATCCGGTGGTGGGCTTTCTCGAGGCCGGCGGCATCCTCACCGTGCTCCTGATCGGCGCCTGGCGGATTCAGGGTGGCCAGCTCGATGCCCAGGGCTTCAGCAGCTATGTGGCGGCGCTGCTGATGCTGATTGATCCCATCGCCCACCTCACCACCAACTTCAACGAGCTGCAGCAGGGGCAGGCCTCCCTGCAGCGCCTGCTGGCGATCGAGCGCGAGCCGGTGGAGCCACCCGACCATCCCGGCGCCGGAACCCTGGGAGCGGTGCGCGGCGAGCTGGTGCTGGAGGCGATCGCCTTCGGCTACAACCCGGCCCAGCCGGTGCTGCGCGGGCTCGATCTGCAGGTGGAACCCGGCCAGGTTGTTGCCCTGGTGGGCCCGTCGGGGGCGGGCAAGAGCACCCTGTTTTCGCTGCTGCTGCGCTTCAACGTGGCCCAGTGCGGCCGCGTGCTGCTCGATGGCCGCGACCTGGCCGGACTGCGCGCCGCCGAGCTGCGCCGCGCCGTGGCCCTGGTGCCCCAGCAGAGCCAGGTGTTCTCGGGCACCGTGGCCGAGGCGATCGCCTTCGGCCGGCCCGCCACCCCCGAGCAGATCCAGCGGGCAGCGCGGCTGGCCAACGCCGAGGGCTTCATCGAGGCCCTGCCCCACGGCTACGCCAGCCGGGTGGAAGAGCGGGGCCGGAACTTCTCCGGCGGTCAGCTGCAGCGCCTGGCGATCGCCCGGGCGGTGCTGGGCGATCCGGCCCTGCTGCTGCTCGATGAGGCCACCAGCGCCCTCGACGCCGAGGCGGAAGAGGCGGTGCAGCGGGGCCTGCGTCAGGCCATGGCCGGGCGCACGGTGCTGGTGATCGCCCACCGCCTGGCCACGGTGCAGCAGGCCGACCGCATCGTGGTGCTCTCGGACGGGCAGATCGTGGAGCAGGGCAGCCACAATCAGCTGATGGCCCACGGCGGCCGTTACCGCGACCTCTGCCGGCGCCAGTTCATCCAGCTTGAATCCTGATCCCACAGGGGGTCCACGCAGCCATGGCCTGGGAATACCGGGTGATCCACATCGACGTGAGCAGCGGCTCGCCGCCCGAGCCGCCCTCGCCGGAGGCCGACAGCCGGCGCCTGGACGGCGCCCTCAGCCCGGAATTCCTGGAGCGGGAATTCCCCCAGCAATACCGCGGTGCCAATGCCCGGCCGCGCCACCCGGCCGAGCAGCTGCAGTTCTTCCTCAACGCCCTCGGACGGGAGAACTGGGAGCTGGTGGAGGCCCCCCAGCTGGGCCGGCTGCTGATGTTCGTGTTCAAGCGGCCGGCCCTCGACCTGCCCCAGCTGCCGCCCGGAGGCGGTGAGCGGGGATCCGTATCCTGAGCGGGCCCTGAAGTCTCCCGCCGTGGACAGCAACGCCCAGCAGCCTCCTGTGCTCACCTTCGAGGGCAAGCGCTACGACCTCAACTCCCTGCCCGATGAGGTGAAGGAACTGGTGCGGGGCATGCAGGTGGCCGACGCCCAGCTGCGCATGCATGAGGACACCCTCAAGGTGCTGGCGGTGGGCCGGCAGTCGCTGGCCATGCAGCTCAACGAGAAGCTGCAGCAGATCGCCCCCCTGCCCTGAAGTTGTACTGGCGGGTCAGCCGGAACACGGTGCCCGAGAGCAGCAGCACGCCCACCAGGTTGGGGATCGCCATCAGGCCGTTGAGGATGTCGGCAATGGTCCAGATCACGCCGCCGCTCACCACGGCACCGATCACCACCACCACCACCCACAGCAGGCGGAAGGGGGTGATGGCCGCGGTGCCCGCCAGGAACTCCAGGCAGCGCTCGCTGTAGTAGCCCCAGCCCAGGATGGTGGTGGCGGTGAAGGTCACGGTGGCGAAGGTCACCAGCCAGCCGGAACCGGGCAGTTCGGCGTTGAAGGCGCTGATCGTCAGGTCCACGCCGGTGCTCTCGCCGCCGTAGAGGCCGCTGAGCACGATCACCAGCGCGGTCATGGTGCAGATCACGATCGTGTCGATGAAGGTGCCGATCATGGCCACACTGCCCTGAAGCACGGGGTCACCGGGGCGGGCCGCCGCCTGGGCGATCGGAGCCGTGCCCAGGCCCGACTCATTGGAGAACACCCCGCGGGCGATGCCCTGACGGATCACCATCCCCAGGGTGCCGCCCACGGCAGCCTGGCCACTGAAGGCATTGCCGAAGATCACGCCGAAGGCGGCGGGGATTTCCGGCAGGTGAAGCGCCAGGATGATCAGGGCCCCGCCCACATAGATCGCGGCCATCACCGGCACCACCACTTCCGACACCTTGCCGATGCGCTCGATGCCGCCGATCAGCACGGCGAAGGCGATCGCTCCCATCACCAGGCCCGTGGCCAGTTCCGGCACCCCCAGGGAGGTACGCAGGGCCAGGGCCAGCTGGTTGGCCTGCACGCCGTTGCCGATGCCGAAGCCGGCCAGGGTGCCGAAGATGGCGAACAGGGTGCCCATCCAGGCCCAGCGCGGGCCGAGGCCATTGCGGATGAAGTACATCGGGCCACCCACGTGCTCGCCGAGGGCATCAACCTCGCGGTAGTGCACCGCCAGCAGCGATTCGGCGTACTTGGTGGCCAGGCCCACGAAGGCGATCAGCCACATCCAGAACACCGCCCCTGGACCACCCACGGCGATGGCGCTGGCCACCCCGGCCACGTTGCCGGTGCCGATGGTGGCCGCCAGAGCGGTGGCCAGGCTCTCGAAGGCGGTGACATCGCCCTCACCCTTGCTGGAGCGGATCGACCCGACGGCTTCGCGCAGACCGAAGCCCAGGCGCCGCAGGGGCATGAAGCGCAGGCCCACCATCAGGTAGAGGCCCGTGAGGCCGATCAGCCAGAGGGTGAGCGGGCCCCACACCACCCCATTGATCCGATCGAGGAAGTCCAAGGGAGGCTGCAGTGATTGGCGCCGATGGTGTCATGGGATCAGCGCCCTCGCCAGCCTCAGCCCAGGGGCTCGAGGGCCTCGAAGCGGAAGCGCTGGCGGCTGGCGGGGGTGTCGCCACAGGCCTCGGTCTCCACCACACGCTCGCTCAGCACCCAGGGGCCACCGTCCACCAGGGGCACGAAGGTGTCGGTGAAGCGGCTCAGGCCGCCGCAGGGGGCGCCGCTGGCGGGATCGGCGTACTGGCTGGTGTAGCTGCGGCTCAGGTAGCCGGCGCCGGTGTGGGTGACGCTCTCGGTGAAGATCGTCACCACCGTGCCGTGGATGTGGCGGTGCACCATCGTCACCACATCGTCCTTGATGCGGTAGCGGTCACCGGCGTTCTTGCCGCCCACGATCACCTCGGTGCCCACGGCATCGGTGTCACCGGCGCTGAAGGTGTTGTCGCCGTGGGTCTGCTCGAAGCTGCGGCGCACGCGGTGGATCGCCACCTCCCAGAGCTGGGAGGCCACCGCCTTGTGCACCTGGCCGTCCTCGATGCCGTCCACCTGGGCCTTGAGATCGGCGCCCACCACAAAGGTTCCCTCCAGGCGGCGGGAGGGTTCAGCGGCATCCCCCAGCTGCTCCCACACGCAGCGGCCGCGGTAGCCGCCGAAGCCCGGGTCCCAGGTGTAGCGGTTCTCGTAGGCGGCCCGGAAAGCGGCGCGGCAGTCGCTGCCCGGCGCCGGCGGCGTCTGGGCGGCTGAGGCGCTGGCGGCCGCTCCGGTGCTGATGGCGGCAGGGTTGGTGGGGGTGGCGGTCAAGACCGATCGGGCGAGGGCACCAAACCCTAACCAGCGCCGCCGGGGTGGATGTCCTGCAGGGCATGCACCGGCAGCTCGGCGTTGTTCTGCAGGGAGGTGATCGCCTCCACGGCCGCCCGGGCACCCGCCAGGGTGGTCACCGTGGGCACGGCGTAATCGAGGGCGGCCCGGCGCAGGTAGCGGTCGTCGTGGGTGGCCTGGCGGCCGATGGGGGTGTTGATGATCAGCTGGATGCGGCCCGAGCGGATCGCGTCCTCGATGTTGGGCCGGCCCTCATGCACCTTGAGGATCGGCTCCACCGCCAGGCCCTCGGCCTGCAGCAGGGCGGCGGTGCCGCCGGTGGCGATCAGGGAAAAACCCTGCTCGGCCAGGCGCCGGGCCACCGGCACCAGGGCAGGCTTGTCGCGGTCGTGGGTGGAGAGAAACACGGTGCCGGCAGCCGGCAGGGCCTCATTGGCGGCCAGCTCGGCCTTGGCGAAGGCCATGCCGAAGCCGGCGGCGATGCCCATCACCTCGCCGGTGCTGCGCATCTCCGGTCCCAGCAGGGTGTCGGAGCCGGGAAAGCGCTTGAACGGCAGCACCGCCTCCTTCACCGTCTGCAGCGGTGGCTGCGGCTCGGCCGTCAGGCCCAGCTCCGCCAGGCTGCGGCCGGCCATCACCAGGCTGGCGAGCTTGGCCAGGGGCACGCCGGTGGCCTTGGCCACGAACGGCACCGTGCGCGAGGCGCGCGGGTTGGCCTCGATGATGAACACCCGCTCCTCGCCGTCGGCACCCCGCTGCACGGCGAACTGCAGGTTGATCAGGCCGCGCACCTCCAGGGCCAGGGCCAGGTCCTTGCTCCACTGGCGGATCGTGGCCAAAGCCGCCTCCCCCAGGCTGACGCTGGGCAGACAGCAGGCCGAATCCCCCGAGTGGATGCCGGCCGGCTCGATGTGCTCCATCAGACCGCCGATCACCACCGCACCGCTGGCATCGGCCAGGGCGTCCACGTCCACCTCCGTGGCGTTCTCCAGGTACTGATCGATCAGCACCGGGTGGTCGGGCTCCACGGTCACCGCCTCGGCCATGTAGCGGTTGAGCTCGGTCTCGCCGTACACCACCTCCATGGCCCGGCCGCCGAGCACGTAGCTGGGCCGCACCACCACGGGGTAGCCCACCCGCTCGGCCACCGCCCGGGCCTCGGCCTCGCTGCGGGCCAGACCGTTGCGGGGCTGGCGGATCTCCAGCCGCCGCAGGATCGCCTCGAACTGCTCCCGATCCTCGGCGGTGTCGATCGACTCGGGGGAGGTGCCCCAGATGCGCGTGCCGGTGGCCAGGCCCTCGGGGGACGCCAGCCAGCGCAGCAGGGGAATCGCCAGCTTCAGCGGGGTCTGGCCGCCGAACTGCACGATCACCCCCTCGGGCTTTTCGGCCTCGATCACGTTGAGCACGTCTTCCAGGGTGAGCGGCTCGAAGTAGAGGCGGTCGCTGGTGTCGTAGTCGGTCGACACCGTCTCCGGGTTGCTGTTCACCATCACCGTGGCGAAGCCGGCGTCGCGCAGGGAAAAGGAGGCGTGACAGCAGCAGTAGTCGAACTCGATGCCCTGGCCGATGCGGTTGGGCCCGCCGCCCAGGATCATCACCTTGCGCCGGCTCTCGGGCTGCACCTCGTCTTCGGGGGGCACCAGCTCCAGCTCCCCGGCGGCGTTGAGCCACTCCAGCGGCCGCTCGTAGGTGGAGTAGTGGTAGGGCGTCTGGGAGGCGAACTCGGCGGCGCAGGTGTCCACCGTCTTGAACACCGCCCGCACCCCCAGCCCCTGGCGGTGGCGGCGCACGCTCAGTTCATCGCTGCCGGTGGCCCAGGCGATCTGGCGATCGGAGAAGCCCAGCTGCTTGAGGGCCAGCAGGGCGTCGGCATCGAGGTCGGCCAGGGTGCGGCCGCGCAGCAGCCGTTGCTCGGTATCGAAGATGCGCCGCAGCTTGGCCAGGAACCAGGGATCGATGGCGCTCAGGTCATGGATCTCAGCGTCGGAGCGGCCAGCCACCATGGCCTCACGCACGGCGAAGATGCGCTCCGGCGTGGCGGTGCGCAGGGCCCGGTCGAGCTCGCCTGCGGGGATGGCGCCATCGGGGCGGTCGCACCCCCAGCCGGCGTGGCCCGTTTCCAGCGAGCGCATCGCCTTCTGAAACGACTCCTCGAAGCAGCGGCCGATGGCCATCGCCTCGCCCACCGATTTCATTGAGGTGGTGAGCAGGGGCGGGCTGCCCTTGAACTTCTCGAAGGCGAAGCGCGGGATCTTCGTGACCACGTAGTCGATCGTGGGCTCGAAGCAGGCCGGCGTGGCGCCGGTGATGTCGTTGACAATCTCATCGAGCGTGTAGCCCACCGCCAGGCGGGCGGCGATCTTGGCGATCGGGAAACCGGTGGCCTTGGAGGCGAGCGCCGAGCTGCGGCTCACCCGGGGGTTCATCTCGATCACGATCACATCGCCGTTGGCGGGGTTGATCGCGAACTGGATGTTGCTGCCGCCGGTGTCCACGCCGATCTCGCGGATGATGGCGATCGCCTGATCGCGCAGGCGCTGGTACTCCCGATCGGTGAGGGTCTGGGCAGGCGCCACGGTGATCGAGTCACCGGTGTGCACCCCCATCGGGTCGAGGTTCTCGATCGAGCACACGATCACCACGTTGTCGGCGCTGTCGCGCATCACCTCCAGCTCGAATTCCTTCCAGCCCAGCAGCGACTGCTCGATCAGGATCTGGCTCACCGGGCTGGCCTCCAGGCCGCTCTTGCAGATCGCCTCGAATTCCTCCGGGTTGTAGGCGATGCCGCCACCGCTGCCGCCCAGGGTGAAGGCGGGCCGGATGATGCGCGGGTAGCTGCCGATCGCCTCGCCCACCCTCTCCGCCTCGGCCATGGTGTTGGCGATGCCCGACGGACACACGGCCACGCCGATGCGCGCCATCGCCTGCTTGAACAGCAGCCGGTCTTCCGCCTTCTGGATCGCCGCCAGGTTGGCGCCGATCAGCTCCACCCCATGCTTGGCGAGCGTGCCGTTCTCGGCCAGGGTCACCGCCAGGTTGAGGGCCGTCTGGCCGCCCATGGTGGGCAGCAGGGCATCGGGTTTCTCGATCTCGATCACCCGCGTCACCACCTCGGGGGTGAGCGGTTCGATGTAGGTGCGGTCCGCCATGTCCGGATCGGTCATGATCGAGGCCGGATTGCTGTTCACCAGCACCACCTCGAACCCCTCGGCCCGCAGGGCCTTGCAGGCCTGAGTGCCGGAGTAGTCGAACTCGCAGGCCTGCCCGATCACGATCGGGCCCGAGCCCAGCAGCAGGATGCGACGCAGGTCCGTGCGGCGGGGCATGGGTGCAATGGGCCAAACCGGGTCAGCCTTGCACGATCCCCCGCCGCTGATGGTGGCGATCCACTCAGGCCCCCTGATCCCTGTCGCCAACTCCCTGTCGCTAACGTGGTACCCGTTGTGACCTCCGCGTCCATGAGCGAACTCCAGCGCCTCAAGGGGCTGCTGCCGCCGGAAATGCAGAGCTGGGTGTTCGTGGAAGCCGCGGCCTCGATCGATCCGCCCCTGATTGCGATCGAAGAGATCGGACGCGACGAGATCGAGATCCAGGTGGATCTCGAGACCTGGGACGGCCTGGCGCTCGACCACCGCAACCTGCTGTTCTGGCATGAGGTGGGCCGCATCCAGAACGACGCCGTGCCGCGCGACGGCTGGGAGATGGCCGCCTTGGCCATCGGCCTGGGCGGTGCCATCGGCGAACTCTGGGTGCAGGACGGGCTGCTGCTGCTGATGGCCCTGGGGCTGTCGGGATTCGCCGGCTACCGCCTCTACCTCAAGAACAACTCCGAGAAGCGCCTGGCCGATGCCATCGCCGCCGACGAGCGGGCGATCGACCTGGCCTGCCGTTTCGGCTACACCCTGCCCAACGCCTACAAGAGCCTGGGGGGCGCCCTCAAGGAGCTGGCTGAGCAGACCCGCAAGAAGAAGAAACGCAGCTTCTACGACGACCGCCTCGAAGCCCTGCGCAAGAGCGCCAGCCGGGCCCGGGCCGAAATGGCCCAGCAGCAGGGTTCACGCGAGTCGGTCACCAGCGAGAACGTGTATGGCTGACGAGAGCGCAGCAAGCCAGCCCACTCCCACCACCCCGGGCGATCCGGCCAGCGAAGCGTTGGCGCGCCTGGCGGCCGAGGCCTGTGACGACCGCAAGGCCGTGGACATCCGCCTGATCCGGGTGGATGAGGTGAGCACCCTGGCCGACTGGTTTTTGATCTGCAGCGGCCTCTCCGATGTGCAGGTGCGGGCCATCGCCCGTTCGGTGGAAGACCGCCTGGAGGCCGAGACGGGCCGCCTGCCCCTGCGGCGCGAGGGTCAGGCTGAAGGCCGCTGGGTGCTGCTCGACTACGGCGAGCTGATCGTGCACGTGCTGATGCCCAAGGAGCGCGAGTACTACGACCTGGAGTCGTTCTGGGGCCACGGCCAGCAGGTGCGCTACCTAGGCTCCGCCCAGGCCACCAACAGCTGAGCCATGGGCGACGCCCTCGGCGCCACCGGCGATTTTCCTGGCGCTTCGGCTGCTCCCTGTCCGGTGCCTGCGGCCCAGCGCCCGCTGCAGCAATACCAGGAGCTGCGCGACTCCTGGTTCTTTGCCTGGCCCCGCCACGACCTGCCCGGCCTGCTGCGGCCGCTGGCTCTGAGCTGGCTGCTGGTCCTGCCGGTCACGGTGCTGGTGAGCAGCGGCAGCTGGGTGCTGCGCCACCACACCCTGCAGCTGCTGCTGTCCGGAGCGGTGGCGGCCATCGTGCTGCCCACCCTGCTGCTCACCCGCCAGTGGCTGGGCTGGCGCAGCATCCACCAACGCCTGATCAGCGAGCGGGTGGAATACGAGGAATCGGGCTGGTACGACGGCCAGGTGTGGGAAAAGCCCCTGAGCTGGCGCCAGCAGGATCTGCTGGTGGCCCGCCACCAGGTGCGGCCTGTGCTCAACCGCCTGCGCCAGGCGGTGGGCGGCTGCATGGCCCTGATGCTGCTGGGCAGCGCCGTCCTGCTGACGGCGGGGCTCTGGCAGGCTCAATGAACTCCGGCCCCCGGCCCTGCCCATGAGCCTCTCCTCCAGCTTCGGTGCCGCCACCCGCACCGACATTCCACCCCTGGAGGTGCGGCTGCTGCGCGAGGGCATCGCCGAGTCGCACCACCGGGTGCATGCAGCGGTCAGTGACGCCCGCGGCCGGGTGTTGATGCGGGCCGGCGATCCGCAGCGGCTCACCTTCGTGCGCTCAGCCCTCAAGCCCTTCCAGGCCTCAGTGTTCGTGGCCAGCGGCAGCGCCGACCAGGGCCAGGTGGGCGACCGCGGCCTGGCGATCGCCTGCGCCTCCCATGCCGGCACGCCGGAACACGCCCGCGAGGCCTTCAGGCTGCTCTGGAGCGCTGACCTGGAGGCCGACCAGCTGCAGTGTCCGGTGCCCGAGGGCCGCACGAGCCCGCTGGAGCACAACTGTTCGGGCAAGCACGCGGCCTTCCTGGCCACCTGCCGCCGGCTGGGCTGGAGCACCGAGAGCTACATGCACGCCGACCACCCCCTGCAGCAGGAGGTGCTCAAGCGGGTGGCCGAACTGCTGGCTCTGCCGGCGGCGGAGCTGGTGACGGCGCGCGACGATTGCGGCGTGCCCACCCTGCGCCTGCGCCTGGCCCAGATGGCCCTGCTGTTCGCCCACCTGGGCGCTGGCGAGCAGCCCCACCTGGAACGGCTGAGCCGGGCCATGCTCGCCCATCCCCACCTGGTGGCGGGCGAGGGACGCTTCGACACCGAGCTGATGCGCCGCGGCCACGGCCAGGTGATCAGCAAGGGCGGCGCCGAGGGCATCCAGTGCATCAGCCGGGTGGGCGAAGGACTGGGTCTGGCGATCAAGGTGGAGGACGGCTCCGCCCGGGCCAAGCATGCGGTGGCCCTGCAGCTGCTCGAGCAGCTCGACTGGCTCACCCCCATGACCCTCGAGGAGCTGCGCCAGCGCTTCCTCCACCCGGCCCCCCACCTGCGCCTGGAGGTGCTTGGCGAGCTGCGCTTCGACTGAGCGGCTGGGGCTGGGCGACTGGCACTGCGCCGCTGGGGCTGGTCCATCGGTAGCGGGGGACACCGCGCTGGTATGATCCTTCCACCGGCGCGGGGTAGAGCAGCCTGGTAGCTCGTCGGGCTCATAACCCGAAGGTCGCGAGTTCAAATCTCGCCCCCGCCACCAATTCCAAAGGCCCCGGCAGTCACACTGCCGGGTTTTTTCATGGCCGTTGTTTGCAGCCAGCGGTTTGCTGCAATTCATGGGCCATTGACAAACCAGGCCAGGGTGCCCTGCTAAGGGTCGTGCAGACCGAGTGGTGCATGACCGAGCTGCAACAGGCCCTGCTGATCTTCGCGATCGGCGCCGTGGTCACCCTGACCACCGTGATCATGATCGCCCGGGGCCATGCCCGCTGGCACGGCCGCGATCCCTACGACGACCCCAGCCGGGCCGCCAGCCATGACTGAGGCACCGCTGCTCGATGCCGGCATCGCCTGGTTCCTGCTGGTGGCCTTCTCGGTGCTCTGGATCGCCCTGGGGGTGTGGTGGGGCAAGCGCGGCAAGGGCGATGCCGACGACTACCTGCTGGCCGGCCGCAACATCGGCCTGGCCCTGAGCACCGCCACCCTGATGGCCAGCTGGGTCACCGGCAACACCACCCTGGCGGCCCCGGAGGTGGGCTACACCCTGGGCCTGTGGGGCATGCTCGGCTACGCCCTGGCGGGCCTCGGACTGTTTCTGTTCGCACCGCTGGCGATCCGCATCAAGCGGCTGATGCCCACGGCCCGCACCAGCGGCGACTTCGTTCGCCTGCGTTACGGCCGGGTGTGCTGGGCGGTGTTCCTGCTGATCACCATGGCCTACACCCTCGGCTTCCTGATCACCCAGGGGATGGGAGCAGGCCTGCTGCTGCAGGCCCTCTCCGGCTTCGACTACCGGCTGGGGATGGTCTGCGTGATCGGCGTGTCCACCACCTACACCCTGTTCGGCGGCATGCGCGGCGTTGTGGGCACCGACTTCATCCAGTCATTGCTGATCATGGCCCTGCTGGTGCTGGTGGCGGTGCTGGGCTACAGCCGCATCAGCGTGGAGGAGGTCTACGTGGCCCTGGAGGCCGAGCACCCGTCGCGGCTCAACATGCTGCTGCCGGCCGGGCTGCTGTTCGCCTGGAACACCGGCCTGTTCAGCATGGGGGAGGTGTTCCACAACAACATCTGGTGGAGCCGGGTGTTCGCCAGCCGGCCCTCGGTGGTGTTCCGCTCCTTCATTCTGGGCGGCCTGGCCTGGACGACGGTGCCGATCGTGACGGGCGCCATCGCCCTGATGGCCCTGGCCACCAACCTGGACGTGCCCCAGGTGAACATGGTGTTTCCGCTGATCACCGCCGAGCTGCTGGGCAGTGGCGGCGCGGTGGTGGTGTTCATCATCATCTTCGCCTCGCTCACCTCCACCCTCGATTCGCTGCTGGCCGCCAGCGCCGACCTGATCGCCGAGGACGTGGTGGCCCACTGGCTGCGGCCCGGCATCAGCGATGCCCAGATCCGCCAGGCGGCACGGCTGGTGGTGGTGGGGCTGGGGCTGCTCACGATGCTGCTGTCCTGGCAGTACATCACGTCGATGTACCAGCTGCTCCTGTTCACCGGCGCCCTGGTGGCCTCCACCATCTGGCCGATCGCCATGGGGCTCTACTGGCCCCAGGCCAACCGCCAGGCCGCCACCGCCGCCATGGTGGTGGGCTCGATCACCGGCCTGCTGGCCTACGTGCTGGTGGCGCCCTACTGCGCCGCGCTGGTGTCAGCGGCGGTATCGGCGGCGGTGATGGGGCTTGGCAGCCACTGGAACCCGGAACGCTTCGACTGGCGCCAGCTGGCCGGCCGCTGATCCCTGCTCTCCCCTGCGCACCCGAGCCATGCCCCTGCTGATCACCTGCCCAACCATCGCCACAGCCACAGCCCTGGCCACAGCCCCAGCGCCGGAAACCCAGTGGCTGCTGCCCGCCAACCTGTTCCGACTGGTTGTTGTGGGCAGCGTCATCGGGCTGACGGTGGCCACCCTGGTGATCGTGCTGATCTGGCTCAAGGAATGGCGACAGGGGCAGCTGTGGTGAGGCTGCACCACCAGTCGCTGGCCACCTTGCAGTGGCAATCGCTACACATTCAGCAGGAACTGGCGCTCAAATCGGTGAACAAACGCAAGATCTTCCCGGCAGCCTGAAGGCTGGCACCTACACAGGGGTGTGGCGGCCGGCACCCACCCCCGGAGCCGCCCACCACGAGCCGCCGCCAGCCGCCGCCAGAGGCCCCACCCCTGCCCATGCCGTTCAGCCCGCAGACCGCTCAGCCCACCATCCGCTTCACCCGCCTGGGGCCGGATGTCTACGGCAATGCCCACCCCCAGGCCCTGCTGCGCGCCATCCGCGAGGACAGCGACGCCCTGCGGGAGCTCACCGAACAGCACGTGCTCTCCACCAGCCAGTACAGCGCCGTGACCCTGCTGCAGCTGTTCCGCCTGGCGGCCAAGTTCGAGAGCAACCCCAAGCGCTACACGCGCCACAACAGCCCCTTGCGGGGCAAGATCCTGATCAACGCCTTCTACGAGCCCAGCACCCGCACGCGCCTGTCCTTCGACAGCGCCTGGCACCGCCTGGGGGGCGACACGATCACGATCACCGACCGCAGCACCACCGGCATCGCCAAGGGGGAAACCCTGCGCGACGTGGCCGAGATGTTCAACAACTACGGCGACTGCGTGGTGCTGCGCGACACCCGCGCCGAGGCCATCGTCGAGATGACCCAGTCGCTGCGGATCCCGATCATCAACGCCGGCAACGGGATCGACGAGCATCCCACCCAGGCGATGGCGGATCTCTACACGATCTTCAAGTGGCGGCCCCAGCTGGTGGAGCGGGAGGTGCCCCCCGAGCAGCGCATCCGCATCGGTGTGGTGGGGATCCCAAGCCGCATGCGCACGGTGCGCTCGCTGCTGCGCATCCTGGCGCGCTTCCCCACCATGGTGAAGGAGCTGGTGCTCTTCCACGATCCCGGCAGCGATCCGAACGACGGCTACTTCGACCCCGGCCAGCGGGAGGAGCTGGAGGCGGCCGGACTGCGGGTGAGCACCAGCGACGACCTGCACGCCGCCGTGCCTGATCTCGATGTGATCTACATCAACGCCATCGCCTGGGTGGGCGACAGCTACGAGGTGCACGGCCGCAGCTTCCGGCTCACGGCCGATCTGCCCTACCGCGAGGACGCGATCGTGCTCCATCCCCTGGCCCGCGGCCCCGAACTCGGCACCTGCCTGGATGAGACGGCCCACAACTGGTATTTCTCCCAGGCCCGGGGTGCCGTGTTCATCCGCATGGCCCTGCTCACCTGCATGGTGGAGCGCATCGACCAGGTGATGGACATCATCTGACCAGCAGCAGACTGGCCAGGACCCCACGACTTCGCAGCAAACCCAACAGGACTCCAGGCCTATGTGCGGCATCGGCGGCATCTTCCAGCGCCACAGCGATCAGCCGATCGACGAGCAGCTGCTCGTGAACATGGCGGCGATCCAGGTGCATCGCGGCCCCGACGGCTTCGGGGTGCGCAGCCTGCCGGGCCAGGGGGTGGGCTTCTGCCATGCCCGCCTGTCGATCATCGACCTGGATGCCAACCGCGCCCGCCAGCCGTTCGTGTCCGAGGACGGGCAGGTGCTGATGGCCCACAACGGCGAGTTCTACGACTTCCAGCGCATCCGCGCCGACCTCAGCGCCCGCGGCGTGCGCTTCACCAGCAAGAGCGATTCGGAGATCCTGCTGCGCCTCTACCAGCAGCGGGGCCTGGAGGACACCCTGCCCCTGCTGCGGGGTGAGTTCGCCTTCGCCCTGTTCGACCGGGCCCGCGACGAGCTGCTGCTGGTGCGCGACCGCTTCGGCGTCAAACCCCAGTACTGGACCCTCACCGACGAGGGGCTGGTGTTCGGCTCGGAGCTCAAGGTGCTGTTCGCCCATCCCGGCGTGACACGACGGTTCAGTTCCGAGGGCCTGTTCCACCAGCTGATGCAGACGGTGGTGCCGGGCAGCACAGCCTTCGAGGGGGTGCACCAGCTCAAGCCCGGGCATGTGCTCACGGTGCGCCGCCAGGGCGGCAGGTTCGAGATCAGCGACCGGCCCTACTGGGACGTGAACTTCCCCCGCCAGGGGGAGCGGGACGGCAGCCTCAGCGAAAGCGACCACATCGAGGCGGTGCGGGCCGCCCTGCTGCAGGCGGTGGAGGTGCGCATGGTGGCCGATGTGCCGGTGGGCTGCTACCTCTCCGGCGGCATCGATTCCTGTTCAATCCTCGGCCTGGCGGCAGCGGTGAGCCAGAACCCGGTGCGGGCCTTCACGATCGGCTTCGACGACGCCCGCTACGACGAGACCCCGATCGCCACCGAGATGGCCGAGGCCACCGGCGCCGAGCAACTGGTGATGCGTCTCTCGGGCAACGAGCTCTACGGCCACCTGGAGGACACCATCTGGCACGCCGAGCGCAGCATCTACAACACCCTGGCGGTGGCCAAGTTCCTGATGAGCCGGGAGGTGAACCGCTCCCACTACAAGGTGGTGATGACCGGTGAGGGCTCCGACGAGCTGTTCGGGGGCTACCCGGCCTTCCGCCGCGACATGTTCCTGCACGGCCTCGACGATCTGCCGGCGGCGGAGCGCCAGCAGTGGGAGCAGCTGCTGCAGGAGGCCAACGCCCTGGTGCAGGGGGCGATGCTGGCCGAGGAGCAGGTGCATGATGCGGCCCTGGAGCAGGTGGTGGGCTTCACCCCCAGCTGCCTGCAGCCCTGGCTGGCCTGCGCGCCGTTGGTGCCGGCGCTTCTGGCCCCCGAGCACCGCCAGGCCTGCGCCGGCTACGACCCCGGCGCCGCCATCGCCGCCGGCCTGGATCCCGAACAACTGGAGGGCCGCCACGCCCTCGACCGCGCCCAGTACGTGTGGATCAAGACGATGCTCGAGGGCCAGATCCTCACCTGGGGCGGCGACCGCGTCGACATGGCCCACGCCATGGAGGCCCGTCCGGCCTTCCTCGACCACCACCTGGCGGCGGTGGCCGTGCAGGTGCCACCGGAGCTGCGCATCAAGGGCAAAACCGAGAAATACGTGCTGCGCGAAGCCATGCGCGGCCTGCTGCCGGAGGTGCTCTACAAACGGGAGAAATTCGCCTTCATGGCACCACCGGCCCATGCCGACGCCCAGAAGCGGGCGGCGATGCAGACCCTGGCCGACCGGTACCTCAACCCCGAGGCGATCGCGGCGGCGGGACTGCTCGATCCCGCCGGGGTGCCTGCCCTGTTCGAGCGCCACGACCATCCCGACACCAGCGCCGCCCAGCGGGTGCAGCTGGACGCGGTGATCAACCACCTGATCTGCGTGCAGATCATGCACAGATTGTTCGTGGCCGCCGACCTTCCGGCCCAGGCCAAGGCGATGGCCGATCGCCTGGGCTGGCGCCTGCACCAGGAGGAGCAGGCCGAGCCGGCCTACGCCCGCATCGGCATGTCGTCTGCTGACTGAGGGGCGGGCTGAGGGGTGGACTGAGCAGAGGCCGGCTGGGCCAGACCGAGGGTGGTGGGCAGGCCGGAGCGGAAGCCGGTGTAGTAGTCGCGGCTGGTTTCGGCCAGGATCTCGCGCAGGGCTGCCAGGGGTTCGGGGTGGTGGTCCACCCGGAAATCGCAGTGGGGGTAGCTCTCCTGATGCATCACCAGCAGGGCGGCGGACTGACGGCCGCGATGGTCGCCGCCGTGGGCCTCACCCGCCTCCAGGGCCAGCAGCAGGCGCTCCTCAAGCACGAGGCCCTGGCGCTCGGCGGCCATGTAGGCCTCGGCCATCGCCAGCAGCACCAGATCAGAAGCCAGGAAATTGCCGGCCACTGCAAAACCGGGATAGCAGCGGTGGGCGGCGATGCCGGCGCAGTCGGGGCCGGTCCAGGCGGCGCTGCGGCCCTGGGCATCCACCAGCATCACCTGGCGGCCGTCGCGGCCCGGATCGTCCCGCAGGAGCGAGGCCAGCACCTGCTCAGCCCCCTGCTCGCCCCCACTCTCCCGCTGCAGTTGCTCGAGGCGGTCGAGACCCCAGGGCCCGAAGTAGGGATTGGTGTTGGCCTGGGTGGCCACGGCCCCCACCCCGGGGCGGGCATGGGGCACCAGCGAGCCCACGGCCAGATGCTTGGTGGCCACCCCGACACCGGTCATGCCGGTGAGCGCATCCCAGGCCACGATCGAGAAGGTCATCCCGGTGCGCGCAGCGGAGTGTGCCGCCGATCAGAGTGAATGGGGCTGATGATTGTGCAGTGCAGGGCACCGCGTTGTCACCGAGCACACCATTGCGGGGATGGACGGATCACCGCCCAGTTGTGATGGGCGGATCACCGCCCGGCCAGCCGACCCCGGCCACCGCCCCCCAGCCAACCACCAGCCCGCGCCACCGCCAGCCGCTGCCCCGCCCATGAGCCAGCTCCTCACCGCCATCCCCACCGATCTGGCCGCCGACGGGGCCCGCCTGGCCCGCAGCCTCGAGGAGCTGGGGCAGATCGGCCGCCTGCCCTCCGGCGCCGTGCGCCGGCTGGCCTTCAGTGAGGAGGACCAGACCGCCCGGGCCCTGGTGGGGCGCTGGATGGAGGAGGCGGGCATGGCCGTGCGCATCGACGCCGCCGGCAACCTGATCGGCCGCTATGACGGCCTGCGCCCCGGGGCTCCGGTGATCGCCACCGGCTCCCATATCGACACCGTGCCGGAGGGAGGCCTCTACGACGGGGCCCTGGGGGTGCTCGGCGGCATCGAAGTGGTGCGGGTGCTGGCCGAAAACCAGGTTCGCCTGCAGCACCCGATCGAGGTGATCGCCTTCGCCGACGAGGAGAGCACCATGGTGGGCTGCAAGTCGATGGTGGGGCACGCCGATGACGACCCCGCCTGTTACACCACGGCTCTGGGGGTGCCGATCCAGGAGGGACTGGCCCGCATCGGTGGCGACTGGGAGCAGCGCCCCGCTGCCCGGCGGAGCCGCCAGGAGATCGCCGCCTTCCTGGAGCTGCACGTGGAGCAGGGGGGCGTGCTGGAGGCCGTGGGCAAGCAGATCGGCGTGGTGGAGGGGGTGGTGGGCCAGCAGCGCTACACCATCCGCGTCAGCGGCCAGGCCAACCACGCCGGCACCACACCCATGGAGATGCGCCGCGACGCCCTCACCACCGCCGCCCAGATCATCCTGGCCATCGAGGACATGGCCCTGCACTACCCCGGCGATCCGGTGGCCACGGTGGGCAAGCTCACGGTGTGGCCCAACGCCGCCAACATCGTGCCCGGCCAGGTGGAGTTCACGCTCGACATGCGCGATCTCTCCCACGACGTGATCAACCACATGAAGGCCCAGCTGGAGCGGCGCATCGAGACGATCGCCGTGGCCCGGCGCACCCGCATCGCCATCACGCCCCAGTTCGTGGTGGATCCCAGCCCCGCTGATCCGATGGTGCAGGAGGTGATCAGTGAGGCCTGCGCCGAACTGGGCCTGAGCTACACCCACCTGCCCAGCCGCGCCAGCCACGACGCCCAGGAACTGGGGCGGCTCACGGCCATGGGCATGATCTTCGTGCCCAGCCGCGATGGCGTGTCGCACTCCGCCGCTGAGTTCACCTCCCCGCAGCAGTGCGAGCAGGGCGTGAATGTGCTGCTGCACAGCCTGATCCGCCTGGATGCCAGCCTCAACGGCTGAGCGAACGTCAGCCGTGGCCCCAGAGTCCACCGCCAGCCCGGGCCCGGCCCCCGACGCCATCGTGGTGGGCTCCGGCGCCACCGGCGGCGTGGCGGCCATGGCGCTGGCCAAGGCGGGGCTGCAGGTGCTGGTGCTGGAGGCCGGCCCCCGCCTGCAGCCGGCCCAGGCCTACGGCAGCGAACCGCTGAACAGCCTGCGCCGCCTCGCCAACCTGGCCAGCGGCAAGCAGCGCCTGCAGCGCCACCATCCCGGCTTCTGGAAGCAGAACCCCGAGTTGTTCGTCGATGAGCGGCGCAACCCCTACAGCACGCCGGCGGACCAACCCTTCCTATGGACCCGGGGCCGCCAGGTGGGCGGCCGCAGCCTCACCTGGGGCGGCATCACCCTGCGGCTGAGCGACTACGAGTTCAAGGCCGGCGAGCGCGACGGCCGCAGCCCCAGCTGGCCGATCGCCCACGCCGATCTGGCCCCCTTCTACGACCGGCTGGAGCCGCTGCTGGGGGCCCACGGCCAGGCCGATGGCCTGCCCCAGCTGCCCGATGGCCGCTACGCCCCGCCCCTGCCCTTCACCCCCGGGGAGCAGCATCTGGCTGAGGCGGTGCGCGCGGAGCTGGGCCTGCCCTTCATCCACGCCCGCGGCGTGCGCCTGCACAACGGCCGGCCGGGCCCCCACGGGCGGCAGTGGCCGCGCTCGGCCAGCCCCGGCAGCTCCCTGGCCCGGGCCCTGGCCACGGGCCGCACCCGCCTGCGCAGTGAGGTGGTGGTGAGTCACGTGCTGCTCCACCCCGATCAGCGCCGGGTGCGCGGGGTGGAGGTGGTGGATGGCCGCAGCGGGGCGCGGGAGCTGCTGGAGGCCCCCCTGGTGGTGCTCTGCGCCTCCACGATCGAGACCTTGCGCATCCTGCTGCACTCCGCCGAGGACGAGCGCCGCGGGGGCCTGCTGGATCCATCGGGATCCCTGGGGCGCCACCTGATGGATCACGTCTCCACCAGCCGCTTCTTCTCGCTGCCGGATGTGCCCACCCCGGCAGGCCCCACTGAGCTCTCAGGTGCCGGTGGCTGCTTCATCCCCAACACGGTCAACCTGGAGGAGGCCAGCGCGGAGGGCTTCCACCGCGGCTACGGCCTGTGGACGGCGGCGCAGCGCTTCGATCCCCCCCGGCCCCTGCGGCGCCGCGCCGGCGAGGCCTGTGGCTTCCTGATCGGCCATGGCGAGGTGCTGCCCCATCCCGACAACCGGGTGACCCTCGACCATGGCCGGCTGGATGCCTGGGGCCTCCCCGTTCCCCACATCGCCATGGCCTGGGGCGAGAACGAGCACGCCATGGTGCGGCACATGCAGGCGCGCATGGCGGCGGTGGTGGCGGCGGCCGGGGGCACGATCCGGCCGATCGAAGACCTGTTCGTGCTGCCCCTGCTGGAGCCCTGGATCCGCTCCAGCCACGCCGTGAGCTCCGCAGCGCCGCCACCGGGCTACTACATCCACGAACTGGGCGGGGCACGGATGGCGGCCAGGGCCGAGCAGGGGGTGGTGACCCCCTGGAATCAGTGCTGGCAGGCCCCCAACCTGCTGGTGGTGGATGGGGCCTGCTGGCCCAGCGCCGGCTGGCAGAGCCCCACGCTCACCTCGATGGCGATCAGCTGGAGGGCCTGCGCGGCGGCGGCCGAGCGGCTGCGACGTGGCGATGGCGTCAGCGCTCCCTGACGCCGGCGGCGATCCGGTGTCGATGGCCACAACCGTGCCCGGAGGCCCTGCGCACAATCGAGAGGCGACCTTTAACCGGGTCGGGCAAGGGAGAACACGAGCGGGGGATGGCTCCCCCGCTTTTTTTTTGTGCTCAACGCAGGAAGAGGCCGTTGAGGTAGTGCTGCTGCACGCAGGCGTCCTTGCTGCCGTGCTGAAACAGGAAGCCGGCCAGGGCCGAGGTGATCAGGCGGTATTGATCCCACTGCGGATGCTGCTCGATGAACTGACGCATGCCGTCGAACAGCACCTCCGGCACCTCGGCCTCGAGGCTGATGGCGGCATCGCCGGGGTCCTGGGGCATGGGCGCATCCTGGGGCATGGGCACTCCGTACTGCTGGGTAGTTCCACCCCACTACGCCACAGGCTGGGGGGCGGCGTCAAAGCGGGCCGCCGCCGGCGGAATCATCCCTGGCATTGCTGAGACTGCCCGTCGCCACAGGGATTCAGGAGAGTGCCGGCAGCGGCCCCATGGCCGCCAAAGGCGAGCAGAGGGGCTGTCAAGGCTGCGAGGGCCAGCTTTGGGCTTTCCCCAGCCAGCACGGCGACAGCGTCGCGGCGCGACGCCAGCCTGTGGAAAACCAGCCGTGAATCCGGGGAAAACAGCCGCGACATGGGGAAACGGCCCAGCGATCAGCAAACCTGATCAGCGCCAGATCGGCAGCGTCTCAGGTGCCACAAGACGGGATGGGAGACCCAGGCGAGGATGGATCCATGGCCCTACGCCTCCCCCCCTTCCAGCCCCTGCCATCGCCACCGGAAGGCCAGCCCCTGCTGGAGGTGCCGATCGCCCAGCTGCAACCCACCCAGCTCTGCGTGGGCCTGGCGGAAGTGCGCAGCCGCCAGGCCGACTTCCGCATTGAGAACAGCCGCGAACGGCGCGACTACCTGGGCAGCAAACCCGTACCCCTGGTGCGCAGTGGCGACGGGGCCCTGTGGATGGTCGACCGCCATCACCGGCTGCGGGCCCTGATGGAGCTGGTGCCCCAGGCCACCGCCTTCGGCTACATCGCGCTTCAGCTCGACACCGACGACCACAGCGCCGTCCTGGCCGACCTGAAGCGCCGTGGCTGGCTCTACCTCTACGACGGCCGCGGCCTCGGCCCCCTCCACCCGCGGGTGCTGCCCGCCGATCTGCTCGGCCTGCAGGACGACCCCTACCGCAGCCTGGTGTGGAAGCTCAAGCGCGAGGGGGTGGTGCAGCCGGAACCACTGATCCCCTTCCATGAGTTCCGCTGGGGCGCCTGGCTGCGGCGGCGGCCCCTGCCGCCGTTCAGTTCCGCCCGGCTGGAACCGGCCCTGCCCTCGGCGCGGGCCCTGGCACGCTCCACGGCGGCCTCCCACCTGGCCGGCTGGACCGGCCTGCGCTGACCCGGCCAAGCTGGGCCGACCTGACCACCCGCAGCGCGTGACCGCCTTCCTCACCACCAACCCCCTGGCGGTGTTCGCCCTGCTGCTGGGGCTGAGTGTGGTCGTGCCGCCGCTGATCCGGCGGGTCGGGCTGCCCGATCTGGTGGGCCTGCTGGTGGCGGGGGTGCTGATCGGTCCCCATGGGCTCGGCTGGCTCAGGGCCGAGGGCGAGGTGGTGCGCCTGTTCTCCGACCTGGGCGTGGTGTACCTGCTGTTCATCGCCGGTCTGGAGATCGATCTGGCCGAATTCGCCCGCATCCGCCAGCGCTCCTTCCGCTTCGGGCTGCTCACCTTCGTGCTGCCCCTGCTCACCGGTCTGCTGCTGGGACTGGGATTCGGGTACTCGCTGCTGGCCAGCGTGCTCCTGGGCTCGATCCTCTCGTCCCACACCCCGCTCGGTTACCCGATCGTGCGCAGCTACGGGGAAGTGCGCGAGGAATCGGTGGTGGTGGCCATCGGCGGCACGATCTTCACCGACCTGGCGGCTCTGGTGCTGCTGGCCCTGTGCATGGGGCTGCATCGGGGCGAGTCCTCGGCGCTCGACCTGGTGGGCCTGCCCCTGCGGGTGGCCCTGTTCGGGGCCCTGGTGCTGCTGCTGATCCGTCGCATCGGGCGCCCGCTGGTGCGGCGCAGTGTCAACAACGACACCCAGCTGTTCGTGGCGGTGCTGATGGCCCTGTTCCTGGCCTCCCTCGGGGCCGAGCTGGCCGGGGTGGAGAAGATCGTCGGCGCCTTTCTGGCGGGTCTGGCGGTGAACGGCGTGCTGCCCGAGGGGCGTGTCAAGGAGCAGGTGATCTTCGTGGGGGCGGCCCTGTTCATCCCGATCTTCTTCATCAGCCTCGGCCTGCTGCTGAATCTGCCCGCCTTCGCCAGCACCCTCACCAGTTCGCCGTTCGCCCTGCTGCTGATCACCGGACTGGTGGGTGCCAAGGGGCTGGCCTCCTGGTGGGCGGGCCGGTTCTACGGCTACACGGGTCCCCAGATGCTCACCCTCTGGTCGCTGTCGATCCCCCAGGTGGCCGCCACCCTGGCCGCCACCTTCGTGGGCTACCGGGCCGGCCTGCTGGATGAAACCGTGCTCAACAGCGTGCTGGCCATGATGGTGGTCACCGCCACCCTGGGGCCCTACCTCACCGCCGTGGCGATGCCGCGGCTGGGGCGCGCCAAGGCCGCCCGCCTCAACGCCGCGGCCAGCGGCGGCCCGCGGGCCCTGGCCCGCCGCGCCCTGCGGGTGCTGGTGCCGGTCTCCAACCCCGACACCGAAGCCCCCCTGCTGCAGCTGGCCCATCTGCTGATGGGCGGTGACGCCGACCAGCCCGGCGAGCTGCTGCCCCTGGCGGTGGTCTCCCCCCGCCAGGCGGAGGCCGCCGGCCCGAGCCTGCCGGCCCTGGCCAGCGCCATGGCCCAGGCCAGGAGCCTGCTGCGAAAGGCCGAAGCAATCTCCAAACCCTGGCAGGTGCCCTGCCGCAGCCTGCTGCGGGTGGATCAGGACCTGGCCGGCGGCATTGCCCTGGTGGCGGTGGAGCAGGCGAGCGACCTGGTGCTGATGGGCCTGACGCCACCCAGCCCCCTGGGGCGGTGGCTGTTCGGCGATCTCATCGATGCCACCTGCCGCCAGGCCCCCTGTCCGGTGGTGGTGGCCCACCTGCCCCGCCCGCCTGAGGAGCTGCGGCGCCTGCTGGTGCCGATCAAGGACCTCACCGCCGGCGCCATGGAGCAGGTCCAGCTGGCCCAGCGCCTGGCGCTGGCCCTGGGGGGCGAGATCACCCTGCTGCATCTGCACGATCCGCGGCTCAGCCGTGTGGAGCGCCAGGCGCTGGTGGCGGAGCTGCGGCAATGGCAGCCCAGCGCCACCTCCGTGCCCCTGCAGGTGGTGCTGCAGAGCCACCAGGGGGTGGAGAGCGCGATCGTGGCCGCCAGCCACAGCCACGACCTGGTGATCCTGCGCTCCCAGCGGCGGCTGGTGGCGGGCCTGCCGATTCCCGCCAGCGACCGCACCAGCCGGCTGCTGCGTCGGCTCACAGGGCCGGTGCTGGTGATCAGCGATCCCCTGCACTGAGCACCCCTGGCACGGGTCCCCTCCACGCAGCCTGGCTGTCAAGGGCGACGGGCTGGACTAAACCGGGTGTGTGGATCGAGCCGCGATGACTGTTCAACTCCTGCTGGTGCCCACCGATGGCTCGGAGATCTCCGCCCGGGCGGTGCAACAGGCCGTGGATCTGGCGGCCGCTCTCAAGGCTCGGGTGCGCTTCCTGCACGTGCAGAACAACTACCCGATCAGCCTGGTGGGGGTGGGCGAACTGGTGGAGGCCAGCACCATCGAGGCCCTGGTGGAGGCCGCCGGCAAGCGGGGTGAGGCGATCCTGCAGGAGGCCGTCAGCGTGGCCGAGACGGCCGGCGTGCAGGCCGAGCGGGCGGTGCTGATGAACCCTCTGCCCCACAAGGCGATCCTCGAGGAGGCCGGCGCCTGCGGTGCCGACCTGATCGTGATGGGATCCCATGGCCGCCGTGGCCTGGAGGGCCTGCTGCTCGGCAGCGAAACCCAGCGGGTGCTGCTCGGCAGCAGCGCCCCCGTGCTGGTGGTGCGCTGAGGGAACGGGACAGCAGCGGTGAGTGATCCAGCCCTCACGGCCTTCGGGTCCAGCTTCGGGGCCATCACCCTGGCCGAGCTGGGTGACAAGACCTTCTTCATGGCCCTGATCCTGGCGGCCCGCCACCAGCGGCGCTGGGTGTTCCTGGGCAGCTTCGCCGCCCTGGCCCTGGTCACCCTGCTGTCCCTGGGGGTGGGGTTCGGCCTGCGGGAACTGCTCCCCGAGCGCCTGCTCCCCTGGCTGGCCGCGTTGCTGTTCACGGGATTCGGCGTCAAGCTGCTGCTCGATGCCCGGGGGCTGGGGCGGAATGCGGCCCAGGACGAGGCCGAGGAGGCCGAACAGGCCGTGAATGCGGCCGAAGGGCAACGGCTGATCAGCCGCCCCTGGCCGGTGACCTGGGAGGCCTTCACTCTGGTGTTCGTGGCCGAGATGGGCGACCGCACCCAGTTCGCCACGATCGTGCTGGCGGCGGCCCCCACCTTCACCTTCCCCGGCCTGGTGGCCGGAGCCCTGGCCGGCCACGCACTGGTCACCGCCCTGGCGGTGGGATCGGGCCGCTGGATCGGCCAGCGGGTGAACGAGCGGCTGCTCTACCGGCTCAGCGGCGGGCTGTTCCTGCTCTTCGGCCTGGCGGCGCTGGGGCAGGCCCTGGGCTGACCCCTACGCTGCCTGCCAGCTTCACGAGTGACGGTGGTGGTCAAGGACGAGATCAGCAGAGCCGAGGAACTCCAGGCTCTGGGCTGGCCCCCGGAGGACGTGCGCCGCTACGCCGAACTCTGGGACTACCGCCACCGCTGGGGGGCCATCAACCTCGAACCGGAGGACCGGGCCTTCCTGCGCAAAGCCGAGGCCGTGCTGCCCAAGCGCACCACGGGCAAGGGGTCGCAGAAGAAGACGCTGCAGGAGAAGTCCCACTACCGCTGGCTGGCCTTCCACCTCGAGGGGATGCGCGCCGGCGCCCAGGAGCAGGGGCTGGCCGAGGGCGAGCAGGGGGCCTGGCCGATCCTGCTGGAGGAGGAGCTGCGCCTGCTCGAGGAGCTGCAACCGGTGCTGGGCCTGCCCGACACCCTCAAGGCCCGGGATCTGGTGCCCCTGCGGGAGCAGCTGATCGCCGAGGCCAGCGCCGATGGCCGCCAGCTGAGCTTCGACTTCAACGCAGCCCTGGAGGAGCTCAGGCAGCGTGAGCGCAGCAGCTGGAAACCGCTGCGCGGCGAGGGAAACACCGACACCAGTTATCCGGTGCTCGACGCCGAGAGCGGTGCCCGCTTGCGCGCCCGCACCGCCGAGGTGCTGGGCGAGCGCATCCGCACCACCTTCCCCTCCCTGCAGGACTAGGGCATCAGGACTGGGGCATCAGGACTGGCGGCCGGGCCGCAGCAGCAGGTTGGCCAGCACGATGCCCACACCGGCCACCACGGCCATGGGCAGAAAAGCTCCGCTGTAGCTGCCCAGCCAGTCGCGCAGCTGGCCGGTGATCAGGGTGCCGAGCAGGGCCCCGGCGCCGTAGGCCGTGAACACCAGGCCGTAGGTCTGGGCGTAGCGCTCCGGATCGAAGCAGCGCAGGGTGGCGGCCGGGGCGATCGCCAGCCAGCCGCCGAGACTGGCCCAGAACAGGCAGAAGGCCACCAGGTAGGTGGGCAGATCGCCCTCGCCGGCGCCGGCCATCATCAGGCTGCCCACCAGCACCAGCAGGTAGGCGAGGCTGGCCACCCGGGAGGGCCGCAGGCGATCGGAGAACCAGCCGAACAGGGGCCGGCTGACGCCGTTGAACACGGCGAACAGGGAGATGCAGCTGGCGGCCAGGGCCGGATCGATGGCGATCACCTCCAGCCCCACGGGGCTGGAGATGCCGATGGCACTGAGCCCCAGCAGGGCCCCGAGGCTGTAGCAGAGCCACAGGCCGCAGAAGCTGCGGCTGCGCAGCAGCGCGGCGGTGGTAGCGGGCTGGGGGGCCCGTGCCACGATGATGGCCGGCAACTGGCGCTGGGGATTGGGGGGCGGCTGCCACCCCGGCGGCGGCAGCACCATGGCCAGCGCCACGGCCACCATCAGCGCCAGAAAGGCCAGCCCCAGCAGCTGCAGGGTGGCGGCCAGCCCCTGGCTGGCGATCAGGCGGTAGGCCAGCGGGGCGGTGATCAGGGGCGAGAGGCCGAAGCCCAGCACCACCAGCCCCATGGCCAGGCCCTGGCGCTCGGGAAACCAGCGCGCCGCCACCGCCAGGGGCACGCCATAGGCCAGGCCCACCCCGCTGCCCACGATCACGCCGTAGCCCACCACCAGCTGGCCGATCGACTGGCTGCGGCTGGCCACCAGGTAGCCCAGGGCCATCACGCCGCCGCCGAGCAGCATCAGCCGGCGCGGCCCCAGGCGCGGCAGCAGCTGACCCCCTACGGGCATCAGCAGGGCGAAGCAGAGCAGGGCCGCCGTGTAGGGGAGCATGCTCTCGGTGGCCCCCAGGCCCAGGGCCTGCTCCAGGGGCTGGCGGAACACACTCCAGGAATACACGGTGCCCATGCAGAGATGGGCGACGATGCCGAGGGGCAGCAGCAGCCAGCGCCCCCGCAGCGCCGGCAGGCCGAACAGCTGCGCACCATCGCGTTGCACGCCGGCCAGGGAGGCTGACTGAGGGAGAGATGGCCCCATAGCCGCGAATCTGACGGCCCGAACCCTAAGCAGGGTGAGCGCTGCAGTCCTGCAGCGCTCAGGATCCCGTGACCGGCACGGAGCCGGCTGCCGGCCTCAGCCCTGGCCGCCGGTGCTGAGCATGGCGGCGGCCGTCCACAGCAGGATGCCGGTGACGATGAAGCCGCCGGTGGCCACGATGTTCTGCCAGATCCGCCGCACCTTCGGGGTGGGCTGGTTGGCCAGCCAGGCGGGCCGGGGCCAGCCGGCTCCGGGAGTCCAGCCACCGGAGCTGCCGGCCGGGGCACGGCGGGCCATCACATCGCGCCAGTAGGCGTCGTAGCGGGGAGCCTGCTGGTTGAAGGGCATCGTGCCCACCGCCCGGCCGGCCAGCACCCGCGAGCGCTGGTAGGGCACCTGGTCTTCCCCGAAGGTCTCCCGATACTCCGGCGAGTCGATCAGGGCATCGATGAAGGCCGGCAGGCCCTGCTCGGCGATCACGATCGACCAGCGGATGCGCTCCTCGTCGCCATACACGGGACGGCCCAGCACCCGGCCCACCACCTGCTCCACCACCCGGTAGTTGCTGTTGCAGCGGTAGAAGTCGTCGCGGAACTTGTCGGAGAGCAACAGACCCCGGATGAAGCCGCGCATGGTGATCTGACCGCTGCGCAGGCGCATCTCCAGCACCGGATCCCGGTCCACGCTGAAGGCGTGGAAGAAGATCTGGCGGTAGGCCTGCTCGATCAGCCCATCACTGGAGGTGCAGTCGCCGGTCAGGTTTGCCGGCGACTGGCGGGGGGTCTCATCCCCGGCGGGCAGGAAGTTGGCCACGCGGGCATTGATCGCCGTCGGACGGGTGTCGAGCAGAGGCAGGGCCATGACAGGGGAACGGTTCTCGAGCTGGGCGGACCGTATTCACCTGCCCCGCCCGCCATGGCGGCCGCGGCGACAACCCTCACACAAGTTCACCACCATCGGGGCTGGGCAGCCCGGCTGATCGGCGCGGCCCCCGCACTGGTCTGACTCAAATCAGGCCGGAAGCCCCCAGCGCCAGTGGGTGATGGCGGGATCGTCCATGCCGTGCTCATGGGCATAGGCGCGGTGGCCGAGGATCGCCTCCTTCATCCGCTCCTTGATGTGGGCAGCCCGTGACCCGAGGCCCGGTACACGGTCGATCACATCGATCACCAGGTTGTAGCGGTCGATCTGGTTGTTCATCGCCAACTCCAGCGGCGTGTTGATGTTGCCCTTCTCCTTGTAACCGCGCACGTGGATGTTGGCGTGGTTGGTGCGGTGGTAGGTGAGGCGGTGGATCAGCCACGGATAGCCGTGGAAGTTGAACATCACCGGCTTGGTGGTGGTGAACAGGGTGTCGAAGTCACGATCGCTCAGGCCGTGGGGATGCTCATCGGGACTGGTGAGGGCAAACAGCTTCACCACATTGAGCACCCGGATCTTGAGGCTGGGGATCTCCCGCCGCAGGATCTCCACCGCCGCCAGGGTCTCCTTGGTGGGGATGTCTCCGGCACAGGCCATCACCACATCCGGCTCGTCGGGCGCGGTGCCGCAGTCGTCGTTGCTGGCCCAGCTCCAGAGGCCGATACCCTTGGCCACGTGGGCGCGGGCCTGCTCGAGGGTGAGGTACTGCAGATGCTTCTGCTTGTCGCTCACGATGATGTTGCAGACGTTGCTCTCAACCAAAGCCTGTTCAGCCACCGCCAGCAGACAGTTGGCATCGGCCGGTAAATACACCCGCACCACCTCACCACTCTTGTTGCCGGCCAGATCGATGAAGCCGGGATCCTGGTGGGTGAAGCCGTTGTGGTCCTGGCGCCATACGGTGCTGGAGATCAGGCAGTTCCAGGGGCCGATCGGCGCCCGCCAGGGGGCATGGTGGATGCAGCTCTCCAGCCACTTGGCGTGCTGGTTGAACATCGAGGCAATCACATGGGCGAAGGCCTCGTAGGTGTGGAAGAAGCCGTAGCGACCGGTGAGCAGATAGCCCTCCATCATTCCCACCAGGGTGTGCTCGCTGAGCATCTCCACCACCCGACCGGAGCGGGCCAGTTCGCTGCCGTTGAGGTCCTCGGGGAGGAACTGCTCCATCCACACTTTCTTGCTGCGCTCATAGATCGCCTGGAGCCGGTTGGAGGCCGTTTCATCCGGCCCGAACACCCGCAGGGAATCGGGGTTGAGCCCGATGGCATCGCGCAGCAGCTCACCCAGGGGATAGGTGTTCTCCGCCTCGAGCTGTCCTGGGGCCTCCAGGGCCACCTCATAGCGCTCGATTGGAGGCAGGTGCAGCTTGTGGCGCAGCAGGCCGCCATTGGCGTGGGGATTGGAGCCCATGCGCCGGTGCCCCTGGGGGGAGAGCTCCTGGAGCTCGGGGATGAGGGTGCCGTTGGCGTCGAAGAGTTCCTCGGGCCGGTAGCTCTCCATCCACTCCACCAGCATCTGCAGCTGGGCCGGATCGCTCTGGGGCGCGCTCAGGGGCACCTGGTGGGCGCGCCAGAAGTCCTCGATTTTCTTGTCGCCCAGCGCCTTGGGGCCCGTCCAGCCCTTGGGGGAGCGCAGCACGATCATCGGCCAGGCGGGCCGCGACACGTTGTTGGGGTCGTTGCTGGCTCTGGCCTCGGCCCGGATGGCCAGGATGCGGCCGACGGCGGTGTCCATCGCTGCTGCCATGGCGGCATGCATGGCCATCGGCTCGCTGCCCTCCACGAACAGCGGCTCCCAGCCATAGCCGCGCATCAGGCAGGCCAGCTCCTCGCGGGGGATGCGGGCCAGCAGGGTGGGGTTGGCGATCTTGTAGCCATTGAGGTGCAGCACCGGCAGCACGGCGCCGTCGCTGATCGGGTTGAGAAACTTGTTGATGTGCCAGCTGGTGGCCAGGGGGCCGGTTTCGGCCTCGCCGTCACCCACGCAGGCGATGGCGATCAGGTCAGGGCTGTCGAACACCGCCCCGCAGGCGTGGGAGAGCACATAGCCCAGCTCGCCACCCTCATGGATCGAACCGGGGGTTTCCGGGGTGCAGTGGCTGCCGATGTGGCCCGGGAAGGAAAACTGCTTCATGAACCGCTGCATGCCCTCAGCGTCCGGCGACTTATCCGGATAGATCTCGCTGTAGGAGCCATCCAGGTAGGTGGGTGCCAGCACGCCGGGGGCGCCGTGGCCCGGGCCGGACAGGTAGATCATGTCCAGGTCGTGCCGGCGGATCAGCCGGTTGGCATGGGCCCAGATGAACGACTGGCCGGGGCTGGAACCCCAGTGACCCAGCAGCCGGCTCTTGATGTGCTCAGGGCGCAGTGGTTCGCGCAGCAACGGGTTGCTGCGCAGGTAGATCATCCCCACAGCCAGGTAGTTGGCTGCCCGCCACCAGGCATCGATCTTCTGCAGCTCGTCGCTGGTGGCCGGGCTGGGCACCGCTGCGCCAGTGGGCTGGAGGGTGGTGGTCATGACGGGGGGAGCTTCGTCAAAAGCACTATGGACTCATCCGGTTAAGAGCGGCCAAAGAAAGGAATGCGGGTTAGGGACGCATGACAGATGTCCGCCTTGAGCACCGGCATCAGCCCTCTCCCCACTCGGCGGGAAGACCCTGGCTCGCGTGCAGCAGATGGGCTGCAGGTGGTCTGGATGAGGAGATCACGAGAGACTCACTGAGCCAGAGAGAAAGAAAGGTGGGTACTGAGCAAGAGTCATTCAATCCTCATCCGCTTGTCCTCAACTTCTTTGTGCAGAGGCTCATACACGTCTTTGTTCGCTTCCGCTTCGACAACCTGAGGATTCTTATCGTCCAAGACGGCCTGTGCTCCAAACACAACCCCAGGGATCACAAAGAAAACCCCAAGAATGTATCCCGGGACGATCCAGGGAGAACGCCTTGCACCATTCGCCAAGGCCTGAGCCGAGCGCATGGGAAGCCTGTAGAGCGGTGGTATTGCCGCAAAGAGCGCAACGCTCAAACCATTATAGAGAATATGAACAATTGCAATCTGCAGAGCCACAACCTGATACCCCCCCGTGATTGCGGTGGCAGACATCAGGGCTGTTATCGGGGTGACGATATTGGCTCCCAGAGTAAAGGGATCGACCTGGGCGAGGGTGAAGATTCCGGCGCCAGCCATGGGCACAATCAGAACGGTCGTGAGGGTCGAGGACTGGACTATCAAGGTTGTCACCAACCCTGATACAATGCGAAGAGCGCCGTTCTTGCCAATAGCAGCATTAAAGAGACGATAAGCCCTGCCCGTGACAGCGTTGGACAACACGATATCTAGCCCATAGATAACCGCTAGCACGGATATAATCCCAACAACAATCATCACAACGCCGTCAATGCCTCCTGGAAGCAGTCGGATGACATCGCGAATCTCGCAGATTAACGGGCGGGCAATGGCGCGGATAAAGTCGAATTGCGACACTGAAATGTCGTCCGAGCCCTGAAACCAGTTGGCCAAGTATCCCGAAAGCTGCTCAAGCGGGTGAAATAGTAGTTCGACGGGTAAAAAGAATCAGGATCGTGAATAGATTGAACAAGTCGTGAACCGTCGCCCCTGAAAATGACCGGTTGAAGGCTTCGCTATCTTTGACATTGCCAAGTGCCGCCAATGTATTGGTGACCGTAGTTCCCATATTGGAGCCCATGATCATGGGGATCGCGATGGTGATGGGCAAACCGCCTCCCACCAGGCCCATCTCCTCCAGGCGTGGGAGCTCCATGATGGGCTTTCAGGCCAGTGGTCATCGACCAAGCCAAGAAAGTGCCTCACAACCGTGACCGATATCTGAGGAATCATGGTTAAGAGGGTCATAAGGAATGGCGACTCAGCCAATTCCCGCAACTGTGTTCTTAGCAACATAACTACCCTTACATCATTCCGAAAGCATGCCCGTAGCCAATGAATTCGTCATCATCAGTCTGCATGCGATCATCGTGACGACCGTTTACCGCTTGGGCTCGGTTTCAGGGGAGCACCACTTCCTGGAGGGAGGGGGGCTTGCTGGGTGGGCACGATGCGTGATCCAACCAGCGCTTGCTCTCTTCATCCTGATAGACGTTTTATTGAGCACTGATGAGCCAAACACCGATCACCTGCCACCCAGCAGCCACGAACCCCAGCCAAGACACGCTGATTCTGGCCATTGTCACCGCCTATGCGGCAACATTCATCGTCTTCGGTTTGGCCGTTGATGGGCCAGGCGAGGTGGTTCGCGGTATCGCCGCGATCCTCGCCTCTCGCGACACCCTGCTCACCGATTATTTCGGCATCGCCGGTATCGGTGGAAGTCTGGTGCATACCGGGATCCTTACGCTGCTGGCCTGCGCCCTCTATCACAAGGTGCGGGCGCCCATCGGTGGGGCGTCGTTGGCCTGTCTGTTTCTAGTGCTGGGCTTCGGCCTGTTTGGCAAAAACCTGTTGAACGTGTGGTTCATTGTTGCCGGTGTGTGGATGTATGCCCGTTATCGTGGAGAACCCTTTGCGAAGCATATCAACACTGCGTTCTTCGGAGCCGCGCTGGCACCTGTCGTCACCGAGATTATGTTCAGCACGATCTTATCCACTGCCATCAGTCTGCCCTTGGCCGTGGTCACCGGCCTGCTGATCAGCTTCATTCTTCCTCCCGCGGCAGCCCAACTCTCCAAGGCACACATGGGCTTTGCACTTTATAACGTTGGCTTCACTGCTGGCCTCATTGGTGTGTTGGTCGTCGCGCTGTTAACGTCCTATGACCTTGTACCGGAGCCGGTATTCATCTGGACAACAGGTCACAACCTTCAGCTCGGGATCTTCATGGGTGTGATCTTCTTGTCCTTGATGATGCTTGGCCTGGCGATCGACCGGCGTGCACCAGCCAGGCTCAAAGATGTGCTGCGCTCATCCGGGCAGGCACCCAGCGACTTCATTGACCTGGCTGGACTGGGTGCGACACTACTCAACATCGGCCTCACTGGATTGCTGGCGATGGCCTACATCCTGGCCATCGGTGGCGATATCAATGGTCCGGTGATCGCTGGCTTACTCTCCGTTGCAGGCTTCGGCGCCTTCGGCAAGCATCCGTTCAACATCACGCCGGTCATGGTGGGGGTGGTACTCGGCTCTCTGGCGAAACCATGGGGGATTGCCGATCCAACCATCCAGCTCGCTGCTCTCTTTTCCACCAACCTGGCGCCAGTTTCAGGGCACTTCGGTTGGCGCTGGGGAACCCTGGCGGGTTACGTTCATTCCTCTGCAGCGCTCAGTGTTGGCCCTGTGCACGGTGGGCTCAATCTCTACAACAATGGTTTTGCTTCGGGCATCGTCGCATCCGTGCTGGTGCCCGTGATCATCTCAATCAATGAGGTTCAGAAACGCCGTAGACAACCGTGAACAGAGCATCCCAGGATCTGCTGGAGCAAGCACATACTCAGCGCAGGATCAATCAGCGTAAGATCAATCAGCACAGGATCAAAGGGATCGATTCCTGAATCCCATCAGGCGGCTTGTGGTTGATCACATGCCCTCATGCCCTCTGCCGCAGAGGGCAAACGCACGCTGCGGCAAAGGGGCTGCGCCGCCAGCAGGCGCCGTTCGGAATGGGAGTCGAGCACGACATGCACAGGCCGCTTCCGGCGATCCTGGTAAGTCCCGAACTCCACGCCCTCGGGAACAACGGTGAGTTGACGGATTGAACCATCGCGAAACAGGAACAGGGGCATAGAACTGCAGAGGCCGCTGGCTCCATTGCGCCACGTACTGGAACGATTGTCCAGGCCAGGGGCGTCTGCAATAAGACTTCGCAATCTGTGTCACAGACAACCCTCAGTCCCGCAGCCCGCGCACGTGGCTGATGATTCCGGCGGCATCGATGCCCTGGTGGGGGAACTGCTCCCAGAGGCCGCCACAGCCCTCCCGCCAGGTGCCCAGATAGCCGTAGCGGGGGGTGAAGCCGCGCTCCAGCAGCCAGGTGCCGAAGCGGCTGCCCAGGCCGGTACGGCGGTTGAAGCTCTCCACCACCAGCACGAAGGGCTGGTCGGCCAGCTCCGCCAGCATCGCCTCATCCACCACGTTGAGCGTGGCCTTGTTCACCAGGCCCACCTCCAGACCCTCCTCGCGCAGCTGCTCCACGGCATCGAGGCAGCGGTAGAGCGACTCGCCGAAGCTCACGATCACCCCATCGCCCCCCCGACGCACCCACTCATCGCGGCCCGGCTGGAACACGTAGTCCTCGCCGTAGAGGTCCTGGCCCTGCTCATCGAGCAGGTTGGGCACCTTGGAGCGGGTGGAAAACACGAAGCGCAGCCCTGGATCCTTGAACACCGCCCGCACGCAGGCCTTCATCTGGCCGGCGGCGGCGGGGAAGTAGAGCCGGGTGCTGTTCCCCTCCTCCAGCCCATTGTCGGCGAACAGGTTGTTGAGGCCGAAATGGCAGGTGTTGTCGGCCATGTCGTCGATGCCGGCATGGGAGAAGTGGGCCAGCACGTTGGCACCATTGAGCCGCGCCATGGTGATCTCGGAGATGCACATCTCCAGGAAGGCGCTGAAGGTGGCGAAGATCCCCTGGCGGCCAGCCTCCATGCCGAAACCAGCCGCGGCGGAGAAATTGGCACGCTCCATGATGCCGCCGCGCACGAAGATCTCCGGGTAGGCCTTGCGGATCTGGGCCAGGCCGCAGGAGCCCTCCAGATCGCTGTCCACACACAGCGCCCGTTGTTTGCGTTGCTCCGGCGACAGCCCAGCCAGGATCTCCACCAGGGTGTCGCCGAACACGTTGCGGTTGGCCTCCATGCGCTCGCCGCTGCCGCGGCGGCCGGTGGGGTTCTCCGGCTTGGTGATCGCGCGCAGGTGGTCGGCAGCCTGCTGGCGGCCCCGCTCCTCGAGGTAGCTGATCGCCTTGTCCACCGGAATCACGTCGTGGCCGTGGGTGGAGCCTTCGATGCCGGCGATGCCCACCGCCATCGGCCGGCGGTTGATCAGGGCCACCGGGCCGTCGCTGAGCACCGCCTGGCGCAGGCGCCGGTAGAGGTCGTCGAGGTCCTCTCCGTCCCCGGACAGGGTCGCCAGACCATGACCCGCCAGGGTGCGCTCCAGGTCGTAGCCCGGCATGTAGTCGGAGGGGTGGCCGGCGATCGTCACGTCGTTGTCGTCGATCAGCAGCTTCACGTTGAGCCCGTGGGCCACCGCGAACCGGGCCGCCTCGGCGTCATCCCCCTCCTGCTGGGCGCCGTCGGAGCCCAGGCACACCAGCACCCGATCGGGATTCGCCAGAGCCAGGCCGTTCACGAACGGCCAGAGGTGGCCGAGGCGACCGGAACTGAAGGCCACCCCGGGGGTGAGGCCCAGCTCCGGGTGGCCGGGCAGGCGGGCATGGGCCTCGCGATAGCGCAGCAGGGCCTCGGCCGGCAGATGGCCCTGCAGCACCGCCATGAGGTACTGGATCGCCACCCGGTGGCCGGCCTCATCAAAGAAGATCGGCACAAACCGGTCCGGGTTGCCGCGGAAGAGCGCATCCAGCAGCACCACCTCCGGCACCACGTCGTAGGGCCCGCCGGTGTGCCCGCCCACGCCCCGGGCAGCACCGGTGGCGGTGAAGAACACGATGGCGTCGCGGCAGAGCTGGATGTTGGCCTGCAGATCAGCCCGCTGGCTGTCGCTGAGGCCGGGCTGGTCAAGGTCGAGCGACACCTGCCGGTAGGCAGCGAGATCGATCGGGAAGCTGGCGGGGGGGCTGGTGAGCGTCATGACGGCAGGGGGCGGGCGGTGGAGGACGGGTGGCTCTCCACAGTGTCAACCAGAAATCAGGGTCAACCAGAAATCAAGCAGCGAGATCCAGGGGAGCGTTCCAGCAGAGGCCGCTCGGTGATCTGCTCGGTGAGGGTCCCAAACAGGGCGAGGTGGGCCCTCAGGCCGTCGAACGGGTCGATGGCGGTCAGCCCGTTGCGCTGGAGGGCGCCGTAACCGGGGGGATGGGGGGCCTCTGTTCAGCCGCGCACCCGGGCCAGCAGCTCCAGCACCTGGGCGTCGCTGAGCTGCTCGAACTGGGAATACCAGAGGCCCACGGCGGTGAGGTCGTCCACGGGGGCCAGCACCGTGAGGCGATCCACCAGGCCCGACAGCCAGTCGACCAGGCGGCGATCCAGCACCGGCACCGCCAGTTCCAGCCTTGCCGGCCCCAGGCGGCGCAGCGAACGCAGGGCCGCCTCCACCGTCATGCCGGTGGCGATGCCGTCATCCACCACCACCAGATGGCGGCCGCGCAACTGCTCGGGCGGCGGATCGCCGAACAGCCGCTGGCGGCGCTCCAGCTCCGCCTCCTGCTCCGCCAGCCAGCCCCGGCGCCGGGCGGCGATCTCGCGGCTGCGGGCCGCGCCGCCATTGCGCCACACGGCCACCCCGCCCGGGGCCACGGCTCCGATCGCCACCTCGGGCATGGCGGGATCGGCCACCTTGCGCACCGACCAGGTGGCCAGCGGGCACCCCAGTTCGGCGGCCATGGCCGCCGCCACCGGCACCCCACCCCGGGGCAGGGCCACCAGGGTGACGGGCAGCACCGGATTGCGCAGGCGGCCGCAGGCCTGGGCCAGCTCCAGCCCGGCGGCGTGCCGGTTGGCCCACAGGGGGGGCTCAGGATGGGTGGCCACCGGCTCGGCTCAACGGTCGCGGGGGGTGTCGCTGGGCCTCAGAAAGGCAAACAGGGTGCCCCCCACCACCAACAGGATCAACGCGGCCCCGGCCGCCAGGGGAAGCACCAGATCCGAATCCATCGACCCACTCCTGTCTGCTCCCATCCTGCAGCCAGCGGGCCGGCTGCGCCCACGACATCGCCGTGAAACCTCAGGCCTGCCCTGGCACCGTGACCGGCGACACGTTCCAGATGCGCTCGGCGTACTCCTTGATGGAGCGGTCGCTGGAGAAGAAGCCGCAGGCGGCGGTGTTGGCCAGCGACCGCCGTGCCCAGCCCTGGCGGTCGATCCAGGCCTGGTCCACCGCGTCCTGGGCGCGACGGTAGTCGCCCAGGTCGGCCATCACCTTGAAGGGGTCGTGGCTGGTGAGGCTGGCCAGCAGGGGGTGGAACAGCTCCCGGTCGCCCTCGCTGAACTGCCCCGAGCCGATCAGAGCCAGCACCTCGCGCACCATCGGGTCCTGATCGATCCAGGACATCGGGTGGTAGCCGAGCCGGTCGAGCTCCGCCACCTGCTCCGTGGTGTGGCCGAACAGGAAGAAGTTCTCATCCCCCACCCGCTCACGGATCTCCACATTGGCGCCATCGAGGGTGCCGATCGTCACCGCGCCGTTGAGGGCCATCTTCATGTTGCCGGTGCCGGAGGCCTCCTTGCCCGCGGTGGAGATCTGCTCGGAGAGATCCACCGCCGGATACACCAGCTGGCCCAGCTTCACACTGAAGTTGGGCAGGAACACCACCCGCAGGCGGCCCTCCATCGCCGGATCCATGTTCACGATCTCGGCGATGCCCACGATCAGGCGGATGATCAGCTTGGCCATCGCATAGCCAGGCGCCGCCTTGCCGCCGAACAGGAAGGTGCGCGGCGGCAGATCCTCACCGTTGCGCAGACGCAGGTAGCGCTCGACAATCAACAGGGCCGCCAGATGCTGGCGCTTGTATTCGTGGATCCGCTTCACCTGCACATCGAACAGGGAGGTGTGATCCAGCAGCAGCCCGAGCTGCTCGTGCACGTGCTGGATCAGACGCCGCTTGCCGCGGTCCTTCACGGCCTGCCAGCGCTGCAGGAAGGCCGGATCGCCGGCGTGGGCCTGGAGGCCCTCGAGCGCGTCGAGGTCGTGACGCCAGCGTTCCCCGAGCGTCCCATCCAGCAGCTCGGCCAGGGGGGGATTGGCCACCGCCATCCAGCGGCGGGGGGTGACACCGTTGGTGACATTGGTGAAGCGCTCCGGCCAGAGCTGGGCGAAATCGGCCAGCACGTGCTCGCGGAGCAGCCGGCTGTGCAGTTCAGCCACCCCATTGGTGTGGTGAGAGCCCACCACCGCCAGGTGGGCCATGCGCACTTTGCGCTGAGGTCCTTCCTCGATCAGCGACATGCGGCCGAGCTTCTCGGGATGGCCCGGGTAGCGGATCCGCACCATGCGCAGGAAGCGGGTGTTGATCTCGTAGATGATCTCCAGCTGGCGGGGCAGCAGCTGCTCAAAGAGGTCCACCCCCCAGGCCTCCAGGGCCTCGGGCAACAGCGTGTGGTTGGTGTAGCTGAGGCTGGCGGTGGTGATGCTCCAGGCCGTGTCCCAGTCGAGATGGTGCTCGTCCAGCAGCAGGCGCATCAGCTCGGCCACGGCGATCGCCGGATGGGTGTCGTTGAGCTGAACGGCAAACTTGGTGTGGAACTGCTCAGGTTTCAGCCCCTGCCCCTTGAGGATCCGGAACATGTCCTGCAGGGAGCAGCTCACGAAGAAGATCTGCTGGGAGAGGCGCAGCCGTTTGCCCTGGTCGAACTCGTCGTTGGGGTAGAGCACCTTGGAGAGGGTCTCCGACTGCATCTTGCGCAGCACCGCCCGGGCGTAGTCGCCGGCGTTGAAGGAGGCGAAGTCGAAGGCATCGGGCGCGGTGGCCGACCACAGCCGAAGCGTGTTGGCGGTGTTCACCCCGTAGCCCAGGATCGGGGTGTCGTAGGCCACGCCGATCACGGTCTGGCCGCCGATCTGAACCGGGTAGCTCCACTCCGGACGGATCACCTCCCAGGGGTTGCCCTGGGCCAGCCAGGGATCGGTGCCCTCCTGCTGGCCTGCCGATGTGATCTGCTGGCGGAAGATGCCGAATTCGTAGCGGATGCCGTAGCCGATCGCCGGCAGCTCCAGGGTGGCCATCGATTCCTGGAAGCAGGCGGCCAGCCGGCCGAGGCCGCCGTTGCCCAGGCCGGGCTCCGGTTCCTCCGCCAGCAACGCCTCCAGATCGAGCCCCAGCTGGGCGCAGGCGGCACGTGCCTCCTCGCGGATGCCCAGGTTCACCAGGTTGTTCTCCAGGTGGGGCCCCAGCAGGAATTCGGCGGAGAGGTACACCGCCGTGCGCACATGGCTCTGGGTGTAGGTCTCGGCCGTGTCCACCCACTTCTGGAGCAGGCGATCCCGCACCGCCAGGGCCAGGGCCCGGTAGTGATCGTGGCTGGTGGCCAGGGAGGGGGATTTGGCCTGGCTGTAGAAGAGGTGGCGGCGGATCGCCTCGGCCAGGGGGCTCGAGAGGGCAGATCCGGACAGGGGCACAGGCTGCGCCGCGGCAGCGGGCTGGATGGGGGAGTTCTCCAGGGCCATGGCGTGCGTGGCTGACGGCGGACAATCCTCCACTTTTGCCCCCGCCAGGGGGCTACGCGCTGCCTGAACCACTACCGAAACCCGCACTCAGGACGGTCGGCCCAGCCCGCCAACATGGCGAAATCAGCACAGCCTTGCCAGAGCCATCGGGCAGCTGCAGCCTCGCCTGGTTCGGCTCCGCAGCAATCCGGTATCAACGGCAGCAACAGGAAGGGGGGTGCGGGGAGTTTGGTATAGGTTCCGCATCAACCGCTACTCATGCCCTCACTGTCCCGCCTGCAGGCGATCGGGGACATCAGCGCCCGTCCCCCCCTGGAGGTGGCACCCACCAGCGAACTCAAGGATCTCTGGGCCCGGGACGTGTTCACCCTGGAGAAGATGAAGTCCGCCCTCCCCAAGGAGGTGTTCAAGTCGATGCAGCGCTCGATGACCGAGGGCAGCAAGCTGGACCCCTCGGTGGCCAACGTGGTGGCCCAGGCCATGAAGGACTGGGCCACCAACCGTGGAGCGCTTTACTACGCCCACGTCTTTTATCCCCTCACCAACCTCACCGCCGAGAAGCACGACGGCTTCATCTCCGTCCAGGGTGACGGCAAGGCGATCACCGAGTTCACCGGCAAGCTGCTGGTGCAGGGCGAGCCCGACGGCTCCTCCTTCCCCAACGGCGGCATCCGCTCCACCTTCGAGGCCCGCGGCTACACCGCCTGGGATGCCACCAGCCCGGCCTATCTGATGGAGACGCTCAACGGCGTCACCCTCTGCATCCCCACCGTGTTCGTGTCCTGGACCGGTGAGGCCCTCGACAAGAAAACACCCCTGCTGCGCTCCAACGCCGCCATGAACAAGCAGGCTCAGCGCCTGCTGCGGCTGCTGGGGGAAACCGAGATCGCCCCGGTGAACTCCAGCTGCGGAGCCGAGCAGGAATATTTCCTCGTGGACTCTGCCTTCACCGCCCTGCGGCCCGACCTGCAACTCTCCGGGCGCACCCTGTTCGGCGCACCGCCAGCCAAGGGCCAGCAGTTCGACGACCACTACTTCGGCGCCATCCCCGAGCGGGTGCAGGTGTTCATGCAGGACGTGGAGCGCCAGCTCTACTGCCTGGGCATCCCCGCCAAGACCCGGCACAACGAGGTCGCCCCGGGCCAGTTCGAGCTGGCTCCGTACTTCGAGGCGGCCAACGTGGCCACCGACCACCAGCAGCTGACCATGACGGTGCTGCGCAACACCGCCAAGAAACACGGCTTCACCTGCCTGCTGCACGAAAAACCCTTCGCCGGGGTGAACGGCAGCGGCAAGCACGTGAACTGGTCGATCGGCAACCCCACCCAGGGCAACCTGCTCGATCCTGGCAGCACCCCCCACGAAAACCTCCAGTTCCTGCTGTTCTGCGCCGCGGTGATCCGCGGCGTGCACTGCTACGGCCCCCTGCTCCGTGCCGTGATCGCCACCGCCAGCAACGACCACCGTCTCGGTGCCAACGAGGCGCCGCCGGCGATCATCTCGGTGTACCTCGGCAGCCAGCTCGAGGACGTGTTCAACCAGATCAAGAGCGGCACCCTTCAGGGTTCTGCCAAATCGGCGCTGATGTCCCTCGGGGTGGACACCCTGCCCGACCTGAACAAGGACCCCGGCGACCGCAACCGCACCTCCCCCTTCGCCTTCACCGGCAACCGCTTCGAATTCCGGGCGGTGGGCTCGGGCCAGTCGGTGGCCGGCCCGCTGGTGGCCCTGAACACGATCCTGGCCGATTCCCTGGCCTGGATCTCCGACCAGCTGGAGAGCAAGATGTCCTCCGGCATGCCGTTGGAGGAGGCCGCCTTCACCGTGCTCAAGACCGCCATGGAGGAGCACGATTCGGTGGTGTTCGGCGGTGACGGCTACTCCTCCGAGTGGCACCGCATGGCCGTGGAGGAGCGGGGGCTGGAAAACCTGCCCACCTCCGCCGATGCCCTGCCGGTGCTCAAGCGTCCGGAGATCCGCGAGCTGTTCGAGCGCACCGGTGTGCTCAGCGCCACCGAGCTGGAAAGCCGTTATGAGGTGTATGCCGAGCAGTACATCCTGGCGATCGAGGTGGAGACCAGGCTGGCGGTGCGCATGGCCCGCACCCAGGTGTACCCGGTGGTGATGGACTGCCTCGACAAGCTCTCCGTCTCCCTCAAGAACCAGGAAACCCTCGGCATCCCCACCGACCGCTCCCTGGTCACCAAGGTGGCCACCCTCAACCAGCAGCTGGTCACAGCCTGCCTCAGCCTCGAGGAGGCCATGGAGAAAGCCCCCCACGGGGTGGATGCCCACCTGCGCTACTGCGCCGATGTGCTGGTGCCGGGCATGCTGGCCATCCGCGAAGCGGTGGACGGGCTGGAGATGCTGATCGACGACGCCAGCTGGCCCCTGCCCTCCTATCAGGAGATGCTGTTCCTGCGCTGAGGCAGCAGCCGCCGTTGCGGCCTCCCAGCTCAGGCGGTGGCTTGGTCGGAGGACCTCGCCACCGCCTTTTTCATCGCTGGTGCAATGGCATGGGTGGTGTCATGGCCGGGGCCGGGAGGGGCCGGGGGCTGACGGATCCACGGGCAGGCCCTTGAGCCCCAGGGCCAGCCGCCGCGCCAACAGGAGCAGGGGGTAGACAGCGCGGGAGCGCGGCTGGGCCGCCAGCAGGGGGGCCATCAGGCCCAGCAACTGATCACTGGGCTGCATCCGCGCACAGATCCACTGGATGGCCTCGGCGCCGTGGAGCACCCGGTCCCCGAGCAGCACCATGGCGCCATTGGCCAGCCGGTAGCCGCGCCGCTCGAGCGCTGCGCGCAGGGCATGGTCGGCCCGGCCGTCACGGATTCGCAGATCGGGGATCCCACCGCGCAACTCACTGAGCTCAGCGAAGTGCCGGCAGAACGGGCAGCCGCCGTCAAACACCAGCACGGGCGCCGGCATCGGCTCCGAGGGCAGGCCCACGGCGGGCAGGCCCGCGGCTCTCTGCGCTCCGGCATCGCTTCTAAGGTGGGCCATTGTCTGGTCGTCTTCTGCAGATCTCAACTCAGCCCTCCCAGCCCCTGCCCGAGCAGCGGCGGTTCCGGTTGCGCCGCTTTCTGCATGGCCTCGGCCCGGTGTGCATGATCCTGACCCATCTGGGCTGTGGACTGCTGGTGTTCACCGGCCTCGGACCCGCCGCGGCCCTCTGGGCCCTGAGCCTCTACCTGGTGCGCATGCTGGCCACCACAGCCATCTACCACCGGCTGCTGACCCATGGCAGCTACAAGGCGCCCAGGGCGGTGTTGTGGTTGGGCTGCCTGATCGCCACCTCTTCCGGCCAGATGGGTCCGAGCTGGTGGAAGGCCCACCACCTGCAGCACCACCGCCATGTCGACACCGACCTGGACAGCCATTCCCCCCTGGCACCGCGGGCGGGCTGGCGGGGCGCCTGGCATTCCCAGGCGGGCTGGCTGTTCAGCAAGGAGTTTCACCCCCGCCAGCTCCCCGGCGACGTGGAGGCCGACCCGGTGCTTCGGATGATGGACCGCCTCCAGGCGCTGCCTCCCCTGGCTCTGGCCTGGCTGTCATGGCAGCTGGGGGGCCTGGAATGGTTGGGGGCCTATTGCCTGAGCACCACGGTGCTCTACCACGGCGTGGCCACAGTGAATTCCGTGGCCCATCTGGTGGGTGACCAGCCGTTCGTCACCGGCGACGCCAGCCGCAACAACCGCTGGGTGGCCCTGATCACACTCGGTGAGGGCTGGCACAACCTGCACCATGCGTTCCAGGCGTCGGTACGCCAGGGGTTGACCGTGGAGGACGGGAAGGTGCGAATCCTGCCGGATCCCACCTACCGGTTCATCCGTCTGATGGAGGGCCTGGGCTGGGCACGGGATCTGCGGGTGCCCAGCGACCGAGCGGTGCTGGCCAGGGCGCGGACAACGCCGCAACCCTGAGCCAGCCTGCCGCCCGCCGGCACGAACTCACCAGCTCTTGCGAGCGCCGCCGCCACCACCGCCACCGCCACGGGGCTCGGCCTTGTTGACGCGGATCATGCGGCCCATCCACTCCACGTCCTGGAGGTCATCGATGGCTTTCTGTTCGTCGGATTCCTCGGCGAACTCCACAAAGGCGAAACCGCGCTTGCGACCGGTGTCGCGATCGAGGGGCAGGCTGCACTTGCGCACAGATCCGTACTCACCGAACAGGTGCTGAAGGTCCTCCACCTCGGCGTCGAAGGAGAGGTTGCCCACGTAAATGGTCATGAAATTGAACTGATTTGAGATTTGACGATGGATTCGTTGAACGCCCTGAAGAAAGTCGCTGGCCTGGAGGAGAAACCGATCTGGGGCCAATGGCCCGTGAGATGACCCGGAGGGGTCTGGCAAAGCACCGCGGGAAAGAAACCTGCTGAAGAGTGGTCCTGAATCAGCTTCACCCTACAGGCAGAACGGCCAGCTCGCCGCGGCGGCATCACAGCACCAGGCCAGGCCCGCCCTCCGGCGCCACCCCTGCTGCGTTCTTGATGTTTTGCTGCACAAGGTTGCGGACTGTGGCAAAAACAGACCCCCCAACCGCGCAAATTGTGCCGAATCCAGAGCCTACGGTTCCACACACCGCTCGCGTCCCTAAGACAGGGCCAAAGCGAGCAGAAGCGATGCGTGCCGTACCCGAAGGTTGCCGAGCTACTGACCAGTCCGGCCTGATGCTGGTGGGGCAGACGCTCCATTACTTTGCCCGCCACTTTCACGAGCCGATCACGATCAGCCAGGTGGCCAGCCATCTGGGCATCAGTGAAGACTGTCTCGACTTCTGGTTTGACCAGACCCGTGGCATGACACCGGCCGAGGCCCTGCTGCACCACCGCCTCAACCGCCTCTTCCACACCATCACAGATCAGCCGCGCCAGAGCCTGCGCAAGGCCATCCTCAGCTGCGGACTGGGGGAAGGCAGGGGCACGATTGCCTTGTTTGAGAACACCTTTGGCATTGAGATGCCGCTGTTTCTGCTCACCTGCCGGCGTGCCGCCGACGACCGGGCCTTCCGGCGCCAGAACCCCTCGGCGGATCACCTGGTGCTGCCGTCGTGAAGAAAGGCCCTAGAAAACCCGGTGCCGGCGCACCTGCACC
>SLIG01000017.1 GCA_007135755.1 Cyanobium sp.
CTGCTCGATCTCCTCCAGCGCCATCAGCTCCTGCACCTGGCGCCCCAGGGTGATCTCCTGCTCGTGGCTCAGCAGCGGCACACGGCCGATGTCACGCAGGTAGCTGCGCACCAGGTCGCCACCGCCGGGCTGGCTGGCCTCAGCCAGAGCCACCCGGGGACCCCTGGCGGCCGCGCGGGAGCCAGCGGAGACGGTGCCAGCGGAGACGGTGGCAGGGGCCAGGGCGACAGGGGCGGCGGCAGCGCGAGGAGCCATGGCGTTCGGGAGTTACGAAACATAGTTGTTTCGTAAACCTATCACCCCTGGCCGGGCCTGGCCCCTGCCGGTGCCCAGCAGCCCCCCGCTCGCCCTGCCGAGGATGGGGGGATGCCAGCTGAACGGCTCCAGAAGCTGATCGCCGCCGCCGGGCTCTGCTCCCGCCGCAGCGCCGAAACCCTGCTCAGCCAGGGCCGCGTGGCCGTGAACGGCCGCAGCGCCGGCCTCGGCGATCGGGCCGATCCAGCCAGCGACACGATCACGGTGGACGGCCGGCCCCTGCGTCCGCCGCCCCCACCCCTGCTGCTGCTGCTGCACAAACCCCCCGGGGTGCTGTGCAGCTGCCATGACCCCCGGGGCCGCACCACCGTGCTCGACCTGCTGCCCCCGGAGCTGCGCCGGGGGCGGGGGCTGCATCCGGTGGGCCGCCTCGACGGCGACAGCCGCGGCGCCCTGCTGCTCACCAACCAGGGCGATCTCACCCTGCGCCTCACCCACCCGCGCTACGGCCACCGCAAGACCTACAGGGTGTGGGTGCAGGGAGCGCCCTCAGCCGCCACCCTGGAGCGCTGGGCGGCCGGCGTGCCCCTGGAGGAGGGGCCCAGCCAGCCGGTGCTGCTGCGGCGCCGGCAGCAGCAGGGTGATCGCTGCCAGCTGGAGCTGGTGATGGGCGAGGGCCGCAACCGCCAGATTCGCCGCACCGCCGAGCGGCTCGGCCATCCGGTGCTGGATCTGCAGCGACTGGCGATCGGACCGGTGCAACTGGGGGCCCTGGCGGAGGGCCAGTGGCGCCACCTCGATCGCCGAGAATGGCGGGCCCTGGACTGCGATCCCTGATCCGCTTTCCCGCCACCCTGCACCACCGTCTTAACCGGCTCGGGCTCAACCGGCTCGGGCTCGGTCGGCTCCGGCGGAGGCGCTCGCAGGCTGCGGGGGGTGCCTCGCCGACGGCTCTGACGGTGGATCCGCTGGTGGCCGCCGGCGAGCGTTTGCGCCAGCAGCGTCAGCGGCGCCAGCTCAGCCTGCGCCAGCTGGCCGACGAAACCCGCATCAGCACCGCTGTGCTGGAGGCGATGGAGCGCGGCTGGCGCGACCGGCTCCCGGAGGCCGCCTACCTGCGCACGATGCTGCCGCTGATCGAGCGGCACCTCGACCTGGAGCCCGGCAGCCTGGAAGGGGTGCTGCCTGAAGACACAGCCACCGGCCAGCCGGGCCGCTCCGGCGGCGGTCTGCTGCGGCGCTTCACCCCCGGCTCGATCGATGTGTTCACCACCTGGCAGGGCACCGTGCTCTACGGGCTGCTCACCCTGGGGCTGATCTACGGGCTCAACGTGCAGCAGCAGCGCCTGGCCGCGGCCGGTCTGCTGGCAGTGACACCGATCCCGCCGCGGCCCGCCAGCGACGGCGATCCCCGCACAGACTCCGCTCCGGCCGGCACCTCGGCCAGCGCCCAACAGGCGCTTCTGGGCACCTACCCGGAGCTGCGCCCCCTGGAGCGGGCTGCCGAGGGTCAGGCGCTGCGGCTGTGGCGGGAAGCCAGTTCGCCGTAACCCTTGAGCGGCCCGTCCAGGTGCTCGATCGGCCGCTCCAGCCGCCAGGTCCAGTTCGCCCCCAGGGTGCCCGGGGTGTTGAACCGCGCCTCATCGCCCAGTTCCAGCAGGTCCTGCAGGGGCACCACCACAAGCTCCGCGGGCGTGCGCAGCGCCAGCTCCAGCAGCTGCCAGCCCGGGGCGGTCACGGCGGCACCCAGCACGGTCTGCACCCGCCCACGCAGCTCGTCATCCACTCCCCGCCACCAGCCCACGGCCGTGGCGTTGTCGTGGGTACCGGTGTACACCACCCAGCCAGAACCATGGATGTTGGCGGGCAGGTAGGGGTTGTCCGGGTTGCCGTCAAAGGCGAACTGAAGGATTTTCATGCCCGGCAGGCGGTGCCTGTCCCGCAACGCCTCCACCGCCGGCGTGATCACCCCCAGGTCTTCGGCCACCAGCGGCAACCGCCCCCCCACCAGGCCGCCCCGCAGGGCCAGGCGCAGCCACAGAGCGGACAGGAGCAGATGGCCTGGGGAGGGGCGCCAGCGCCCGTCCTGGGCGGTGGCGGCCCCCCCGGGCACGCTCCAGTAGGCCTCCAGAGCCCGGAAGTGGTCGAGGCGCAGCAGGTCGAACAGCTCCAGCTGGCGCTGCAGGCGCCCCAGCCACCAGCTGAATCCCGTGAGCAGGTGGCGACGCCAGCGGTACACCGGTGTTCCCCAGAGCTGACCGGTGGCCGAGAAGTAGTCGGGCGGCACCCCGCTCTGCTCCTCAAGGCCGCCGCCCTGAGCCAGGGAGAACAGGCCGGGACGGCTCCAGACATCCGCGCTGTCGTGGGCCACGTAGAAGGGCAGATCGCCGAACAGGCTCACGCCCTCACGGGCGGCATGGCGGCGCAGGGCCTGCCACTCCTGCTGGGCCAGCCACTGGAGCAGGGTTTCGGCCAGCAGCTCCTGGCGGTGCCCGCGGTCAAACCGCCGCAGGGCGCCGGGCCTGCGCCGGGCCAGGGGCTCGGGCCACTGCCACCAGGGCCGGCCCTGCTGCTGGCGCCGCAGCACCATGAAGCGGCAGTGGTCGCGGAGCCAGAAGCGCTCCCGGCGGCACCAGCGGCGCAGGGCCCGCTGGCGCTGGCGCGACTGGTTGGGCCAGTGCTGGGCCAGGGCCCGGCCGAGGGCCTGGGCGCGGCGGTCCTGCCGGGCCGGATCGAGGCGCTCTGGCGGGCCCTCACCCGGATCGGCCTCGATCCCATCAGCGGTCCCATCCGCGTCCCCATCCGCAGCGGCGGCCGGGTCCAGGAAGCCCTGCTCCAGCAATCGTTCCCGGTCCAGCAGCCAGGGGTTGAGGGCCGAACCGCTGGGAGAGCTGTAGGGCGACCCGGTGCCGTCAGGCGGCGCCAGCGGCAGCAGCTGCCACACGCCGATGCCGTGGCGGCCCAGCAGGGAGAGCCAGTCGTGGGCGTGGCGGCCGAAGCTGCCGCAGCCACCGGGCCCGGGCAGGGCCGTGGGATGCAGCAGCACGCCGGCGCGGCCGCTCACGCTCCGGGCAGCCGGTAACGGCTCACGATCTTCTTGGCGAAGGCAGGGATGTGGGCCTCGGCTTTCTCGGGATGGTGGCGCCGCACCCAGAGGGCGTTGCGGGTGAAGTGGGAATCGATCGAAAAGCGGCCGTACTCCAGGCCCCTGGGTCCGAAACGCTCCACCACCAGGCCGATCAGCCGGGCCAGCCAGAGCGGCAGCTTCAGGGCCCTGTCGTAGGCCTCAATGCCCTGCTGCACCGCCGCCCGGCGGTCGCCGCTGGAGGTCACCGGCGCGGTCTCCAGCTCACCCTCCACCAGCTCGAGCAGCTGCTGGCCCTTGCCGTTGCGCACGGTGATCCACTGCTGGCCGAAGGTGGCGCCCATGTACCCCACCACCAGGTCGGCTCCGGCGTTGGTGTAGTCGAAACAGCTCAGGCAGCTGGGGGCGAACACATCCTTGAGCTTGGGGGTATCGAGCCCGAAGAAGGGCACCGTCTCGGTGCGCCCGTCGCTGTGGCGGAAATGCACCCGGAAGTCCTGCATGAACTCGTAGTGCACCACGGTCTCCGGCGAGCTCACCGTGCTCTCCAGGAAGGTCTGCAGACCCTGGCGGCTGACGTTGTCGACGCAGGGCAACCCCAGCACGTAGAGCTCCTCGAGGGGCAGGGTGGGCTGCACGGCGCGCAGCGCCTGAATCTGGCAGCCCACCCCGATCGCCAGCAGCCGGCTGATCCCGCTGCCGGGCAACTGCTCCAGCACCTCCAGATTGGGCGAGAGCGTGGGCTTGTTCACCCGGGCGCTGAGCACGTCCTCGGGGGTGCGGGCCAGCCGCGGCACGGGGGTGAAGCGGTCGCTCTCGCTCTGGCCGACGCACAGCACCGCATCCACCAGGCCTGTTTCCAGGGCGCGCACGCCGATGCGGCTGACGATCCCGGTCCACTGGGCCCCGTCAATGGGCTGGCGCAGCCGCGCCATCAGCATGCGCTGGTGGACGCCGAAGTAGAGCTCGTCCTCGTTGTCGAGATCGCGGCTGCGGCCATGGGCCTCACTTTCCATCGCCTCGAAGCGCTGGGTGAGGAAGGCGCAGCTGCGCTTCACGTAAGCCACCCAGCGGCTGTCGCAGAGACCGCACTGGCTGCAGAGGTCTTTGGCGGGATACACGCTGCCCTTGGCCAGGGGTCTGGCCTTCTCGTGAGGAGCCGGCACGGGAGGGCGGGTTGCTGCGCCACAACCTATCGGCTGCCCTGGACGACGGGGGGCCTGGCAGAGGGCTGGGGCAAAGGGCTGGGGCAAAGTGGGACGCCGCAGCAGCAGCCGCTGTTCGCCCCCAGCTGTTCGCCCCCAGCTGTCCGTCCCCAGCTGTTCAACCTCAGCTGTTCAACCTCAGCTGTCCGCCCTGATGCCGCCCCGCATTGCCGCCCTCTGGAATCGCCGGCGAACACCAGGCAAGGCACGGTTCCAGCCGCCTCTGCGGCGGCCATGGCCATGGGGGCTGCTGCTGCGCCGCGGCCTGCTCGCCGCTGTGGGGTTGGTGGCGGGGGCCACCGTGCTCGGGGTGGTGTGGCCCGAACCGGAGCGCAGGGGCGTCGGCAGAGACCCCGAGACCGTCTCCGATCTGGGCAATGTGCCCAACCGGGCCGTCACGGTGCTGGTGATCGGCCTCGATTCCGACCAGCTCAATGCCGCCAGCAACAAGGCGGCACCTGCGGGTCCTGCCAATGCCGATGCCCTGCTGCTGGTGCGCGTCAACCCCGACGGCCCCGTGCAGGTGCTGCCGCTGCCCACCACCCTGGCCGTGCAGCTGCCGGGCGAGAGCAGCCCCCAGTCGCTGGGGAGTCTGTACGCCAGCGGCGGAGCGGCGCTCACCGCCGATGCCGTGCGTGATCTGGCGGGCCTGCCGGCGGGCCGGCCCGATCGCTACGTGGTGCTCAGCCGCGGTGCCCTGCGGGCCCTGGTGGAAGGACTGGGCTCGGTGGAGGTCAACCCCCGGCAGACCATGCGCTACAGCGACAAGACCCAGGATCTGGAGATCGACCTGCAGGCCGGCGTCCAGCGCCTCAGCCCCGTGCAGATGGAACATCTGGCCCGCTGGCGCGACGCCGGCAAACCCCTGGAGAGCCGTCTGATGAGCCACCAGCAGGTGGTGGAAAGCCTGCACCGGGAGCTGCGTCTGCAGGGCATGGCCGCCGATCTCCCCGGGCTGGTGCGCAAGCTGCGGGGACAGGTGAACACCAACCTCAGCCAGGGGGAAATCCTCAGCCTGCTGGCGGCGGGCCTCAGGCCCGACAGCAGCATGAGCTTCGCCACCCTGCCCCTGGCGGCTCCCCGCCAGAGCGAGGCGGCCAAGGCCACCGGGCTGCGGGAACGGGCGGCCGAGCTGCCCGAACCGTTCTGGCCCGAAGCCAAGGCCCCGGACAGGGCCCAGGCCAGCGAACCGGCCCCCTGAGCGCCGCTCAGGACAACTGCACCTGCTGCCAGCGCAGCGCCAGCGCCCGGCGCAGCAGCAGCGGATCGCCACACTCCTCGGCAGCGTCCAGATCCAGCCCCCCCAGCCAGGGCAGGGCATCAGCGCGGCGGGACCCGGCCTGCCAGGAGCCCCCCCACTGCACCAGACCGGCACAGGGCACCCGCCAGCGCTCCAGCAGGGCCGTGGCGGCGGCGGGCAGGCCGCTGTCGAGCTGCTTGGCACTGAACAGCAGCAAGGCCGGCTGGCGCCAGGCACCCAGGCTCTCCGCCCAATGGCCGCCACCAGCCAGCCCCTGGCCCGGATCGATGGGCAGGGGCACCAGCTGAGCGGGCGAGCCGCCAGGGGGCGCGGCCCGCTCGCTCAGGGCGGCCAGGGAGGCCTGGGGATCGGCGGGTGCCAGGGGCGGAGCCAACATCAGGCCCAGCGCCTGCGCCAGCACGGGGGCGGTCTTGTGCAGGCGGCCCGCCACCTTGGCGGGCGTGCCGAAGCCCAGCAGCACCAGCACGGGTGGGAGCGGCGGCGCAGGGGGAGAGGAAAGCGTCATGGATGTTTGCAAAGGCCGCACCGAAGCGCTTCTACCATCAGGATTCCGCTGACGCGCTCGCGCCTGCCGTGACCAGTTTCCTCACCGCCGACCGGCTGGCACAGGCAAACCAGGCGGCGTCAGGCCAGGACACCCGCAGGCTGCGGCTGTTCAGTGGCACCGCCAACCAGGAGCTGGCGCGCGAGATCGGCGCCTACCTGGGCGTGCCGGATGGGCCGCGGGTGATCAAACGCTTCGCCGACGGCGAGACCTACATCCAGATCCAGGAGTCGATCCGCGGCTGCGACGTGTTCCTTGTGCAGCCCACCTGCGTGCCGGTGAACGACCACCTGATGGAGCTTCTGATCATGGTGGACGCCTGCAAGCGGGCCTCGGCCCGCCAGGTGACCGCCGTGATTCCCTACTACGGCTATGCCCGGGCCGACCGCAAGACCGCCGGCCGCGAATCGATCGCCGCCAAGCTGGTGGCCAACCTGCTCACCATGAGCGGCGTCGACCGGGTGCTGGCGATGGACCTGCACTCGTCCCAGATCCAGGGCTACTTCGACATCCCCTGCGACCACATCTACGGCTCACCGGTGCTCGTCGACTACCTCAAGACCCGGGACCTGGGCGAGGTGGTGGTGGTGTCTCCGGACGTGGGCGGCGTGGCGCGGGCCCGGGCCTTCGCCAAGCAGATGAACGACGCCCCCCTGGCGATCATCGACAAGCGCCGTGCGGCTCACAATGTGGCCGAGAGCCTCACGGTGATCGGCGATGTGGCCGGCAGGACGGCCGTGCTGATCGATGACATGATCGACACCGGCGGCACCATCTGCCAGGGTGCCCGGCTGCTGCGCCGCAGTGGTGCGGCCCGGGTGCTCTGCTGCGCCACCCATGCCGTGTTCTCCCCCCCGGCGGCGGAGCGCCTCTCGGAGCCCGGACTGTTCGAGGAGGTGGTGGTGACCAACTCCATCCCCCTGGCCGCCGATCGGCGCTTCCCCCAGCTGCGGGTGCTGTCGGTGGCCAACATGCTCGGTGAGGCAATCTGGCGGATTCACGAGGAGAGCTCCGTGAGCTCGATGTTCCGCTGAGCATGCCGGCGACATCTGCCTCCCCCCGGCGGCCCGCCCGGCCCGAACGCAAGCGCTCGCTGGCCCGCCTGAGCCGCTTCGCCCGGCTGAAGGCCCTGATACCCGTGAGCCTCACGCTGCTGGTCACCGGCCTGCTGCCGGTCGGGGTCCGGGCCCAGGCGACGGGCCGCGATCCGCAGCGGCCGCCGGCAGCCTCCCGCGTCGGCGTGTGGCTCACCAACAGCCCCAGCCCCCTCTATTACCAGCCGGCACGGATCGACCAGGCGGTGAATGAGCTGGCGGGGGCGGGCTTCACCACCCTCTACCCCAACGTGTGGAGCCGGGGCACCACCTTCCACCGCAGCCGCTGGGCGCCGATGGAGCCGGCCCTGGAGAAGGCCAACCCCAGCTTCGATCCCATCTGCCACATGACCCGCGCTGCCCAGCGCCGCGGCATGGAGGTGTTCCCCTGGTTCGAATACGGGCTGATGGAGCCCGCCAGCGCCGAGGTGGTGAAGCGCAAACCGGAGTGGGTGCTGGCCAAGCGCGACGGCAGCACCGGCGTGGCCATGCACGGCACCACGATGGTGTGGCTGAACCCGGCCCACCCGGAGGTGCGGGAGCGCTTCATCGGCCTGATCACGGAGATCGTGCAGCGCTGCGGCGTCGACGGCATCCAGCTTGACGACCACTTCGCCTGGCCGGTGGAGCTGGGCTACGACCCCTTCACCCGCCGCCTCTACCGCCAGGCCACCGGCCAGGAGCCGCCGGACAACCACAACGACCGCTTCTGGATGCGCTGGCGCCGTCAGCAGCTCACCGAGCTGCTGCGCGAGCTGCGCGCTGCCCTGCGTGATCTCGACGAACAGGCCCGCCGGGACGGCAAGGGCACGGGCCACCCCACCTGGATCAGCCTCTCACCGGGGCCCTTCCGGTTTGCCTACAACCGCTGGCTGCAGGACTGGGAGCTCTGGACCGTGGGCGGCCTGGTGGACGACCTGGTGGTGCAGAACTACGCCTACTCGCTGCAGGGCTTCGCCAACGACCTCAACCAGCCGGCCCTGGTGAAGGCCAGCGGCTGGGGCATGCCGGTGGAGATCGGCATCCTGGCCGGCTTCGGTGGCCGCACCACCGACATGACCACCGTGGCGGAGAAGGTGCGGCTGGCCAAGAACCGCGGCCACGGCGTGATCTATTTCTACTGGGAAGGGCTCTGGGGCGAACACGCCGGCCGGGAAGGCCCGGCCCTGCGCCAGCGCGCCTTCCGCGACCTGCACCGCAGTGTGCAGGGGGCCCAGGGGACCAGGCGCTAGGGAGCCAGGCACTGGTCCACCACCTCCCGGCTGTTGGTGGAGAGGTCGGCGGCCGCCAGCTGCTCGAGGGCCTCGCGCAGACGGGCCTGACGGGCGGGACCGTAGCTCTGCCAGCGGCTGAACACCTTGGCCAGACGGGAGGCGGTGATCGGGTTGCGGCGATCAAGGGCGGCGATCTGGGCGGCCAGAAAGCGGTAGCCGCTGCCGTCGGCGGCGTGGAACACCGGGGCATTGCCGGCCAGGCCCCCCAGCACCGCCCGCACCGAGTTGGGGGCGGCGGGGTCGTAGCGGGGGTGCCCCAGCAGCCGCTCCACCCGCTCCAGGCCATCGGCGAAGGGGGCGGAGGCCTCCAGGGCAAACCAGGCGTCGAGGATCACCGGCCGCTGCTGCCAGCGCTGGAAAAAGGCGTCCATCGCCTCCTGGCGCTGGGGGATCGGATAGCACTGCAGGGCCTGCAGGCCGGCACGGGCCAGGGTCATCGAGGGGCCGCTCACCGCGTCGCGGGCGGCGGCGATCACGGCCCCATCGCAGGCGCCCACCCGCCAGCGCCAGATCGCAGCGGTGAGGCTGCGGGCGCCGCTGCCCTCGGGCCAGGCCAGGCCCCATTCCGGACGGCAGCGCTCGAGGGCCTCGGCCAGCGGATCGGCCAGGGCTTCAGCGAAGCGCTGCTGCAGGGCCAGACGGGCGGCGAACAGGGCCGGCGGATCAGGCTCGAGGTCAGCCGCGGCCGCCGCATCCTCCAGTTCGGGCAAGGCGGGCAGGGCCATCAGGGCAGCGCGGCTGGCCTCCGAGAGGGCGGGATCGGCGAGGATGCGGCCCATCGCCTCGATCAGTTCGCTCTCCAGGGCCCCATCGGGCTGGCCGGCGGCGCGGCGCAGCAGGGCATCGCGCAGCAGAGCCTGGCCCGCGTCCCAGCGGGCGAAGGGGTCGCTGTCATGGGCCAGCAGGTGCACCAGTTCGGAGCTGGGCCGGCCCAGCTCCAGCTTCACCGGCGCCGAGAACTGACGCAGGGCCGATAGGGACGGCGGATGGTGCTGGCGGGGCAGATTCACGAGCCTGATGTGTTGCTCCGCCCCGGCCACCACCAGCAGCCGGGTGAGCTGGCCCGCCTCAGTGCTGGCACTGCTCTGCCTGGCCTGGGCGTCGCTCTCGCCCTCGAGCTGCACGGGCAGAGGCTGGCCGGCCTGATCGAGCAGGCCGAGGGCCAGGGGGATCACCACCGGCTGCTTGTCGCTCTGGCCAGGGGTGGGGGGGGTGTGCTGGCGGATCTGCAGCTCCAGCTGGCCGGCCTCTCCGTCCCAGAGGCGGCGCACTTCCAGCCGGGGCGTGCCGGCCTGGTGATACCAGCGCCGGAACTGGCGGAAGTCGAAGCGCGGCAGGGGCGCTCCGGCAGCCCAGGCCTTCTCGGCGGCATCCTCCATGGCCTGCACGAAGTCGTCACAGGTGGCCGCGGAGCCATCGTGACGCTGCACGTAGAGGGCCATGCCGCGCTGGAAAACGCTCTCTCCCAGCAGGGTGTGGAGCATGCGGATCAGCTCCGACCCTTTTTCATAGATGGTGGTGGTGTAGAAGTTGTCGATCGCCTGATAGGCATCGGGCTGCACCGGATGAGCTGTGGGGCCGGCATCTTCGCGGAACTGGGTGTTGCGCAACAGCGCCACATTCTCAATCCGGTTGAGGGCAGCGCCATGGAGATCAGCGCTGAAACTCTGATCACGGAACACCGTGAGGCCCTCCTTGAGGGAGAGCTGGAACCAGTCGCGGCAGGTGATGCGGTTGCCAGTCCAGTTGTGGAAATACTCGTGGGCAATCACACTCTCGATACGCTCGAGTTCGGCATCGGTGGCCGTTTCGGCATCGGCGAGCACCAGCTTGGAGTTGAAGATGTTGAGGCTCTTGTTCTCCATGGCGCCCATGTTGAAATGGCGCACCGCCACGATGTTGAATTCATCGAGGTCGTACGCCAACCCGTAGCGCTGTTCGTCCCAGGCCATCGCCCGCTTCAGCGACGCCATCGCATGGGCGGTGTAGGGAGCGTCCCCGGGCTCCACATGGATGCGCAGGGTCACCACACGGCCGCTGGCGGTGGTGAACTGATCGCGCACCTCCTCCAGCTGGCCGGCCACCAGGGCGAACAGATAGGAGGGCTTGGGGAAGGGATCGTCCCAGACGGCGTAATGGCGTTCACCTCCGTTCACCGCATCGGCCAGCTCACCGGTCTCCACGCAGTTGCCGTTGGAGAGCAGCACCGGGCAGCTGCTGCGGTCGGCCTCGATGCGCACCCGGAAGCGGCTGAGCAGATCGGGGCGGTCGGGATGGAAGGTGATGCGGCGGAAGCCCTCGGCCTCGCACTGGGTGGTGAACAGCCCGCCGCTCACATACAGCCCCTCAAGGGCTGTGTTGGCGTGGGGCCGGATCCGCACCCGGCTCTCAAGCACGAAGGCGCCCGCCGGAGGTTGGGAGATCACCAGGTTCTGGCCGTCGAGCCGCATCGCCTCAGGGGCCAGGGGCTGGCCATCGCAGCGCAGCTCCAACAGCTCCAGGTCCACCCCTTGGAGCACCAGCGGCCCTGCCCCTGCCTCCGGGTTGGGCCGGAACGCCAGCCGCGCCTCCACCTCGGCGTGGTCCGCGAACAGGCGCACCGTGAGGTCGGTGCGATCCAGCAGCTGGGCCGCGGGCCGGTAGTCGGCGAGACGCACGCTGGTCATGGTTTGGCAGAGGGATTGGGAGCGGCCTTGACGGCCTGCTGCACATCACGCAGCACGTTCTCCGGCAGCTTGTCCGGGCAGAGCTCGGCGGCGCCCAGCACGGCGGCGTTGATCGAGCCCTTGCGAAGATCATCCAGGTTCAGGGGGGTGTCCGACACCGGCGCAATGCCGCCCCCGTGGCTGCCCTGAATCCACACGCTGATGGTTTCAGCGGCGATCGTCACGGCCAGGTCGAACTCCACCCCGGCGGTGCGGGCGATGCACACGTTGAGGGCCGCCAGGCGGGTGTACACATCCATCTCGGCCTCGCTGGCCGGAGCCGCCAGGGCTGGCGAGGCCGGCAGCGCCAGGGCTGACGCAGCCAGCAGAGACACCAGAGGCGCCCTGCCCAACAGCACGGCGCACTGGCACTGGAGGTGCTGGAACTGGGGGCTCTGGAACTGGGGGCGCAGAGGCACAGCGGCCACCGGAGAGGTGAATCCATGCTGCTGCATGGCGAGGCGGTACCGCCCCGGCACCGATTCTCCATAGGCTGGGGCGGTGGATCCCGCCGCCGTCAGCACCTCCCCAGCCGCGGCTTGCGCCGACGGGCCGCAGCAGGAGCTGAAGCTGCTGCTGCTGGCCTCCCGCCAGCATCTGGCCAGTGCTGACCTGCGCCAGCTTCAGCAGCTGCTGCGCGATCAGAACCTGGGGCTGAACGCCCAGCTCACGATCAGCGATCCCGCCCGCCATCCGGAGCTGCTGGAGCTGCATCGCCTGGTGGCCACCCCCGCCCTGGTGAAGCTGGCTCCCCTGCCCCGCCAGGTGTTCGCCGGCAGCACGATCAGCCAGCAGCTGCGCAGCTGGCTGCCCCGGTGGCAGCAGGAGCAGGTGGTGAGTGGTCTGGGAATCAACCTGCCCCCGGCGGAGACCGATGGCAGCCGCAGCCGCCGGGAACTGCAGCTCGACGATCAGCTGCTGGTGCTGCGCCAGGAGAACGAGGCCCTGATCGAGCGTCTGGGGGTGCAGGAGCGCCTGCTGCGCATGGTGGCCCATGAGCTGCGCACCCCGCTCACCGCCTCCAAGCTGGCGTTGCAGAGCTATGAGCTGGGCCAGATCGACGTCCACCGCTTCCAGGACGTGCTGCGCCGGCGGCTGAACGACATCGAAGCCCTGTCCCAGGATCTCCTGGAGGTGGGCAGCACCCGCTGGGAGGCCCTGTTCCACCCCCAGCGGCTCAGCCTCGGAACCGTGGCGGCGGAAACGATCCTGGAGCTGGAGAAGCTGTGGGTGGGCCGGGATCTGTGCCTGGTCACCGATATCCCCGCCGATCTGCCGGACGTGTATGCCGATGGCCGGCGGATGCGCCAGGTGTTGCTCAACCTGCTGGAGAACGCCTTCAAGTACACCCCCGATGGCGGCAGGGTGAGCCTGGCCCTGCTCCACCGCACCAGCCAGTGGCTGCAGCTGAGCGTGTGCGACAGCGGCCCGGGCATTCCTGAGGCCGAGCAACAGCGGATCTTCCAGGAGCGGGTGCGCCTGCCCCAGACCGCCGCCAGCACCTCCGGTTACGGGGTGGGTCTGTCGGTGTGCCGCCGCATCGCCGAGGTGCATGGCGGGCGCATCTGGGTGGTGTCCGAACCCGGCGAGGGGGCCTGCTTTCACGTCACCGTGCCGGTGTGGAACGGCCAGAGAGCAGCGCAGGGAACGCCGTCTTGACGAAGGGACACCCCGGCCCGTAGCGTCCTCGCATCGGCGCAACGGCCCAGATCCAAGATCTGGCGCCGCTTCTCCTCAACAGCCCTGCTCACGGGGTTCTACTGTTGAACCCGCATGGCGGGATCTTGCGCCGTGGCCTCGCCCCCATCGTCTAGAGGCCTAGGACACCTCCCTTTCACGGAGGCGACAGGGGTTCGAATCCCCTTGGGGGTATTACAAGCGTCGCGTATTCCGACTGACGCGACTCCGCTGACCCCTTCGCCTGTTCACCTCACCGTTTCGGGGGGATGGATGCCGGGCGGATCACCGGGTCGTCCGGTCGAAGGGTCGTCCGGTCAAAACGCCCGGTCAGGCCTGGGTGCTGCGTCGCGTCGCCTCCTGCTGAACGCCGCGCAGGTTGGAGGCCAGATCCTGCTGCAGGCGCTGCTCGATCAGGCCGATCGGCATCCCTGGCTTGCCCTGCACCGTGAGCTCATAGAGGAGGCGAGAGCTGATCTCATCGCGGTCGACCCGCCAGGTGCCCTCAAAGCGCCGGAAATCGCCCTGCAGCATCTGGAAGCGCAGTTCCCCGGCGTCAGGATCCTCCTCCAGTTCCAACTCCACCCGGGCACTGAAGCGCAGACCGCAGAACTGCTGGCTGCCCACCTGCTCGAGAGCCACCCGGTTGCCACGGCGCCAGAGCAGCCTGGAGCTCACCAGGTTGGGGATGAAGCGCTCGAGATTGCCGTAATCGGTGAGCACCGTCCAGATCCGCTCGGGCTCCGGTGCCAGGCGCAGCAGCACGGCCAGACGGCGGGTTCCCTGCTCCAGCCGCTCCATCTCCTGCTGGATGGTGTCGAGGCTGCAGCTGGCCTGGCTGGGCTGGATGGCGCCCAACCCTGCGGCTGCGGCGGGCTGGTGGCTGAGCGGCAAGAGGGTGAGCGGCGCCAACGGGTTGAGCCGTGTGTGCTGGCGCACAAGCTAGCGGCATCTGATCGAATCTCTGTGCCGCCCGTCACAGCGGGGGGAGACCCGGAAGCCCATCCTTATGATCAGCGCACCAGTGCCGGGATCTCAGCCGCCATGCGTGTTTCTACGGGTCGTGCCAACCAGTCCGACAGCCGCATGTTCAATGTGGTGGTGGAAGGCTTCGGCATCGGTCAACAACGCCAGGCTGAGCGGGTGTTCACGGTGCCGTTCAGCCAGCTGCAGAGCACGATCCAGACCATCGCCCGCCAGGGGGGCGTGATCACCGGCGTGTTCGCCATCGACGGCTCCTCCGGCAACGGTGCCGACCCGATGCCTGCGCCCGCAGCCGAAACCGCTGCCGCCGGTGACGCCCCCACCCCAGCCGCCGCCCCCGCCGTGACCAAAGCCCCCGCCCACGCCACCGTCCCGGTCAACACCTACAAGCCGAAGACCCCCTTTCTGGGCACGGTCACCGAGAACTACAGCCTGGTGGGCGAAGGGGCGATCGGCCGGGTGAACCACATCACCTTCGACCTGGCCGGCGGGGATCCCCAGCTCGAATACGTGGAAGGCCAGAGCATCGGCATCATCCCGGAGGGCACCGATGCCAACGGCAAGCCCCACAAGCTGCGCCTGTATTCGATCGCCAGCACCCGCCACGGCGACAACATGGCCACCCACACCGTGTCGCTGTGCGTGCGCCAGCTGGAATACGAGCAGGACGGCGAGACGATCAAGGGGGTCTGCTCCACCTACCTCTGCGACATCGAACCCGCCGCCAAGGTGAAGATCACCGGCCCGGTGGGCAAGGAGATGCTGCTGCCCGACGACGAGGAGGCCAACGTGATCATGCTGGCCACCGGCACCGGCATCGCGCCGATGCGCGCCTACCTGCGACGCATGTTCGAGCCGGCCGAACGGGACAAGAACGGCTGGCACTTCCGCGGCAAGGCCTGGCTGTTCATGGGCGTGCCCAAAACCCCCAACCTCCTCTACGACGCCGACTTCGAGCACTACCTCAAGCAGTATCCCGACAACTTCCGCTACACCAAGGCGATCAGCCGCGAGCAGCAGAACGCCAAGGGCGGGCGCATGTACATCCAGGACCGGGTGCTCGAGCACGCCGATGAGATCTTCACCCTGATCGAAGATCCCAAGACCCACGTGTACATGTGCGGGCTCAAGGGCATGGAGCCCGGAATCGACGAGGCCATGACCGCCGCCGCCGCCGCCAAGGGCCTCGACTGGAGCGAACTGCGCCCCGCCCTCAAGAAGGCCGGCCGCTGGCACGTGGAAACCTATTGAGGCGGTCCCCGGCGATTCGGTGCTCGTTTGCTCACAGCGCCGGGCCGCGGATGCTCCCTGGCTGCGACGCCAGCCACCCTGGAGCTGAATCAGCCAGCCACCAGGAGATGCGTTCATGAGCGCGGTGCTCACCAACCCCCTGCGGGTCGGCCTGAGGCAAGAGCGGATCATCCCCGCCCAGTGCATCGTGATCTTCGGGGCCAGCGGGGACCTCACCCAGCGCAAGCTGATCCCGGCTCTGTTCGAGCTCTACCGCCAGCGCCGGCTGCCCAGCGAGTTCGCGGTGCTGGGCTGCGCCCGCCGGCCCTGGAGTGATGAGGAGTTCCGCTCGCGCATGGCCGAAGCCCTGGGCGATGAGATCACCGGCCATGGCCACATCTGGGAGGGGTTTGCCGCCGGGCTCTTCTACGAACCCGCCGACCTCGCCAACCCGGCATCGATCGTGGCCCTCGGCGAGCGGCTCGAGCAGATCGACCGGCTTCGCGCCACCCGCGGCAACCGCACCTTCTACCTGTCGGTGTCACCGGCCTTCTACGGCAGCGGCACCCGGGCCCTGGCCGGCGCCGGCCTTCTGGACGACCCCGACCGCACCCGGGTGGTGATCGAAAAGCCCTTCGGCACCGACTACCCCAGTGCCCAGGCACTGAACAAGGTGGTTCAGGCCTGCGCCAAGGAAAAGCAGATCTTCCGGATCGACCACTACCTCGGCAAGGAAACGGTTCAGAACATCCTGGTGCTGCGCTTCGCCAACACCATCTTTGAGCCGATCTGGAACCGCAATTACATCGCCAATGTGCAGATCACGGCGGCGGAAACGGTGGGGGTGGAGGAGCGCGCCGGCTACTACGAAAGCAGCGGCGCCCTGCGCGACATGGTGCAGAACCACCTCACCCAGATCCTGGCGCTCACGGCCATGGAACCCCCTGGGCGCTTCGATGCCGAGGCCATCCGCAACGAGAAGGCCAAGGTGCTGCAGGCCGCCCGGCTGGCCAACCGGAGCGAGCCCTGGAAGTGCTGCGTGCGCGGCCAGTACGGGCCCGGCGGCAGCGCCCGCAGCCCGATCCCCGGTTACCGCGAGGAGCCTGGGGTGAACGCCAACAGCACCACGGAAACCTACGTGGCGATGAAGCTGTTCATCGACAACTGGCGCTGGCAGGGGGTGCCCTTCTACGTGCGCACCGGCAAGCGCCTGCCCAAACGCCTCAGCGAGGTGGTGCTCACCTTCCGCGCGGCTCCGGTGCACCTGTTCGATGCCGCCGGCGGTGCTCCCACCCCCAACCAGCTGATCCTGCGCATCCAGCCGGATGAGGGCGCTGACATCCGCTTCGAGGTGAAGGCCCCAGGCTCCGGCATGCGCAGCCGCCCGGTGGACATGGCCTTCAGCTACGACGAGAGCTTCGGGGAGCCGAGCGATGAAGGCTACGTGCGCCTGCTCGCCGACGCCATGCTCGGCGATCCCACCCTGTTCACCCGCAGTGATGAGGTGGAGGCCGCCTGGCGGCTGTACACGCCACTGCTGGAACTGATTGAAGATGCCCCCTGGCAATTGCCGGTGCAGCCCTACGAGGCCCGCACCTGGGGACCTGCCGCGGCCGATGTTCTGCTGGCCGATGACGGGCTGGTGTGGCGCCGTCCCTGACCACCGCACCTCCGCCCCGACCTGCCATGCCCACCCAGCTCACCCTCCAGGCCCCCACGGCCCTGCCGCCCGAGGAGGTTCCCAACTACCTGCAGACGCTCTGGGGGGAGGGGCTGGAGGGCTCCGATGGCGCCACCACCTTCACCCTGGTGGTGTATGAGGCCTCCTGGCTGCAGCAGCATCTGATCCGCACCGGCCGGGCCGACGGCCCCCTCACCGGCCTGCTCGAGCGCGAGCTGATCGAAGCGGCCAAACAGGCGGTGACCGAACTCGGGCTCCCCCTGAGCACCGCCGTGATGGATCAGCGCCTGGCCTGGGAGCTGGGGCAGCAGCCGGGCCACCACGAGGCCCAGGACCTGCGTGGCCAGTTCGTGGAGGGCGCCATCAGTGCCCACAAACCCCGGCGGCTGATCACCCTGGCCCCCACCCTTGACGAGGGCCAGCCCCTGGAAACCCTGGTGGCCGCCTACTGCCCCCTGCCGGATGAGGGAGCCGGCGGCACCGCCTGCGGCGACGTGGTGGTGTTGCGAGGCGGGCGCGGGTCGCTTCAGCAGTCGCTCGATCTCGTCCATCCCCTGATCTGCCCCGATCTGCCCTGCTGGGTGTGGTGGAACAGCAGCCTGGATGAGGCCCCCGAGTTGCTGGAGGCCCTGGCCCCCCCCTCCCGGCGGCTGGTGGTGGACAGCTCCCTGGGCCATCCCCGCCGCTGCATCGACCTGCTGGTGCGCTGCATCGAAGCCGGCCAGGCGGTGAACGACCTCAACTGGCTGCGGCTGCGCACCTGGCGGGAATCGCTGGCGATGGTGTTCGATCCCCCCTCGCGCCGCACCGCCCTGGAGCATGTGGTGCAGCTGGACATCGACGTGGAGGGAGACCACCCCCTCAAGGGGCTGCTGCTGGCAGCCTGGATCGCCGACCGGCTGGGCTGGCACCTGGTGGAGTCGTACATCATCCCGGGCAACGGGGATGGCGATGGCATCGGCGCCGCCTTCGAGCGCACCGATGGGGCCGCCGTGCAGCTGCGTCTGATGCCGGTGCCGGTGGGCAGCCCCAAGATCCACCCCGGCGCCCTGGTGGGTCTGCGGCTGATCTGCGCGCCCCAGGGCCGGCCGCCCCTGTGCGTGATCCTGTGCTCGGAGTCGGGTGGCTGCATGCGCCTGGAGGCGGGAGGCATGGCCTCGATGGAGCTGGCTGAAGACGTCGTGCCCCTGCCCAACGAGAGCGAGGAGATGGAGCTGGCCCGGCTGCTGGCGGGCGGCCACGACAGCACCAACCCGCTGCTGGCCGCCGCCGCCTCGATTGCGGCCCGGCTGCTGCCGGCCTGAGCCCCGGCGCTCCGCCTCCCTTCCCCGCCATGGCCTGCCTGATCGCCGCGCCCGCCAGTGGCAGTGGCAAAACCCTGCTCAGCCTGTCGCTGGCGGCCCTGGCCCGCCGGCGCGGGCAGCGGCTGCAGCCCTTCAAGGTGGGGCCCGATTACCTCGACCCCCAGCTGCTCAGCCGGGTGAGCGGGCTGGCCTGCCGCAACCTCGATCCCCTGCTCTGTGGTGACGACTGGGTGCGGCGCTGCTTCCACTGGTACGGCAGCCGCGCCGATCTGGCTCTGGTGGAGGGGGTGATGGGGCTGTTCGATGGCCGTGGATCCGGCAGCGAGGGCAGCTCAGCGGCGGTGGCGGTTCAACTGGGGCTGCCCGTGATCCTGGTGGTGGAGGCCTCCCGTCAGGCGGGGTCGATCGCCGCCCTGGTGCGCGGCTTCCGCGACCATGGCCCGCCGCGAGTGAACCTGGCCGGGGTGGTGCTCAACCGGGTGGGCTCGGAGCGGCACCGGACCCTGCTGGCCGAGGCCCTGGCGGCGATCGCCGTGCCGCTGCTGGGGGTGCTGCCCTCCAGCCCAGCCCTAGAGGTGCCCAGCCGGCACCTGGGACTGCTGCCGGCCCATGAGCTGGCCGACCTGGAAAGCCGAAGCGCCAGCTGGGGGGATCTGGCCGAGCGGCACCTGGACCTGGAGCGGCTCTGGCCCCTGCTGGCCCCGGCGGCGGCCCCGGAGCCCGGGACCACCGCGGCGCTGGCCCCGGTGCAGGCGCTGCTCGCAGGCCAGACGGACAGCCACCGCGCCGGCCCCAGCTCCGCCTCCCCGGCCGTGGAGATCAGGCCCCGGGTGGCGGTGGCCAGCGACGCCGCCTTCCACTTCCGCTATCCGGAGGCCGGAGAACTGCTCGAGGCCCTGGGGGTGGATCTGGTGCCCTGGAGTCCTCTGGCCGATGAGCCCCTGCCCCCCGACAGCGCCGCCGTGCTGCTGCCGGGGGGGTTCCCCGAGCTCCATGCCGCCCAGCTGGCGGCCGCCCGGCGCAGCCTGGCCGCGCTGCGCCAGGCTCACGCGGCCGGGCTGCCGGTCGTGGCCGAATGCGGCGGCCTGCTGCTGCTGGGACGGGAGATCTGCGATCCCCTCGGCCAGCCCCACGCCATGGCAGGCCTGCTGCCCTTCCGGGCCCGGCGGGCCGCCCTCAGCCTCGGCTACCGCCAGGCCCAGGCCAGCGCCGACGGACTGCTGGTGCGCCGGGGAGAGGCACTGCTGGGCCATGAATTCCACCGCTGGCAGCTCCAGAAGCCCAGCGGCGACCTGCCGCCGGAGGGACAGACGCTCTGGCGACTCGAGGGCTGGGGTGTCCCGACCCGGGCAGAGGGCTGGGGCACGGCACACCTGCACGCCAGCTGGCTGCACCTGCACTGGGCGGGCTGCCCCCAGATTCCCCGGCGCCTGGCGGCGGCGGCCCGTCAGCGTGGGCTGTCTCTGAGCGGAGCGAGCCGCCGTTGACCCACCTGCTCGGCGAACTGGCGGCCTTCGCCCTGGCGGTGGGGCTCTCACCCCTGCACATCGCCCTGCTGCTGCTGCTCCTGCTCGGCCCCCACCCCCTGCACCGCGGCGGCTGGTTTGTGGCCGGCTGGCTGCTCACCACCGCCCTGGCGGTGGTGCTACTGCTGAGCGTGGGCCACGGCCTGCTGCTCACGATGGAGAAGGGCAGCGGCCACCGCACCGGGCTCGACCTGCTGGCGGCCGGCGCTCTGTTGGCCCTCGGCCTGCGGGAGCTCCTGGAGGGCGGCCGCGGCGGGCCCCCCGGCTGGACCGGACGGTTGGAGCAGTTCTGTGCCCTGCCGCTGCCGTTGCTGCTGGTGGTGAGCGCCGCTCTGGAGCTGGCCAGCCCCGACAATCTGTTTCTGTTGGCCAAGGCCGCCGGCGGGCTTCTGGCGGCAGGGCTGGGCACGGGCCAGGAGGTGGTCGGTGCGGCCCTGTTCTGTCTGCTGAGCGCCTCGCTGCTGCTGCTGCCGCTGCTCGCCCTCGCCGTGGCGGGCGGCCACCGGGTGCTGCCCCTGCTGGAGGCGGGCAAGGGCTGGCTGTTCAGCCGCGGCGATCTGGTGGTGGCTCTGGTGAGCCTGGCCCTGGCCGGCTACATGGGCTGGCAGGGGATCGAGGGCCTGCAGCTGGGCCTGCGTCCGCCCCTGGAGGCCTGAGCGGCGCCGTCGGGTCTGGAGCTGGGGCTGGGGGGATTCAGGCCTCGGCGAGCCAGTCGCGCCAGCGTTGCTGCTCGGCCCGGCTGCCCGGGCCGGCCACCAGGGCCACCGCCTGACTGGCCCGGCTCACCGCCACATACACCAGCTGGCGGCGCAGCAGCTCGTCGCGGGGCCAGAACACATCGGCATCCACAAACACCTGGCCGAAGGTGCTGCCCTGGCTGCGATGCACGGTGAGCACGGCGGCCGGACCGAGGGCGGCGAAGGCATCGCGCACCAGAAAGAACTGACGCCACAGCCCCCGGGCCGCGGCCTTGCCCTGCTCACGGGCTGTGGCCCGGGCCGCGGCGCGCAGCCGCTCCAGCACGGCCTCGAGGCTCTGGCGGGGGAGGCTGCCGGCAGGGGGCAGCAGGCGCAGGTTGAGGTCGCTGTCGCCCGCCTGCACCGCGGCCGTGAGGGTGTCGATCAGGGGCGCATCAGCGACGCCGAAGTCGGCCAGATCGCAGCGCTCAGGGGTGACATCGCGCACCACCAGCTCCCGGTTGGAGCCCAGCACCATGTCGGGCTCCTCGCCGGCCTCCTCCCCCTCCCGGCAGGCTGGGGCCATCACGGCGCTGCGGCTGATCAGCACCTCCCCCGGGAGCACCGGCAGCTGGTCGGCCATGGCCCCGTGCAGGGCACGGCGGGCGATCGGCACCAGCTGCTCCAGGGAGCGGTTGGTGTAGCAGAGGATGCGGGCCAGATCGGGATTGTCGGTTTCGGCGCTGCGGCGCAGGGCGGCCTGGGCCTCCAGCAGCCACTCCTGGCGATCCAGCAGGGCCACCCGCCCCTCGGCGCTGCAGACCGGCGGCAACGGCGGCGGCCGGCGGCAGGGCAGGGCCTGCTCGCGAATCCCCTGGGCCAGCCGCAGCACCGGCCCCTGGTGGCGCACCACCTGGCGCAGGGCCGCTGTGTGGGCGCGGGCGAGGCCGAACACCGCGCTCTCGGGCTCACCCACCGGCGGCAGCTGGGCCGGATCGCCCACGAACACCAGCCGGGTGCGGAAGGGATGGGCGCAGCGCAGGCTGATCTCCAGCAACTGGCTGTCGAGCATCGAGGCCTCATCGATCAGCACCAGAGCCAGGTGCTCCAGGGCCGCGGCCGTCTGCTCGCTTTCCTCGCAGCGCTCCAGATCCCCCTGCCGTTTCAGCCGCAGGCGCAGCAGGCGGTGGATGGTGGAGGGATACCAGGTGGGCGTCAGCCCGGCCGCCTGCAGGTGGCTGCGCAGCACGCCCACCGCCTTATGGGTGGGGGCCACCACGGTCCAGCAGAGGCCGGCGGCTTCAGCCTGGGCCAGGAAGCGCATCGACAGAAAGGTCTTGCCGGTGCCGGCGTAGCCGCTGAGCACAAACGGCTGATCGGTCCGGGGGGCCGCCAGCCAGGTGGCGAAGGCGGCGCAGGCGGCCTGCTGATCGGCGGTGAGGGTGTCGTCAGCCAAGGCTGGCCAGCAGGCCCCACTGCTGGGCCAGGTGCAGGGGCGAGCCCACCAGCACCAGACCCGGCAAGGCCACAGCCGGACCCATCAGCGCCCCCACCAGCACCTCCAGGCGGGTATGGCCGAGGTTTTCCTTCAGGGGCGTCAGGGGGGTGGGCGGCGGGTGGAGCTCAGTGCCGCTGGAGGGGTCAGGGGCCGCAACATCCACAGCGATGGGCAGGCTGTTCACCCGGGCGGCGGTGAGACCGGCCGCCCGGCGCACGCCGGAGGCGTCGTAGAGCACCACGAAACACATGGTGGCCGCCAGGGCGAACAGGGGATCGGCGAAGCCCAGCCGCCAGCCCAGGGCCGCCGCCGTGCCGGTGAGCAGAGCGGAGTGGCTGGAGGGCATGCCCCCGGTTTCCACCAGCACGCGGGGATTCCAGCGACGGTGCAGCACCAGCTCGATCAGCAGCTTGGAGAGCTGGGCGCTGCCGCAGGCGGCCAGTCCCCACCAGAGCACGCCGTTGTCGAACAGGGCCTGAAGGGGAGACAGGGCGGCGGCGAGCGGCTCAGCACTCATCGATCGCGACTGGTGATGTAGTCGGCCAGGGCCAGCAGCGGCGCCGCCTTCAGACCGCCCTGTTCCCCCTCGGCGAACGGGGCCAGGGCGGCCTTGGCCTCGGCCACCAGGGCATCGGCCCGCTGACGCGACGCTTCAAGGCCGAGCAGCTTGGGATAGGTGGTCTTGTCGGCGGTGAGGTCCTTGCCCGCCGTCTTGCCGAGCACCTCGCTGCTGGCCGTCACATCGAGGATGTCGTCGATGATCTGGAAGGCCAGGCCGATGCCGCGGGCGTAGGTGCCGAGAGCCTCGAGCAGCGCCGCGGAGGCACCGGCGATGTGGGCGCCGCAGATCACACAGGCCCGCAGCAGGGCGCCGGTCTTGTGCAGGTGGATGTACTCGAGGGTGTCGAGATCCACGCTCTTGCCCTCGCAGTCCAGATCCACCACCTGGCCGCCCACCAGGCCAGGTGCCCCGGAAGCCAGCGACAGCTCGCCCACCACCGCCAGCAAGCGCTTGGGCGCCACCCCCGGACTTCGCAGCGCCACCATCTCGAAGGCACGGGTGAGCAGGGCGTCGCCGGCCAGGATGGCGTTGGCCTCGCCATACACCTTGTGGTTGGTGGGCCGGCCGCGGCGCAGGTCGTCGTTGTCCATCGCCGGCAGGTCGTCGTGGATCAACGACATGGTGTGCACCATCTCCAGGGCCACCGCCGTGGGCATGGCCAGCGCGGCGTCGCCACCGGCCAGCTCACAGGCGGCCAGACAGAGGATCGGCCGCAGCCGCTTGCCGCCGGCCAGCAGCGAGTAGCGCATCGCCTCGCGCAGCGACTCGGGCCGCTCCGGCGGCAGCGCCGCGTCCAGCGCCGTCTCCACCCGCTGGCGGGCCTCCTCGAGATAGGCCGAGAAATCGAATCCCTTGCCCGTGGTCGTCGCCACCGCTGCCATGGGGAAAGGCGTTGCTGCCGGTGATTCTCTCAGGCGAACCCCACGGGAAGGCAGTCCACACTGGATCACCAGCGATCTCGCCGCCATGCTGCCCACCTGCATCAGCAACCCGGCGGAACGGCGCCGCCGCATCGCCGCCGCCACGGCCGGCGTGGCCGCCGACCACTGGGTGACCCTGCGCCAGGGGCCTCGGCAGGTGTGCCGGGCACCCCTGGCCCAGGAGCTGCTGCTCTACCGGGTGGACAATGGGCGCCTGCTGGCCGGACTGCAGGAGCGCCTGGCCCACCAGCCCCAGCGCCTGCGGCAGCTGGCCGAGCAGGAGTCGGAACCCGGCACCCAGGAGCTGCTGCACGAGCTGCTGGTGGAGAAGGCACGGGATCCCCAGGGGCCGATCCTGCAGGAGCTGGAGCGTCTGGCGGTGCAGACCGAGCCGCTGCTGGTGGATGCCGAAGGGGTGGTGGTGAACGGCAACCGCCGGCTGGCGGCCATGCGCTGGCTGCTGGTGGTGGATGCCCAGCGCTACTCCCGGTTTGAGCAGCCGATGGCCGCCGTGCTGCCGCCCGAGGTCGAGCGGGCCGACCTGGAGTTCATCGAGGCGGCCCTGCAGATGGCCCCCGAAACCAAGCTCGCCTACGGCTGGCTCGACCGCCGCCTGAAGCTGCGCGAACAGCGCGAGCAACTGGGGCTGGCAGACGCGTGGATCGTGGAGGCCTACCGGATGGACGAGCCGGAGCAGGTGGAGCGGGAACTGGCGGAACTGGCCCTGGCCGAGGCCTACCTGGCCGAGGTCTGCGGCACCCCCTCGCGCTACTCCGCCATCGGCGATGCCGAGGCTTTGTTCTGCGGTCTGGCGGGCCAGCTGACCACCCTGCCGCGGCGGCTGGCGCGGCCCTGGCGGGGGCTGGGGCTGCTCCTGATCGACCAGCGCGCCAAGCTCGACCCCAGCCTGGCCAAACACTTCCCCTTCGCGGAGCCGATCAGTGCTGAACTGGCTCCCCTTGTGCTGACGCGGCTGGCCCAGGAGTGGGGGCTGGAGGAAACGGATGGGGAGGAGGGGCACAGACTCAGGAAACCGGTGCTTCAGGAGCTGAATTCCCTGGCCCTGAGCGGGCAGCCACGCGAGCGCCTGGCCGCCCAGGTTCAGGACCAGCTCGATGCCGCCCGGCTGCAACTCAGGCAGGACCGCATCCCCCAGCGCCTCACCCAGAACCTGCGCCAGGTGCGCCGTCAGGTGGAGAAGCTGGATCTCAGCCGGCTCGAGGGGCGCGAAGCCCAGCGCCTGCGGGGCGAACTGGCGGCCCTGTTCGCCGAAGCCCGGCCGCTGCTGGATAGCGGCACGACATCCAGCCCTGCAACGGCGATCTCCTGGCGAAGGCTGCTGCGGCCCTGGCGCCGCTGAGCCCCCACAGGCAGCTCAGACGACCAGATCGTCGAGGCCATGGGCAAGACCATGGCGGCGACACCAGGCCAGCACCGTGTTCACCAGCAGCATGGTCACCGTCATCGGCCCCACGCCCCCCGGCACCGGCGTGAGGGCTGCGGCGAGCGGCTCCACCTCAGCGGCACGCACGTCGCCGCACAGGCCCCCCTCGGGCCGCCGGTGGATGCCCACATCCACCACCACGGCCCCCGGCCGCACGTGCTCGGCGGCCACGATCCCAGGCCGGCCGGCAGCCACCACCAGCACCTCGGCCTGGCGGCAGAGCCCAGCCAGATCGGCGCTGCGGGAATGGGCCACGGTCACGGTGGCGTCGGCGGCCTGGAGCATCAGCGCCATCGGCTTGCCCACGAGGATGCTGCGCCCCACGACCACGGCCCGCCGGCCCGCCAGCGGCAGCTGGTGGCGGGCCAGCAGCGCCATCACCCCCGCCGGCGTGCAGCTGCGCGGGCCCGGTTCGCCCTTCAGCAGCCGGCCCAGGTTGAGGGTGTGCAGGCCATCGGCGTCCTTCTCCGGATCGATCGCCGCCAGCAACGGCCCCTCCTCCAACCCCGCCGGCAGGGGCAGCTGCAGCAGGATGCCGTCGCAGGCGGGATCGGCGTTGAGGCGCTGCACCGCCGCCAGCACCGCGGCGGGGCCGGCATCGGCGCCCAGGTGCTCGCCCAGGCTGGTGATGCCCACCCGGCCGCAGGCCTTCTCCTTGTTGGCCACGTACACCCCGCTGGCGGGATCGTCGCCCACCCGCAGCACCGCCAGCCCGGGCGGCCGGCCGATGGTGCCCTGGCGCTCGGCGATGGTGGCCCGCAAGCGCGCTTCGAGTTCGGCGGCAAGCTGGCGGCCGTCGAGAATGAGGGCCATGGCAGGGGGGCGGCTCGCCCCAGCTTGCACCGGCTCCGGCGGCTAGTTTTGACCGATGGGATGGCTGCGGCTGCGAACCCTCTGGCGGAAACTGCTGCGGGTCGAGCGTCCCGTGCAGAGCCCCGCCTGGTGGCGAGGCCAGGACGCCGCCGCCGTGCTGCTGGTGTGCCTGCTGGTGGCCCTGGTGTCCAGCTGGCCATGGCTGGTGGAGCCCAACCTGCGGGCTGGCATGGTGGCGCCGTTCACGGTGCGGGCTCCCCAGGCGGCCCGGGTGGTCGACAGTACGGCCCTGGAGCAGCGCCGCGAACAGATGCTGCCCCGCACCACCGTTCAGGTGGTGGATGAGACCGCCAGCACCGTGCTGCTGCAACGGCTCGATGAGAGCCTGCAGGCGATCGAGGCCCAGGCCGGCAATGCCGAGACCCTGGTCAAACCGGTGTCGCTCAGCGAGGCCGAACGCCAGTGGCTGCAAGGGCTGGACAGGGGGGAACGCAGCGCCTGGGAGCAGCAGCTGCGCCAGGCCCAGCAGCGCATGCTCAGCCAGGGCCTGGCGGTCGGCCTGGCCGAGGAGCAACTGCTGCAGGCGGCCAGCCTGCAGCTCGACGGTCTGTCCAGCCCCGCCCGGGATGTGGGGGCGCGGCTGCTGGTCCACGTGCTCCAGGGCCAGTCCAACCTGCGCAGTGATCCGGCCCTCAGCCAACGGCGCATCGAGGCGTTGATCAACCAGGAGGGCATTCCCACCATCGCGGTGGATACGGGCGATCTGGTGGTGCAGCAGGGCGAACCCATCAGTGCCCAGGCCTTCGATGTGCTCGATTACTTCGGCCTCGTGAACCGGCGGCCGCGGCCACTGAGCTGGCTGCAGCACCTGGTCGAGGCACTGGCGGCCTGCGGCCTGCTGGTGCTGCTGCAGCGGCGCTGGCGGCCGAGCCTGGAGCCCCGCCAGGCGATGCTCTCCCTGGCCACCCTGCTGGTGGTGCAGGGCGTGAATCTCTGGTTGGGTCCCCTGGCCAGTCCGATGCTGCTGCTGGTGCCTCCCACCCTGCTGCTGGCCCAGGGGCTGGGCAGCGGCTGCGGCCTGGCCTGGCTGGCGGCGGCCACCCTGCTCTGGCCCCTGCCGCTCAGTGGCGTGCTGGGGGTACGGCTGCTGGTGGCTGCCGCCACCGGCACCGCCGCGGCGATGGCCGCCGACCGCCAGCGCAGCCGGGCCGGACTGCTGCAGCTGGCGGTGCTGCTGCCCGCCGTCGCGGTGCTGCTGCAGTGGCTGCTCCTGCAGGGCCGGGGCCAGCCGGGCCAGATCGACCTGCTGGGGGAGGGGCTGACGCTGGCGGGCCTGCTGATGCTGGGCCTGCTGCTGGCGCCACTGGTGGAAACCTCCTTCGGGTTGCTCACCCGTACCCGGCTGCTGGAGCTGGCCGACCTGGAGCGGCCGCTGCTGCGCAAGCTCTCCTGCGAGGCGCCGGGCACCTTTGAGCACACCCTGATGATCGCCGGCCTGGCGGAGGAGGGAGCCCGCAGCATCGGCGCCGACGTGGACCTGGTGCGCACCGGCGCGCTCTATCACGACGTGGGCAAACTGCATGGCCCGCAGTGGTTCATCGAGAACCAGGAGGGGGGAAACAATCCCCACGACCAGCTCGATGACCCCTACGCCAGCGCCGCCATCCTGCAAGCCCACGTGGACGAGGGGCTCCGGCTGGCACGCCGCTACCGGCTGCCCAGGCCCCTGGCCGACTTCATCCCCGAGCACCAGGGCACCCTCAAGATGGGCTATTTCCTGCACCAGGCCCGCGAGCGCAACCCAGGGGTGCCGGAGGAACGCTTCCGCTACCGCGGCCCCGCCCCGCGCAGCCGCGAAACGGCGATTCTGATGCTCGCCGACGGCTGCGAGGCCGCCCTGCGCTCCCTGCCGCCCACCACCACTGAAGACCAGGCCAGGGAAATGGTGCGCCGCATCCTGGAGGCGCGCCAGCGCGACGGCCAGCTGGCGGCAAGCGGCATCAGCAGGACCGAGCTGGAGCTGCTGATCCGAGCCTTCGTGCGGGTGTGGAAACGCATGCGTCACCGCCGCATCCCCTACCCGATCCCGGCCCGCAAAGCCTTCAGCGCCTGATGGCCCTGAGTTTCCGGCAGCTCCAGGCCCAGCTCCAACCCTCCTGGGGCCGGGTGAGCGCCGGCCACGGCCCCGATGTGGATGTGCTGATGGTGCCCTCGCTGTCGCTGGAACAGCAGCAGATGGGGTTGGTGACGGGAGCCCACCACTACGAGGAGCGTCAGCTGTTCGCCCTGATCGGCCTGCGGCATCCCGGGGTGCGCATGGTGTACACCAGCAGCAAACCCCTGGCCGACCTGGTGGTGGACGCCGTGCTGGAGCTGCTGCCCGGGGTGCCCGCCTCCCACGCCCGGCGGCGCCTGCACCTGGTGGACACCGATGACGCCTCCAACCGGCCGCTGGCGGCCAAGTTGCTGGAACGCCCGGCCCTGCTGCAGCGCATCGCCGAGCTGCTGCGCCCCGGCCGCAGCTTCATCAGCTGCTTCGTGGTGAGCGATCTGGAGCGCCAGCTCTCGGAGTGCCTGCAGGTGCCCTTGCTGGGCACCGATCCGGCCCTGGCCCACTGGGGCAGCAAGGCCGGCAGCCGGGCCCTGTTCGCCCGCCAGGCGGTTCCCCACCCCCCGGGCAGCGGCCTGGTGCACTCCCTGCCCGACCTGGCGGAGGCCACCGCCGAGCTCTGGGAAGGCCAGCCCGCGCTGCGCCGCTGCGTGGTGAAGCTCAACCAGGGCTTCAGCGGCGAGGGCAACGCCTGCCTGGCGCTGGAGCCCCTGCAGTTGGCCGAGCTGCCGGCGCACCGTCGGCGGCAGCGGCTGCGGTCGGCCCTGGAGCGACTGCCGATGCCGGCCGCCAACTGGATGGAGCTGCTGGCAGCGCAGGGAGCTGTGGTGGAGGCCTGGCTGGAGCCCTGGGAGGCCGGCGCCGGGGCGATCCGATCCCCCAGCGTGCAGGGGATGATCCACCCTGGCGGCGCGGGGGGATCGCCCCAGGTGGAGGTGCTCTCCAGCCATGAGCAAGTGCTGGGCGGCGCCAACGGGCAGACCTACCTGGGCTGCCTGTTTCCGGCGGCGGCGGCCTACCGGGCCGAGCTGATGGCCTACGGCCAGGCGGTGGGAGAGGCGCTGGCGGCGGAGGGGGCCCTGGAGCGCTACGCGGTCGACTTCATCGCCCGGCGCCGCGGCCGCCACTGGGATCTGCAGGCGATCGAGGTGAACCTGCGCCAGGGGGGCACCACCCACACGTTCATGACCCTCAACGCCATCACCAGCGGCCATATGGATCCGGCCAGCGGCCTGTTCCGCTCCCCCACCGGCTCGCCGCTCTACTACCGCGCCACTGACAACCTCTGTGACCCGCGCCTGCGCGGGCTGCTGCCCACCGACCTGATCGACATCGTGGCCGAGGCGGGACTGCACTACGACCCGGCCCAGCTGCGCGGCAGCGTCTTTCACCTGCTGGGCTGCCTCTCGGAGTTCGGCAAGCTGGGCATGACCTGCATCGGCCGCAGTGAGGCCGAGGCCGAGGCGGTGTATGCGGCCACGGCCGACCAGCTGCTGCAGGCCGCCGCCAGCCGGGGGTCAGCTCCAGCGGCGCTGATGCCAGGCCCAGGCATCGGCCAGGATCATTTCGAGGTCTGAGCGCCGGGGCTGCCAGCCGAGCTCAGCGCGGGCCCGTGCGGCGTCGGCCACCAGCTCGGCCGGATCCCCCGGCCGGCGGGGAGCGTCGTGGACGCTGAGCGAGGCCCCGGTGACGCGGCGGGCGGCCGCGATCACCTCCTGCACGGAATAGCCCCGACCGGTGCCGAGGTTGTAGATCAGCGGTGCCGCGGCCCCTGATTCCCCAACGGCCGCCCCACCGGCCAGCAGGCGATCCAGCCCGAGCACATGGGCGGCGGCCAGGTCGCTCACGTGGATGTAGTCACGGATGCAGGTGCCATCGGCGGTGGGGTAGTCACGGCCGTAGACCTGGATCGCCGCGCGGCGGCCGGCCAGGGCCTCCAGCACCAGGGGGATGAGGTGGGTTTCGGGATTGTGGTCTTCTCCCAGGTCGCCGGCCGCATCGGCACCGGCGGCGTTGAAGTAGCGGAAGATCACGCTGGGCTGGCCGTAGGCGGCGGCGAAGTCGGCCAGCAGCTGCTCCACCATCCACTTGCTGCGGCCGTAGGGGTTGATCGGCCGCTGGGGCGTGGACTCGCGGATCGGGATCTGATCCGGCTCGGGGATGCCGTAGGTGGCGCAGGTGGAGCTGAACACCAGGGGGATCTGGTCGCCGCGCCGCTCGCTCTCGGCCCGCAGCGCCTCCAGCAGCACCAGGGTGTCGCCCAGATTGTTGCGGTAGTAGCGGGCCGGGTCGGCCACGCTCTCACCCACATAGGCATAGGCGGCGAAGTGCAGCACCGCCTGCACCGGCCCTGCGGGAAGCAGGGGATGGCGGCCCTGGAGCAGCTGATCGAGCAGGTCCCGATCGCCCAGCTGGCCCTCCACCAGCGGCACCTGCAGCACCGCCTCGGCGATGTCGCGGTGGCCGTACACCAGGTTGTCGAGCACCAGCACAGGCTGGCCAGCGCGCTGCAGGGCCCGCACCGTGTGGCTGCCGATGTAGCCGGCGCCGCCGGTCACCAGAATCGTCATCGCGGCAGCACAGCTGGGGCCACTGTGCCGCAGGCTGCGGTCGGGCTCCATGCAGCCATCGGGCAGGATTGGAGCAGGCACGTTGACCCGATGGACCCCAGCCCCCTGGCTCCAGGCTCCACCGGCGGCGGCTCCGGCTCCGGTCCCCTGCCGCCCCTGCCCGACTGGGTGCTCTGGCTGCAGGCCGGGTTCACTGCCCTGGTGGCCGTGCTGTTCGTGGCCCTGCTGGTGCAGTCCCGCCAGCAGACGAGCCGCATCCAGGAACTCCAGCAGCGGGTCCAGGGTCTGGAGAACAGCCGCGCCCTGGAGCGCACCACCGGCCTGGAGGATCAGCTGCGCAACGCCGTGGAGCGGCTGCAGGCCCTGGAGCGCGACAGCAGCCGTCTTGATGTGCTGCAGGCGGAAACCGACGCCCTCAGCGCCCAGCTGCGCCAGCTCGCCCGTCCTCCGGCCGCGCCGCCAGCTCCCGGCAGCGGGCCTGGCCCTGAGCGTGGAAGGCTTGAAGGGAGCCTGCCCGGTTCAACGCCGGCCCCCGCAGAGCTTGCTCCGCTGATTCAGCCGGGCGGCGCCAGAGAGCCCTGACCCTGGGAACACCAACGGGTCAACCCTTCACAGCGTCGCCGCTCGCACTGGGCAGGATGTAGCGCTGCAGGCCGATGAACAGGGCCAGCACCGGCAGGATCGAGATCACCGATCCCGCCGCCACCAGGCGCCAGTCGAGGGAGAAGCTGCTGGCCAGCTGCTGGAGCCCCAGGGGCAGGGTGTAGAGCTGCGGTTCATCGAGAATCACCAGGGGCCAGAGGAAGTCGCTCCAGGTGCCGATGAACACAAACATCGCCAGGGTGATCAGGTCGGCCCTGGCGGCGGGGATCATCACGTTCCACCACTCCCCGAGCGGCGTGCAGCCGTCGCTGCGGGCCGCCTCCTCCAGCTCCACCGGCAC
>SLIG01000194.1 GCA_007135755.1 Cyanobium sp.
CGACGCGCCCCAGCCGCGGGGCGGTGGAGCGGCGCCTGGCGGCCAAGCAGCGCCGTTCCGCCCTCAAGGGCCGCCGCCGCGGCCTGGCGCTTCCCGACGACTGAGCCGGCCAGCCCCTCAGGCGGCCAGGGCCGCCTGCAGCGCGGGATTGGCGTGCCAGCTCCAGGGGCCTTCCGTCACGGGCTTGATGCCGAAGTCGGCCCGCACCGCATCCAGATCGCGGTGCATCTGCTCCTCCCACAGCACCGGGAACAGGGGCCGGGCCGCCAGGCCCATCTCCAGCCCCTGGCTGATCCGGCCGAAGGCATAGGCGGCCGTGCGTGCCTGTTCCTCAGGCGACTCCAGCTCATCCATTGGCGTGTCCGTGCGCAGCCACTGCAGCAGCAGCGCCATCAGGTCGGTGAACACCAGTCCCGGATGGGAGAACTGAGCCACGCTGACACTGATCACGCCCAGCTCGCCGAAGTTGTCGAGGCTGAATCCGGTGAGGATGTGATGCAGATCATGGGTGGCATAGACCCGGTAGTTGATGTAATCGGCATCGCTCTCCAGATTGTTGTAGAACGCCGGCTCTGGAAAGAAGTTGATGTCATATCCCAGCGTTCCCAGAATGGTGGCGTAGGTGTGGCCGAGGCTGCCCTTGGGCAGGGCTTGCAGCGCGGCGGCGTCATAGGGGCCGCAGAGGCGCCGGGCATCGATCAGAGCCTGGGCCTCCGGATCGCGGCCCAGCCGCTTGCGGCAGAGCTGCATCGGGATGGAGTCGCGCAGCCGGTGGGAGAGCGCGAACACGTTCTCAGCCGAGCTGCCGGCGCCGGCGGCCAGGTCGGCCAGCTCCAGGAAGGAGCGGATGTTCTCTTCGCTGGCCAGGCGATCGAGGTAGCGGAAGCCCATCAGGTGCAGAGGGTGGGGGTTTGGTGACGAGCATCGCCCGGCTCCATGCTTCCCGGCGACTGAGGCGGGTCTGGGGCGATGGGCTCAGCCCTCGCTCTCCACCACCACGTTCACGGTGAACTGGGGCATGCGCTCGTGGGCCACCGCTTCACGGGGGTGGAACTCCAGGATGCCCTGCACCCGCTGGCCCACCTGCAGGGGCTGGTTGGGCCGGCACCAGAAGGCCGTGCCCTCGGAATCGCTGTGCTGGCGCATGAGGGGATCGAGCAGCTGGGCGCTGCCGTCGGGGTCCACCCGCAGCACGGCGAAGGTCTCCTCAGGGGGGATCGCCAGATTCGGATTGGTGCTGGGTCCCGGTTGGGTGTCGCTCATCGCGGGCTGCGGCCCTTGCCGCTCGATCGCTGGGTCCAGCCTGGCGGCTCCTGCGGGCCTGGCAGTCCCGCCGGTGTTCCAGAACACCTGAGGCCTGGACCTCAGGCCCCGCTCGCGCCCTGCTCGCGTTCGGCGCGGATCTGGGCCTTGGCCTGTTGCCACAGCCCCTCCAGTTCGCCGATGCCGCGGCCCTGGAGATCGCCCCCCAGGGCCGCCTCCACGCGCGAGAAGCGATCCAGGAAGCGGCGGTTGGTGCCGGCCAGCCCGGCCTCCGGATCAAGTCCGCACCAGCGGGCCACGTTCACCAGGGTGAACAGCAGGTCGCCGAGTTCTGTCTCCGCATGGGCCCGGTCGCCGCCGGCCTGGGCCGCGGCCACGGCCTCTTTGAGCTCGTCGAGTTCCTCGTGCACCTTCGCCCACACCCCGGCCATGTCTTCCCACTCGAAGCCGGCGGCGGCGGCCCGCTTCGAGATCGTCATGGCGCCGGCCAGGGCCGGCTGGCCCCGCACCTTGCCGGCCAGCTTGTCGCTCAACGGGCTTGTGGAGGGCTGCGGCGCCGTGCCCTCGGCCTGCCGTTCGCGCTCGCGCTGGCGTTGTTCGCCGGCCTTGATCGCCTCCCAGCTGGCCCGCACCTGCGCCGGGTCGCCGGCCGGGTCGTCGGCCGTGGCGCCGGCGAACACATGGGGGTGACGGCGGATCAGCTTGGCGCTGATGCCCCGGGCGATGCGCTCCAGATCAAAACGCCCGTCCTCGCTGGCGATGCGGGCGTGCAGCACCACCTGCAGCAGCAGGTCGCCCAGCTCCTCCTCCAGGTGGCGGTCGTCGCCGTGGCGGATGGCATCGGCCACCTCGTGGGCCTCCTCCAGCACGTAGGGCACCAGGGAGGCATGGGTCTGCTCCAGGTCCCAGGGGCAGCCGGTTTCTGGATCGCGCAGGCGGTCCACCACCGCCACCAGCTCGGCCAGCGCGCTGAGGGTGGCGCTGAGGGGGGCGTCGCTGCTGGCCGGCAGGGGCGGATCGGAGCTCATCGGCGGCGGCGGGCGGAGGAACGGCGCCAGGGCCGGGGCAGCCGCGGCAGCGGGTCGCCATCCTGGATCAGGTGCAGCCAGCTGCTGGCCTCCAGGCCCACCAGCGCGCTGGCCAGCAGCGGCCGCTGGCGCTGCCACAGGGCCAGCGCGGCGCTGATCAGATCCGTCGGTGTGGGCACCCCCAGGGGCAGGGGGGCCAGCAGGGCGGAGGCCAGCAGCGCCAGGGCCGCCAGATAGGCCAGCCGGCCGGCCGTGCCCAGCAGCGGGCTGTGGGAGAGCAGGGAGCGGTGCGGCAGCCCGCGGCGGTAGGGCCACCACAGCGGCCGCAGGGGTCCCCAGCGGCGCGTGGCGTTCGAGCGGGTGTCGAGATCGGGGGAGAGCAGCAGGCCCCCCACCAGAAACCCGGTGGCGGCGCTCGCCGCCCCCGCCAGCCCCAGGGCCGGGGCGAACAGCAGCCCGAAGGGCAGGGCCAGACGCCAGGTGGCGC
>SLIG01000163.1 GCA_007135755.1 Cyanobium sp.
GGCCGCCTCCCCCGCCCAGGCCACCGGACCGCTTCAGACCATCGCCGAGGCCTTTGCCATCGCCGCCCCGGTGCGGCGGCTCGCCCCCCTGGGCAACGGCAACGTCAACGACACCTACCGGGTGGAGGCCGCCGACGGGCAGCGCTACGTGCTGCAGCGTCTGAACACCGAGGTGTTCCCCCGGCCCCAGCTGGTGATCGACAACATCGCCCGCCTCGGCGCCCATGTGGACGACCGGCCCCTGCCCCTGGAGCGCAGCGGGCGACCCTGGGAGCTGCCGCGGCTGATTCCCACCCGGGCCGGCGGCCACCTGTGGCTGAAGCACCAGGGCCAGGCCTGGCGCCTGATCACCCACATCGACGATGCCGTGGCCCACGACACGGTGCAGGACGCCGGCCACGCCCGCGAGGTGGGGCGAGCCCTGGGGCGCTTCCACCTGCTCATCCACGACCTGCCCTGCGAGCAGCTGGCCGACACCCTCGAGGGCTTCCACGTGACCCCCCGCTACCTGGCGACCTACCGCCAGCTGCTGGCCCACGGAGGTCTTCCCGCCGGCTGCGAGGCCAGCCGCTGGTGCGCGGCGTTCGTGGAGCAGCGCCAGGAGCTGGCACCGGTGCTGGAGCGGGCCCGTGAGCGGGGGCAGCTGCGGCTGCAACCGATCCACGGCGACCCCAAGGTGAACAACGTGCTGCTCGACCGCCGCAGCGGTGAGGCGGTGGCGCTGGTGGACCTGGACACCGTGAAACCGGGCCTGGTGCACTACGACATCGGCGACTGCCTGCGCTCGGGCTGCAACCCGGTCGGCGAGGAGCCGGTCGATCCCGCAGGGGTGCGCTTCGACCTGGAGCTCTGCCGGCCGATGCTGGGGGGCTATCTGGAGCTGGCCCGCCCCTTTCTCAGCCAGGCCGATCTGGAGCTGATCCCCACGGCGGTGCGGCTGATCGCCTTTGAACTGGGCCTGCGCTTCTTCAGCGACCACCTGGCCGGCAACCGCTACTTCAAGTGCCGCCACCCCGGCCAGAACCTGGAGCGGGCCGTGGTGCAGTTCCGGCTCACCGAAAGCATCGAGGCCCAGGAGCAGGAGATCCGCGCGCTGGTGCGGGAGCTGGGCTGATGCTGGCGGCCGAGCTGCGCAACCACGGGCGGCCGGATCCGGTGCTGCACCTCCAGGCGCGGGCCGAGCGCCACGGCGGCACGCTGCGGCTCACCTACAACCTGAGCGGCCCCCTGGAGACGCTGCGCATCCCCCCGCCGGAGTCCGCTCCCCAGCGGCGTGACGGGCTCTGGCAGCACACCTGCCTGGAGGCCTTCCTGGGCCTGCCGGGGCAGGAGGGCTACTGGGAGCTGAACCTGGCGCCGTCCGGCCACTGGAACCTTTACCGGCTGGACGGCTACCGCCGCAACCTGCGCCCCGAGCCGGCCCTGCAGGCGCTGCCCATCACGGTGGCCCTCACCCCAGCCAACCTGGAGCTACGGGCTGACCTGCCCCTGCCTGCGGCCCTGGCCCAGGTCCTGGAGCGGGAGCTGGCGATCGAGCTGGGCCTCAGCGCCGTGCTCGAGCACCGGGATGGCGAGCTCAGCTACTGGGCCCTGGCCCATCCCACCGGCCCGCCCGACTTCCACTGGCGCGGCGGATGGCGACGCTGCCCGTGAACCCCGGCACGGGCGCCGCGCACTTGCGCAGCTCCAGCTGCACCGGCACAGACCCATGGCGCTCGGCGATCAACTCGAGGATGCACTGGCCGTAGCGCTCGATGGTGTGGCAACGGATCTGCCGGGCCTGGCGCTGCAGGGCCTGGATGAGGGCGCCGTAGTCGAGGGTGTCGGCCAGCTGGTCACTGCGACCGGCGGCGGCCGGATCCACCCCCAGCTCGAGGTCGAGTTCAAACCACTGGCCCCGCTCGCGCTCGAACGGCAGCACGCCCACGTGAGCCCAGAGCCGCAGCCCCCGCACCACGATCCCCTCGCCGGGCGTCACAGGGGCAGGGCGCGGTGGCTGAAGCGGCGCGCGCCGCTGGCGTAGTCGGCGGCGATGTGGCCCTCGCCGCGCAGGCGGTAGCGGTAGGTCACCAGCCCCTCCAGACCCACCGGGCCGCGCGGGGGCAGGGTCTGGGTGCTGATGCCCACCTCGGCGCCGAAGCCGTAGCGGAAGCCGTCGGCGAAGCGGGTGCTGCAGTTGAGGTACACCCCGGCACTGTTCACCGCCGCCAGGAAGCGGTCGGCCGCCAGCGGATCGGTGGTGCAGATGGCATCGGTGTGGCGGGAGCCGTAGGAGGCGATGTGATCGAGGGCGTCCTCCAGGCTGGCCACCACCTTCACCGCCAGGATCAGGTCGGAGTACTCCGTGCGCCAGTCGTCCTCCTCGGCGGCAGCGGCCACCCCCAGGGCGCAGGCCTCGGCGTCCCCGCGCAACTCCACCCCGGCGGCGCTGAAGGCCGCCACCGCCCTGGGCAGGAACAGCGGGGCGCTGGTTTTGTGCACCAGCAGGGTTTCGATGGCGTTGCAGGCGGCGGGGTACTGGGTCTTGGCATCGATCGCCACCGCCAGGGCCTGATCGACATCCACCTGCCGGTCGACGTAGAGGTGGCAGATGCCATCGGCGTGCCCGAGCACCGGAATGCGGGTGTTGTCCTGGATGAAGCGCACCAGGGCATTGGAGCCGCGGGGAATGATCAGGTCCACCAGACCGTCGAGCCGCAGCAGGGCCAGGCTCTCCTGGCGGCTGGTGAGCAACTCCAGGGCAGTGGGTTCCACGGCGCTGCCGGCCAGGCCTGTGCGCAGGGCCGCCAGGATCGCAACGCAGCTGCGGCTGGCTTCCCTGCCGCCCTTGAGCAGGGCACCGTTGCCGGAGCGGATCGCCAGCGAAGCGATCTGCATCACCGCATCGGGCCGCGCCTCGAAGATCACCCCCAGCACACCGAGGGGCACGGTGATGCGCTCCAGCACCAGCCCCTGATCGAGTTCGGTGTGCAGCTGGCGCCGGCCCAGGGGATCGCTCAGGGCAGCCACCTGGCGCACGCCGGCGATGGCGGCATCGAGCTTGGCGGCATCGAGCTTCAGCCGCGCCACCAGGGCCGGTGCCAGGCCATCGGCCGCGGCGGCCTCCAGGTCGCCACGGTTGGCCGCCAGGATCGCCTCCCGGGAGCGCTCCAGGCCGTCGGCCATGGCCTCCACAGCCGCGCGGCGCTGATCGTCGCCCAGCTGGCCGAGGGCTGTGGCGCTGCGGCGCACGGCCAGGGCCCGCTGCAGCAGCTCGGGGCTGGGATCCGGCACCACCGGCTGGGCGGCTGCGGGATCGGCGGCTGCAGGATTGGCGGCTGCGGGATCGGGCGCCACGGGGGGAGTCGGCACGGATCTGCTCATCGGCCCATCATCCCAACGCGGCGGCACCCTGGGGTGCCAGGCGATCGAGGGCCAGCCGCGCTGCCCCCAGGCGTCCGGCACCGTTGCCGAGGGCACAGCGCTCGATCCGCAGCCCCTCGCGGCTCACCGCCAGCACCCGCTCATGCACCTGCCGCCACACCGCCGGCAGAAAGTGCTGGGAGGCGGCGCTGAGGCCGCCCCCGATCAGAACCAGCTGCGGCGTGAACAGGTAGAGCAGGGAACTGAGCCCCACCCCCAGCCGCTCTCCGTAGGCCTGCCATACCGCCAGGGCCTCGGCATCGCCGGCCTCGGCGCGGCGGCAGAGCTCCCGGGGCTCCAGCGGGCTGAGGCGGGCCAGACCCGCCAGGCTGCAGTAGCTCTCCAGCGAGCCCCGGTTGCCGCTGTTGCAGGGGGGACCATCGGGCTGGATGCCGATCAGACCGGGCTCGCCGGCGGCCCCGCTGCGGCCGGTGAACAGCCGGCCCTCCAGCAGCACGGCGCCCCCCACGCCGGTGCCCAGGGTGAGCAGCAGCGCGTCCTCAACGCCCCGGGCCGCACCGTGCCAGAGCTCGCCGATGGCGGCACAGTTGGCGTCGTTGGCACAGGTGACACGCCTCTCCAGCAGGGGTTCGAGCCAGTCGGCGAGGGGCACATCCCGCCATCCCGGCAGGTTGATGGCGATGCGGGCGGTGCGGCCGGCGCGGTCGCTGGGGCCGGGATGGCCCACCCCCACCAGGGGCGCCAGGCGATCGGGATCGAGCTGCAGCACCGCCTCGGCGATGGCGTTGGTCACCGCGCCGGGCATGGCGGGCCTGGGGGTGGGCACCTCCAGCTCCGCCAGCAGCGTGCCGGCGGCATCGAAGCGGCCCAGCTTGAGGGCCGTGCCGCCCACGTCCACCCCGATCAGCTGATCCGCCACCTGCCCATCCGCCACGCCACCTGCTGCCATCTCAGAAGCGGAAGAACACCTGCAGCTGGGTCTGCCAGGCGCCCTCGGTGTCCACCGATCCCTGCACATTCACCAGATCGGAGGCCCGCCAGGTGAGGTTGAACTGGGGCGGCACATCGGTGCGGTTGGGGGCGGCCAGCACCGAGAGGTTGAACTGCTCGCTCACGTCCACCCCCACCTCAGCGGCCAGCACCAGCACGGGCGGCACCTGGCGAGAGCGCCGCTGCGAGCGGTTGCTCACCGTCTGGCTCACGAAGGTGGGGTAGAGGGCAAAGCTGACGCGCTCATCGAACACCTCCCCCAGGGTGCCGAGCACGGGCGAGAGCAGGGTCTGGCCGAGCGCTGTGGCCAGAGCCGCGCCGGCGGCCGAGCCATCGAGGCCGGCCAGGGAGTTGCCGCCGATCAGGGCCAGCAGCCGATCCTCCGGCAGGGCTGGAGTGCTGCGCAGGCTGATGTTCTCGGCGATGCGGTCGGCCGGTCCGCTCACCGACAGAAACACCTGCACCAGGTTGAGCTGGCTGAAGGAGGTGAATCCGTTCTGCTGCTGGGCCAGCGACGGGGCGTAGGGGGAGGTGGCGGCAGACCCGCTCACCACACCGCCGGCGGTGAGGCTGTCCGAGACGCGACTGCGCAGGGTGATGTCCAGAAACGGCACCAGCCCCAGCGACGGGGTGAACACGGCCACGTTGGGGGCGTTGCGGTCGAGGAAGAAATTGGTGGTGAACAGGTTCAGGCGCCCCCGCTCCAGCTTCACCACACCCCGGGCCTCGATGTCAGGGCCCACCGGACCATCGAGACGCAGGGTGCCGCTGGTTCTGAAGTCAGCCAGCTGGGGCACCACCACGTGGAAATCCTGTCCCAGGTTGATGCGCAGACCGTCGAGGGCGAGGAAGCCCACCGCCGGCACCAGGGCCCGCAGATCCTCGCCGGTGCGGGCCTCCAGTTCCGGCCCCAGCAGCACCAGGGGCTGCTCGAAGTCCCAGTTCTGCTCGGCCAGCTCCTCCACCGCGGCCACGCTCTGCGCGCCGTTCTCCTCACTGGCCAGGCGGCCGGGCTGCACGTTCAGCGACCCCTTGGCCAGCACCAGCTCACCCCCGAGCTGCAGGGCGATGAGGCTGCCCCCCACGGTCAGCTCGCCATTGACATCGGTGTTCAGCCGCGGTGAGCGGTAGGGCAGGCCCTCGATGGCAAGGGACAGCCGGGCCGGCTCACCCCCGGCCGCGCGCTGGGGGCTGAACAGGCCGAGGCTGCCGCTGCCGCTGATCCGGCCATCGCCGCCCACCCGGGCCGTGAACTCCTGGAGCAGCAGCTGCTCGAAGTCGAACAGCAGCGTCGCCTGCAGATCCTCCACCTCCTGGTCGAGCAGCGCCAGCTGGCCGTTCTGGATGCGCAGGAAACCATTGGCGATCGGGCGGTCCAGGCTGCCCCGCACCAGCAGCTGCAGGTCGGCGCTGCCCTCCTCCCACACCAGCGTGGGCTGGGCCAGGCGGCTGAGAAAGATCAGCCCGTCGTCGCGGCTGGTGACCCGCAGTTCGATTCCCTCCTCGCTGGGATCGAGGGGCACCACGCCAGCCAGATCGATGCCGCTGTCGGCACCGGCGGCCCGCAGGGCCAGGTCGAGGGCCAGGGCATTGCCCTCCAGCTGCACGCTGCCGCGGCGCAGGGCGATCTCGGTGTCACCCAGGGCGGCGTCGTCGAGGGCCAGTTCCAAAGCCAGGGCCGGCTCGGCGCCCAGGGTGTAGGTGCCCGTGGATGACACCCGGCCGCGCAGTTCGTCGGGCACCGGGGTGAACAGCGCCACCAGGGAGAGGGGCACGCCGGAGAAGCCGAAGCTGCCCGACCCCATCCGTACGGGCCCGTTGAGCTCCAGCCGCAGGGGCTCGCCACTGCGGGCCTGATCACGATCCTGGCCCGGGAACCAGACATACCCCTCCGCAGACCCGTCGATGCGCGTATCGGCCAGGCTCGGGCCGCTGAGCTCCAGATCGAGATCAAAGCGGGCTGAGACCCGCTCCAGCCGCTGGGCCGGAGTGAGCAGCTCGCGCTGGTCCGCCAGGGCCTCGCGCAGGCGTTCGTGGGCCCGGTTGAGCGCCACCAGCAGATCGTCGACGGTGCCGCCCATCGTGTCGATCATCAAGGTGCCCAGATCGGCAGCGCTGCCCGGATCGATGCCGGGCTCGCCGCGCCAGCGCGGCCAGGCCTCCAGCAGGCGCCGCACCAGGCCGTCATCGAGGTCCTGGCCCCTGAAGCGCGCCACATAGGGCCCCCGCCAACGGCCGCTCCACTCCAGATCCAGCTCTCCTCCCCCCTCGGCCGTGATCGCTCCGCTGGCCTGGTACTGGCGGTCGCGGTAGCTGCCGTCGAGCACCACCCGGCGGGCCGGCACCCCCAGCAGGGAGGGCTGATCGAGCTCCACCCGGCCCTGGAAGGCCAGGGGCTGCAGCTCCAGCACCCCGGCCCCGCTGAGGCCGCCCCGCAGGGGCCGCCACTGTCCCTCGGACCCCAGGGCCAACTGCAGTCCCACCAGGGGAAAGTCGCTGGCCGTCCAGCGGTAGGCACGGGGGCTGCCCTCCAGCTCGAGGCGGCCGTCGTTGCGCTCCAGGCTCAGGGCCACCGGCACCCAGGCGCGATCGAGCCGCGCCTCCAGCCGTCCCGGCGGGGCGTCACCGCGGCTGGCCATGCGCAGCCGGCCGCCGCCGGCGGGGTCGCCCAGCCAGGTGCCCTCCCAGGTTTCGGCCACCAGCAGGGGCCCGGCGCCGGGCTGCTCCAGGCGCAGCTGGAATTCCGGGGTGAGCCCGCTGAGGGGGCCGCGGATGGTGCCATCGGCGTCGGCCACGCCCTGGAGGTCGGCACCGAGCAGGGGGCCCAGGCGGGTGAGGGGATAGCGCTGGAGCTGCAGGCGCAGATCGAGGAGCCCCGTGCGCAGCCCCTCGCCGCCGGCCAGGGTGAGGGGCAGGCTGCCCCGGCCACTGAGGTGGTCACTGGTGAAGCGATCCAGCAGCAGCCGTTGATCCCGCCAGCGCAGTTGCGCCTGCCAGGGGCCGAGCAGGGCGTTGCTGGCCTGGCTCACCCGGGTGCTGATCAGGGGCTCGCTCCAGCTGCCCGCCAGCTGCAGGCTGCCGCGGAGCTGGGAGCCCACCAGGGCCGGGTCCACACCCTCCGGCAGGGGCAGATCGGCTGGATCCAGCTGCCAGTCGCCCGTCAGGACGGGGTTGGGCGTGAGTGCCCCACGGGCCCACAGCCAGGACCGGCCCGAGGAGAGCTGAAGCTGCTCGAGCCGCAGCCCGGAGGGCTCCCAGAGGGCCCGCAGCCCCACCTGGCCGCTGCGCTCCGCCCAGCGCCAGCGGCTGGAGGCGAGGGTGAGTTCACGGCCCTGGCAGCGCAGCAGGGGACGCTCGAGGCTGAGGGCCGGCTGGCCAGGCTGGGCCCGCCAGCTCAGCTGGCGCACCTGCAGATCACCCTGGCAGTCGGGCTCCCTATCGCCCCAGGCCAGTTGCAGCTGGCCGTCCACACGGCCCTCCAGCTCGCCGCCCAGCCCCAGCAGGTCGGCGGGCCACTGCAGGTCGACGTCGCGGCTGCTGATCTGGGCCTGCCACTGGTCGCTGCGCCAGTTGCCGCCGCCCCGCACCTGCAGGGCCCCGGCGGCGGCCGTTCCGGGCCCCAGGGGGCGCAGCCCCAGCAGGGCCGAGGCCCGGAAGCGGTGGGGTTCGACCACCACCGTGCCCCGCAGGGCCAGCTGGGCCTCCCTGCCGTCCCGCTCCAGCGCCACCAGCGCCGGCTGGGGCAGGCGCACGCGGGCCACCAGTCGCTCCGGGGTTTCTGTGGGGTCGAAATCGGGCAGGCGCCAGTAGCTGCCCTCGGCGTTGGGACGCAGGTTGGCCTCGACCCCCTGCAGGTTCACCTCCAGCACCGGCAGCCGGCGGCGCAGGCTGGCGAGCGGATCGAGGCTCAGGGCGATCCCGGCCATCTCCACACCTGAGGGATGGCTGGGCAGCGGCCGCACCTGACTGGGGCCGAGGCGCAGGCCGAGCCAGCTGAGGCCCCGGTAGGGACCCAGGCTCACCGGCTGGCCCAGGGCCTGCCCGAGATCACGCTCCAGGCCGCTCTGCAGGCGGCCGTAGGTGTGGGCCGCGAGACGGTCCAGCGACAACACCACCCCCGTGGCCGCCGTCCCGGCCAGTGCCACGAGCAGCAGCGGGAGGCGCCATCGGGGCACGGGCCGGGAGCCACGGGAGGGGTTTTCGGACTCCGGCGGAGATGGTGGCGGGCCCTGGGGTGGCAAGTCCGCCATGAACCTGGAGCCACCGGAATCGCCAGAGCCGCAATATAAGGGCGTTGCCAAGGGCCCTTCCCGGCCCGCAAACCACCCTGGAGCGGCACTGAATGAGCCCCGATCCGATCTCCCTGCTGGCCGGGCAATGGCTGGGGGCCGCCAGCGGCGTGCTGGGCGTGCTCACCATCGCCGCCTTCGCCCTGCGCTGGGGCATCCGCTTCCGGCTGGTGGGCATCACCAGCTTCACGGTGCTGCTCTGCCTGTCCTGCCTGGCCTTTGCGGTGAGCTACCGGCCCCGGGTGGTGGTGGAGGGCGCCGTGGGTGTGCCGGTGGTGTTCGACAACGGCGGCGACCTGGTGGTGGCGGCCGCTCCGGCCGACCTGGATCCCGCCACCGCCAGGGCCAGTGCCGAACAGGTGGCCCGCAACCTCAGCGGCGGTGGCCGCACAATCCCCGAGGGCCTGGTGCGGGTGCGGCTGCGGGGGGTGGAGCGGGTGGCGCCGGGTCTCAGCCGGCCGCTGGTGCTGGCCGAGGCCACCCGCAACTTCGACGACGGCTCGGTGAGCGTGGACGGCCGCCCCACGGCCACCCCGTGAGTGGGCCGGCCTGGCAGCTCCCGGCCCATGCCGCCGCCGAGGCCCGGCTGCTGGAGCGCCATGGCATCGCCAGCTGGCAGTCCCTGGCGGCGCTCGACGACACTCAGCTGCGCCGGCTGGCGGGCCAGGGCGGCAGCAGTGAACCCACCCTGCGGCGGCTGCGGGGCCAGGCGCGGCTGGTGGCGGCGGTGGGGCTCGAACCCGCCCAGGCCGCCCTGCTGCTCCATGCCGGCATCGCCGATGCCCGCGGCCTGGCCCGGGCCGACCCCCAGCAGCTGTGGGTGCAGACCGGCCGCCTGCAGCGGCGCCTCACGGGCCAGGCGGTGGCGCCGCCCGACCTGGCCACCGTGCAGGACTGGATCAACCGCGCTCGCCGGGACGCAAACTGACCCCAGGCCATCTCCAGTTCTGAGCCGGCGCCCTGGAATGGAGGCAGACGCGGACAGGACGTGGCCGTACTTCTCCCCCCTCTGCGCCGCCCCCTGCGCCAACACCGCTCGCCGGGGTGCCCCAGGCCGCAGACCCAACCGACCGCCCTGCTGATCGGTGGCGTGCTCGCCTCCCTGGCCCTGCTCACGGCGGGCTTCACCGCAGTGGGGCTGATCGCCCCGGCGCAGGCCCAGTCCAGCCTGCTGGAATCGGTGCGGCGCGACCCGGCCCGGGCCAAGGCCCTCTGCAACCAGCTGCGCGACATGAACAAGCAGGGCATCTCCTACACCAGCCGGCAGGCCACCCGCACGATCGCGGCCCAGGAGGGGCTGAGTGCGGTGGACGCTGAGGTTCTCACCACCTATGTGGTGGGCATGCACTGCCCCGACGTGCGCTGATCGGCCGGTGGTGAGCTGGCGCGATGCCCGGCTGACCTGCCGCGATGGGGTGGAGCTGGTGAGCCGGCTCTGGCAGCCCCCGGGCCCCGGACCCTGGCCGGTGCTGCTGATGCGCCAGCCCTACGGCCGGGCGATCGCCTCCACCCCCGTGCTCCCCCACCCGCTCTGGTGGACCCGCCACGGTTTTCTGGTGGTGGTGCAGGACGTGCGTGGCCAGGGCGGCTCGCAGGGCAGCTTCGGCGGTTTCACCCAGGAGGCCGCCGACACGGCCGACAGCCTGCGCTGGGTGCGACGGCTGCCGGGCAGCAACGGCCGGGTGGGGATGGTGGGCTTCTCCTATCAGGGCCTCACCCAGCTGCTCAGCGATGCCGAGGACGGCGAGGGGTTGCCGGACTGCCTGGCGCCGGCGATGACGGGCCTCGACGAACGGCTGCACTGGGCCAGCAGTGGCGGCGCCCACTGGTGGGCCCTGGGGCTGGGCTGGGGGCTGCAGCTGGCGGCCCTGCAGTGCCGGCGGCGGGGCGACCGGCAGGGCTGGTGGCGGATCCGCCACAGCCTCGGGTCGGGTGCCTTTCTCCATGAGGGGCCCGCGCTGCTGGAGCAACTGGACCCGGAGGGTATGGCCCTGCGCTGGCTGGGCCAGGACCCCGGCCAGGCCGAGGGCTGGATCCGGCACGAGCCTCCCGCGGCCCTCTGGAAGCGGCCGATGCTGCTGATCGGAGGCTGGGACGACCCGCACCTGGAGGGGGTGCTGGAGCTCTGGCACCGGGCGCGGCAGGCCGGCGGCAGCACCCTGTTGCGCATCGGCGCCTGGACCCATCTCAACTGGCGCGGCGGCATCGACGCCCAGCTGCTGCGGTTTTTCCAGCACCACCTGCAGCCCGCCGCCATGGGGGCCACCGCCGAGGCGCCGGTGCTGGTGCAGGACCCCAGGGACGGCCAGTGGTGGCCACTGGCCCACCCAGCCGTGGCGGCCGGGGAGGCGCCGGCCGTGGCGCCAGGGCGCCGCTGGCGACTGCACGGAGAGCTCCTGATGCCGGCGCACGACGGCGTCAGCCAGGCCTCTGGCACGCCACCGGAGCCGGGCGACGACACCCGCTGGCTGGTGCATGACCCGTGGCGGCCAGTGCCGGGCCGGGGCGGCCACCTGGGCCTCGATGCCGGGCCCTGTGAACGCAGCGATCTGGATCAGCGCCGCGATGTGGCCTGCTTCACCAGCGCCCCCCTGGAACGGCCCCTGCGCCTGCTGGCCCGGCCGCGGCTGCGGCTGCGGGTGACCGCCGATCAGCCCGGTTTCGATCTCTGCGCCGCCCTGGTCCGGGTGGAGCCCCAGGGAGCTGCGCAACAGCTCTGCACCGGCGTGAGCCGCCAGCTCGGCGACGGCTGCCTGCGCCCCGGCTGGCGGCAGGTGGTGCTGCAGCCCCTGCTGCTGCACCTGCGGGCGGGAGAGCGGCTGCGGCTGGCGCTGGCGGCGGCCGCCTGGCCCCAGGTGGCCGTGAACCCGGGCAGCGGCGAGCCCCCCTGGGGCGGCAGCGGCCCGGACCATCGCGTGATCACCCTCGAACTCCACGGCGCCGGGGCGGAACTCAACCTGGATCCCCTGGAGGCCCTGGATGCTGGGGCAGAGTGGGGCCTTCCACGCTCGGCCCCGTGATGCCCCTCGCCCCGACGCCACGCTCCGCTGCCGTGGCTGCCGGCCTGGCCCTGGGGCTGGTCCTGGCAGGCGCACCCGGCGTGGCCCTGGCGCAGAAGGCGCCGGCCACCGCTCCAGACGCCGCTACTGCAGACGCCTCTACTGCAGACAATGGCGGGGCCGTGACCCGCGCCAGCCTGAGCGTGGCTGAGGCCCGCACGGCCGCCAACCGCATCCTGGAGGCGGTGCAGACCCGCGACCCCAACCGGCGCTTCGCCCAGTTCTCCCCGGAGCTGAAGGCGATCAGCAGCCCGGAGCTGGTGGCCCAGCGCATCGCCACGGAACCCCGGCTGCTGGGCTGGACCCTGCTCAGCGTGCGCAGTGGTCTGCGCTCCACCAAGGTTGAGGCCAGCCTGCAGACCGCCGATGGCACCCGGGATCTGTTCATGGTGCTCAACGACCGGGGCGAGCTGGAGGGCTACCACTTCGACCTCACCGACGCCGACACCGCCAAGGTGGCCAGGGATTTCGTGGAGGCCCTGAGCGCCGGCCAGTTCGTCACCGCTCGCAGCTTCCTCACCCTGCCGTTGCAGGAGGAGTTCAGCGCCCAGTCGCTGCGCAGCCAGTGGCAGCAGCTGCAGCGGCGCACCGGCGCCTTCGTGGCGGTGCGCCGGGTGCTGGAGGTGGACCGCAGCGATGAGGCCTTCCTGGCCATGGTGTACACCGAGTTCGCGGACGTCACCGATTCGCTGTTCGTGATCCTCAACACCAACAACGAGATCGTGGGCGTGAACTTCCCCCTCGACCCGGTGCGCCCCCGCCAGTTTTCGCGCCAACCCCGCTGAGGCCCGCCAGCCCGAGAAACGACGGCAGCCCAGGGGCACCGCCCTAAGCTCGCCCCGCTCCCAGACACGCCCCCGCCATGCCCGTCCCCGCACTCGACTGGATGGTGGGGGACGCACAGCGGCTGGCTGACTGCCGCCACGACCACCCCTTCGCGGTGCTTGGGCCCCAGCCCCTCGACGACGGCAGCTGGGTGGTGCGGGTGTGGATGCCGGACGCCGAGCGGGTGGAACTGCTGCTGGGCTCCGAGAGCCACCCCACCAGCACGCCCCACCACCCCTGGATCTTCGAGGCCAGCCTGCCCCACCACCCTGGCAGCTCCTACCGGGTGCGGGTGCTGCGGGGCGGCATCAGCCATGAGGCCCACGACCCCTGGTCGTTCCGCGAGGAGTGGATGGGCGAGCTCGATCGCCACCTGTTCGCCGAGGGCAACCACCACCACGTCTGGCGTCGGCTGGGTGCCCACCTCACCGAGCGCGATGGCGTCGCCGGGGTGATCTTCTGTCTCTGGGCCCCCAACGCCCGCAGCGTGGCCATGCTCGGCCCCTTCAACGGCTGGGACGGGCGTCATCACCCGATGCAGAGCCGGTTGGGCGGGCTGTGGGAGCTGTTCATCCCCGGCCTGGAGGCCGGGACGATCTACAAGTACGAGATCCGCACCCAGGCGGGCCACTGCTACCAGAAGGCCGATCCCTACGGCTTCCGCCACGAGGTGCGGCCGGCCAACGCCTCGATCGTCCATCCCCTGGGCGGCTATGCCTGGAGCGACCAGGCCTGGATGGCCGAGCGCGACAGCCGGGATCCTCTGCAGCAGCCGATCGCGGTGTACGAGATGCACCTGGGCAGCTGGATGCACGCCAGCGCCGATGATCCCTACATCGAGCCCGACGGCACCGCCCGCCCACCGGTTCCCGCCGCCGACCTCAAGCCCGGCGCCCGCCTGCTCACCTATCCGGAGCTGGCCGAGCGGGTGATCCCCTACGTGAAGGCCCGCGGCTTCACCCACATCGAGCTGATGCCGATCTCGGAGCATCCCTTCGATGGCTCCTGGGGGTATCAGGTCACGGGCTGGTACGCCCCCACCAGCCGCTTCGGCAGCCCTGAGGAGTTCCGTGCCTTTGTCGACCGCTGCCACGCCGAGGGCATCGGCGTGATCCTCGACTGGGTGCCGGGCCACTTCCCCAAGGATGCCCACGGCCTGGCTTTCTTCGATGGCGCCCACCTCTACGAACACGCCGACCCGCGCATCGGCGAGCACAAGGAATGGGGCACGTTGATCTTCAACTACAGCCGCAATGAGGTGCGCAACTTCCTGGTGGCCAACCTCATCTACTGGTTTGAGGAGTTCCACATCGACGGCATCCGCGTCGATGCGGTGGCCTCGATGCTCTACCGCGACTACCTGCGCCCCGACGGCGAATGGCTGCCGAATGAGCACGGCGGGCGCGAGAACACCGAAGCTGTGCGCTTCCTGCAGCAGGCCAACCACGTGCTGTTCCAGCACTTCCCCGGCGCCCTCTCGATCGCCGAGGAATCCACCACCTGGCCGATGGTCACCAAGCCCACCGACACGGGCGGGCTGGGCTTCAACCTGAAGTGGAACATGGGCTGGATGCACGACATGCTCGATTACTTCGAGCTCGATCCGTGGTTCCGCCAGTTTCATCAGAACAACGTCACGTTCTCGATCTGGTATGCCTACACCGAGAACTTCATGCTCGCCCTCAGCCACGATGAAGTGGTGCACGGCAAGAGCAACCTGCTGCACAAGATGCCCGGCGACGACTGGCAGAAGTTCGCCAATGTGCGCGCCCTGCTGGCCTTCATGTGGACCCACCCCGGCAAGAAGACGATCTTCATGGGCATGGAGTTCGGCCAGCGCGCCGAGTGGAATGTGTGGGGCGATCTGCAGTGGGATCTGCTCCAGCACACCCCCCATCAAGGCCTGCAGCACCTGGTGGACGACCTCAACACCTTCTACCGATCCGAACAGGCGCTGTGGGGCGATGACTTCAGCGAGTTCGGTTTCCAGTGGATCGACTGCAACGACAACCGCCACTCGGTGATCAGCTTCATGCGCCGCGACAGCAGCAGCGGCCGCTGGCTGGTGGTGGTGGCCAACTTCACCCCCCAGAGCCACTCCCACTACCGGGTGGGCGTGCCGATGGAGGGCTTCTACGCAGAGGCCTTCAACACCGACGCCGAGCGCTACGGCGGCAGCAACCTCGGCAACCTGGGCGGCAAGTTCACCGACACCTGGGCCATCCACGGCTACGAGCACTCCCTCGACCTCTGCCTGCCACCGCTGTCGGTGCTGGTGCTGCGCCGCGAGGAGGAGCCTGTCGGAGAGGCCGTCCGCTAGGTTCCAGAACCCTCTCCACACCTGCGCAATGGCCGAAACCGCTCCCCTGCTGCTGCGCGCCGCCCGAGGCGAGCAGGTGGAGCGGCCGCCGGTGTGGATGATGCGCCAGGCCGGGCGCTACATGAAGGTGTATCGCGACCTGCGCGACCGCCACCCCGGCTTCCGCGAGCGCTCGGAGAACCCCGACCTCTCCTACGAGATCTCCATGCAGCCGTTCCGGGCGTTCCAGCCCGACGGCGTGATCCTGTTCTCCGACATTCTCACGCCGCTGCCGGGGATGGGGATCGACTTCGACATCATCGAGAGCAAGGGCCCGATCATCGAGCCGGCCATCCGCTCCCAGGCTCAGGTGGACGCCCTGCGGCCCCTCGATCCGGCCGCGGCGCTGCCGTTCGTGGGCGAGGTGCTGGGCCGGCTGCGGGCCGATGTGGGCAACGCCGCCGCGGTGCTCGGGTTTGTGGGTGCCCCCTGGACCCTGGCCGCCTACGCGGTGGAGGGCAAGAGCTCCAAGACCTACTCCGTGATCAAGGCGATGGCCTTCCGGGAGCCGGCGCTGCTGCACCAGCTGCTGGGCCACCTGGCCGACTCGATCGCCACCTATGTGCGCTACCAGATCGATTCGGGCGCCCAGGTGGTGCAGCTGTTCGATTCCTGGGCGGGCCAGCTCAGCCCGATCGACTACGACATCTTCGCCGCGCCGTACCAGAAGCGGGTGATCGACCAGGTGAAGGCCACCCACCCAGACACCCCCCTGATCCTCTACATCTCCGGCAGCGCCGGGGTGCTGGAGCGCATGGCCAGCACCGGCGTCGATTTCATCTCGCTCGACTGGACCGTGGACATGGCCGATGGCTGCGCCCGCCTGCCCGCTCATGTGGGCGTGCAGGGCAACGTGGATCCGGGCCTGCTGTTCGGCACGCCTGAAGGCATCCGCGAGCGCATCCTCGACACCGTGCGCAAGGCCCGCGGCCGCCGGCACATCCTCAACCTGGGCCACGGCATCCTGCCGGGCACACCGGAAGACAACGCCCGCGTGTTCTTCGAAACCGGCAAGGCCGTGAACGAGCTGCTGGGGGCGGCTGCTTGACGGGCAGGCCCCAAGGGGGCGAGCCCCAGAGGGACAGGCCCCAACGCATCCTGATCACCGGGGCCAGCGGCTGCGTGGGCCAGCACATCGCCCACCTGCTGCTGGCCGAAACCGACGCCGAGCTGCTGCTGCTGCTGCGCGATCCGGCCAAGCTCACCGCCGTGCCCGCCGATCACCCCCGCATCACCCTGCTGGTGGGGGATCTGCGCCAGCTCGACCGCCACGCCGGCGCCATCGCCACCGCCACCCGGGTGGTGCACACGGCCACCGCCTGGGGCGATCCCGAGCGGGCCATGGCCGTGAACGTGGTGGCGGTGAAGCAGCTGCTGGCCTTCACCAGCCCCGAGTGGCTGGAGCAGGTGATCTATTTCTCTACCGCCTCGGTGCTGGATCGGGATCTGCGCCTGCTGCCGGAAGCGTTCAGCGAGGGCACCGAATACATCCAGACCAAGGCCCTCTGCCTGCAGCAGCTGGAGGAGCATCCGCTGGCGGATCGGATCGTGGCGATCTTCCCCACCCTGGTGTTCGGCGGCCGGGTGGACGGGGGCGGCCCCTACCCCACCAGCTACCTCACGGCCGGCCTGGAGCAGGCCTGCCAGTGGCTGTGGCTGGCCAAGTGGCTGCGGGTGGACGCCAGCTTCCACTTCATCCATGCGGCCGACATCGCCCGGGTGTGCCTGCACCTGCTCAGCCAGCCCCAGGGCCCCAACCCCGAAGCGGGCCAGGGGCGGGTGCGCCGGCTGGTGCTGGCCCAGCCGGCGGTGAGCGTGAACGCCACGGTGCGGCGCCTGGGGCGCTGGCGGGGCTGCTGGCTGCCGCCCTTCGGGCTGGAGATCCGCCCCGCTCTGGTGGAGGCCCTGATCCGCCTGCTGCGGCTGGAGGTCACCCCCTGGGACCGTGTTTCGATCCGCCAGCGCCACTTCGTGCATGAGCCGATCAGTCCGCCGGAGCGCTTCGGCCTGGTGAGCCAGGCGGCCAGCCTGGAGGCGGTGTTCGAGGACGCTGGCCTCAACCACCGCCGTGGCTGGCGGCAGCGGCTGTGGCAATTGTTTCGAAGCTAGGCATCCGGGAGCACCACGCCCCAGCCAGCGTTTACGGTCGTTGCGACGATTTCGTTCCCTCGCGCCCCTCCATGCGCCGACTCCTTTCCCTGATCGCTCTGTGCCTGGCGTTCGTGCTGGGCGCCGCTCCCAGCTACGCCGCCGACGTGGCCCACGGTGGCCAGATCTTCTCGGCCAACTGCGCCGCCTGCCACATGGGCGGCGGCAACGTGGTGAATGCCGAGCGCACCCTCAAGCAGGAGGCCCTGCAGGCCTACCTGACCGGCTACAGCGACGACCATGTGGCAGCGATCGCCTATCAGGTGTCCAACGGCAGGAACGCCATGCCCGCCTTCCTCGGCAAGCTGAGCGATGCCGACATCGCCGACGTGGCCGCCTACGTTGAGGACATGGCCGCCAAGGGCTGGGCCTGATCCGTTTGCTGACACCCGGGCTGCAGGTTCCAGCAGCTCCTGTCTCCATCCCCCCGGCTCCGGCCGGGGTTTTTTGTGGCCCCAGCCCAGCGGAGAGCCCGCTCAGCCCAGGGCCCGGCGGGCGTGCAGCACCGCCAGGTAGAGCTCTTCGGGCACCTCGCGGATGTCGTATTCGCTGGGCAGCACCCCGTGCACGTGGCGGTGCACCGCCATCCAGCAGTTGCGCTCAGGATCGGCGCCGGTGCCATCGAACTCTCGCGAGGCCTGGGCCAGCTCCTGCACGAGCTCCAACGACGGCGAGCCTTGATCCATGGGGTGCACGCTCCAGGCGCAGGGGTGGAGGGCGCCCATCATGGCCAGCCAGCCACATCGCTGGGCCGGTTCTCACCCCCGGCCGGGGCGGTGCTCCCGCCAGCGGGGTGGAGCGCCGTACACAACGGTTCGGCCTGCCGGGGTGTCAGGGCCGGGGGAGATCCATAGGTTGAGATCACCCCCCACAGCCCATGCCCGCCGGAGGTTTTTCCATGCATCCCACCGCCGAACAGTTCACCGAGAAAGCCTGGGGCGCCATCGTGGCCGCCCAGCAGCTGGCGCAGCAGAAGCGCCAGCAGCAGATGGAGAGCGAGCACCTGTTCGCCGCCCTGCTGGCCCAGCAGGGACTGGCCGGTCGGATTCTGGAGAAGGCCGGCGTGGATGTGGCCGCCCTGGCCCAGTCGATCGAGAGCTTCATGGCCGGCCAGGCGAGCCTCAGCAGCCCGCCCGAGAACGTGTATCTGGGCAAGGGCCTGAACGCCGTGCTCGACCAGGCCGAGCAGCTCAAGGGCAGCTTCGGCGACAGCTACATCGCCATCGAGCACCTGCTGCTGGCCCTGGCCGACGATCCGCGCTGCGGCCGCTCGCTGCTGGCCTCAGCCGGCAGCGACACCGCCAAGCTGCGCCAGGCGGTGGAGGCGGTGCGGGGCTCCCAGAAGGTCACCGACCAGAACCCGGAAGGCACCTACGAATCGCTGGAGAAATACGGCCGCGACCTCACCGCCGCCGCCCGCGACGGCAAGCTCGATCCGGTGATCGGCCGCGACGAGGAGATCCGCCGCACGATCCAGATCCTCAGCCGCCGCACCAAGAACAACCCGGTGCTGATCGGTGAGCCGGGCGTGGGCAAGACGGCGATCGTGGAGGGCCTGGCCCAGCGGATCGTGAACGGCGATGTGCCCCAGGCGCTGCAGAACCGCCAGCTGATCGCCCTCGACATGGGCGCCCTGATCGCCGGCGCCAAGTACCGCGGTGAATTCGAGGAGCGGCTCAAGGCCGTGCTCAAGGAGGTCACGGAGAGCGAGGGACAGATCGTGCTGTTCATCGATGAGATCCACACCGTGGTGGGAGCCGGCGCCACGGGCGGGGCGATGGATGCCAGCAACCTGCTCAAGCCGATGCTGGCGAGAGGGGAGCTGCGCTGCATCGGCGCCACCACCCTCGATGAGCACCGCCAGCACATCGAGAAGGATCCGGCCCTGGAGCGCCGCTTCCAGCAGGTGTTCGTGGATCAGCCCACGGTGGAGGACACGATCTCCATCCTGCGCGGTCTCAAGGAGCGCTACGAGGTGCACCACGGCGTGCGCATCGCCGACAACGCCCTGGTGGCGGCGGCGGTGCTGAGCAGTCGCTACATCGCCGACCGCTTCCTGCCCGACAAGGCCATCGACCTGGTGGATGAATCGGCCGCCCGGCTGAAGATGGAGATCACCTCCAAGCCGGAGGAGATCGACGAACTCGACCGCCGCATCCTGCAGCTGGAGATGGAGAAGCTGTCGCTGGGGCGCGAATCCGACGCCGCCAGCAAGGACCGCCTGGAGCGGCTGGAGAAGGAGCTGGCGGATCTCAGCGAGCAGCAGAGCGCCCTCAATGCCCAGTGGCAGGCGGAGAAGGGCTCGATCGATGCCCTCAGCGCCCTCAAGGAGGAGATCGAGCAGGTGCAGCTGCAGGTGGAGCAGGCCAAGCGCAACTACGACCTCAACAAGGCCGCCGAGCTGGAGTACGGCACCCTGGCCACCCTGCACAAGCAACTGGCCGCCAAGGAGGCCGAGCTGAGCCGTGGTGGCTCCGACGGAGGCAGTGGCAGCGAAAAGACCCTGCTGCGCGAGGAGGTCACCGAGGACGACATCGCCGAGGTGATCGCCAAGTGGACCGGCATCCCGGTGGCCCGGCTGGTGCAGAGCGAGATGGAGAAACTGCTCCACCTCGAAGACGAGCTGCACGAGCGGGTGGTGGGCCAGAGCCAGGCCGTGACGGCCGTGGCCGACGCCATCCAGCGCTCCCGCGCCGGGCTCAGCGATCCCAACCGGCCGATCGCCAGCTTCCTGTTCCTCGGCCCCACCGGCGTGGGCAAGACGGAGCTCTCCAAGGCCCTGGCCGCCCAGCTGTTCGACAGCGACGACGCGATGGTGCGCATCGACATGAGCGAATACATGGAGAAGCACGCCGTGAGCCGCCTGATCGGAGCGCCTCCGGGCTACGTGGGCTACGAGGAGGGCGGCCAGCTCACCGAAGCGGTGCGGCGCCGGCCCTACGCCGTGATCCTGTTCGACGAGGTGGAGAAGGCCCACCCCGACGTGTTCAACGTGATGCTGCAGATCCTCGATGACGGCCGCGTCACCGATGGCCAGGGCCGCACGGTGGACTTCAAGAACACGGTGCTGATCCTCACCAGCAACATCGGCAGCGCCTCGATCCTCGATCTGGCCGGCGATCCGGCCCGCCACGGCGAGATGGAGAAGCGGGTGAACGAGGCCCTGCGGGGCCACTTCCGCCCCGAGTTCCTCAATCGGCTGGATGAAACGATCATCTTCCACAGCCTCCGGCAGGAGGAACTGCGCGAGATCGTGGAGCTGCAGGTGCAGCGCCTGGCCCGCCGCCTGGACGAGAAGAAGCTGGCCCTGGCCCTCAACGCCGACGCCCTCGACTGGCTGGCCGGCGTGGGCTACGACCCGGTGTACGGCGCCCGGCCGCTGAAGCGCGCCATCCAGCGCGAACTGGAGACGCCGATCGCCAAGGGCATCCTGGCCGGCACCTTCACCCCCGACCACACGATCACGGTGGACGTGGAGAGCGAAGGGGAGGCGCGGCGCCTGCGCTTCCAGCAGACCGACCCGGCCAAGCTGCCGGTGCTGGTGTGAGGGGAATATGGGGATGAGACAAAAAAAAGGCCTGTCGTAGACAGGCCTTTGGGAAGTTGCAGGGTAGGGCTGAAAAGATTCAGGCCTAGCCGAGGTACGACTTGAGCGGATCGTCGTCGTTCTCTTGAGGATCTTCCACAAGGGAGGCTGCAGTTTGAGGCTCTTCGACGAGGCTGCTGGTCTCTGCGCTGGCGGGAAGGCCGGCAACCAGGTCGGTGTTGCCGACAGCGACAAAAGCCTTGACGCTGTAGCTGCCACCGAAAACGACCGGATCGGAACAGCCGTCTCCGTAGTAGGTCGCGAGGAATTCTCCGCTTGACTCAGCAGACAGGAACGAACCAGCCGGGGACGAACCACCAAAGATGGAGCTGGTAGAGGACGCCGCGAAGGCGCCGGCCGAAGAGGCTCCGAAAATTGATGTCGTGGATGTGGCGCCGAAGACGATGGTGCTAGCGCTCCCCGAAAGCCGGTCCAGGCCGCTGAACAGGTTTGAGAGAGACATACCAGCTCCTTGCTGGCCCACGTTGAGGTTGTGGCCTCCTGGAAAAATGGTTGCGAGCTTGGCTCTGGCAACGTCAGAGATGAAGTTGACGGCAGGACTGCCCCTTTCCAGGAAGCGATCCCAAATGCTCATTCCGAGCGGTGTTGTGGTACAGGCGGCCATTTAGAACTGCTGGGTGAAGAGGAACGGCAGAGGGATCCTTTTCAGGAATCTTCGTAAAGGTACACGATGAGGCTCTGGGCGAATGTTACCGAGGCCACAGAGTTGGGAGATGTCAGGATCCTCAGACGTTCCCCGGGAAGTCCCACACAGGAAGTTGGTCCAAGAGAGACGATGCCCTGGAACCGGCGAACAAATGAACCTCCAAGTCCTCGCTGCGATTGATGAGGCTCAACGCCTAGAAACCGCGGGGGAGTGGCTGGAGGCCGCAAGAATTTACCACGTGGCGCGTGGACACGCACCCGATGATCACCGTCTGGCGGTGCATCAGGGCAATGCCCTCTGGCTTGCCGACCTCCCAGCAGCCGCCTGGTGCTGTTTCCGGCAGGCACTGGCGATCTCACCCTCCTGCTCCCGCACACTCAGGGGAGCAGCGCAGGTTCTGCGCGATCTGAACCGCTTCGAGGAGGCGGATCGTCTCCACGCGCGCAGCGTGCTCGAAGAGGATCCCGATCCCGCCCTAGCCAAATGGGCACACAGCCAGGTGCTTCTGGGGCTGGAGTGCTACGAGGCAGCCTTCGCCGTAGCCGAGGGAAGGCTGGAGCAGGACGGCGCTCCATCAGCCCTCACCGCTGCGCTGGCTGAGCACGGGCTTGAACTCCAGAGCGAGCAGGGCATCGGTGACACGCTGCAATTCCTGCGCTGGCTTCCGCTGTTGATCCGTCGGCGCCACGATGCCGGCAGACAGGAACCGATCACGCTGTACGTTCCGCCAGCCCTGGTTCAGCTGATTCGCGAGGGCCTGGCCTGGCTGGACACTCCGCCCCAGGTTCTTCCCAAGAGTGAGGAATGGCGGAAATCAGGCTCCGCCACGAGGCTGGGCTCCCTGATGAGTCTTCCGTTCCTGTTGGGCGGCGCCCCCTTGGCGGAAACCGTGCCCTATCTCCGCTCGCCGTTGTGGGCCGGCACGGCGAACACGCTGCTGGAGGGGGTCTCCGCTGGAGAATGCCCTTTAGTTGGGCTGGTGTGGGAGGCGGGACGCAAGACGGATCACCCGTTTACAGCCCGGGAATACCACAAGCGCAGCCTGCCGGCCGCTGTGCTGGACCGTCTCTCGAGGGGGTTGGTCGAGGCAGGTGCAATGCTGGTGCCGCTGCAATGGGGAGGTGAGGCTCACCTGCTCGAGACCCTGGAAATCCCCCATCGCCAGTGCCAGCTCTCCCTGGGAGACTTCACGGTCACCGCCCGTGTGCTGGCAATGCTGGATCTGGTGATCAGCGTGGATACCGCGATGGCCCACCTGATTGGCGCCATGGGACGTCCGGGCTGGGTGCTGCTGCCCGCCAGCGCCGATCCCCGCTGGCTGAGGGATCGAGCCGACACTCCCTGGTATCCCAGCCTTCGGCTGTTTCGTCAGCACCATGCGGGCGACTGGCACAGCGCCGTGAACGACCTGCTGAAGGCATTCCGAAGCAGTTTCGCAACCCGTGAATCTCTTGGAAACGAGCCATCGTCGCTCGAGGGACCAGGTCCAGAGCTGGGCCGGGCTACTGGGTGACAATGAGCTGGGCGAAGCCCAGCCAACTCCCTGCGCCTGAGCCACTCCAGCCGCTGAAGCCGAGCCGCTGAGGCCAAAAGGTATGGACACGTCTCGCGCGGATGCAAGCGTGAGACCAGGAACAGTTCCGTCTGCCGCCGTCACAGCAGCTTGCCAAATCTGGCCTAGGTATGATGAGGTTAGCTGGTCTTTTCTTGGCACATGCCCTTGTTGAGTCGTCTGCTCCGCAAACTCGGCTACGTGCGAATGGAACCCAGGGAGGCGCCGGGCAAACCCACAGCAGTCCGACAGGACACCAATCCCGCGGCTGAGTTACCTCCCCTCGACATCACCCCCTGGTCGGCAAAGCGGCTCGCGTCGATCTTCAATCGCTGCAATCAGTTGCCGGACGCCCGCTCCATTGCCGATGCCAGGGCTGCCAGGATGGTGCTCTCGAAGTTCTGGTTGTCAGCACCTGTTGACCAGCTCGAAACCCTCTACCGCAGCGGCATCGGCAGCGCCTATCGGGTGATGCTGGCAGGTCGCCTGCCGTCAGAGCCGATGGATCGAGACGAAGAGAACTGGCGGCAAACGTTATCGCGACACCTCATTGATGCCTTTGGAGCGCACGAGACCACGAACGTGCTCTTGGCCGTGATGCCATTTTACGACCGCAACGGCATGCGAGTGGTCGATCCACTTCGGCAGATACCAACCTGGCTACTGCCGGATTACGCAGAGCGATGTGACCCCGCTCTGCTTAGTCTACTCACAAATGCAGGGAGTGCTCCAGGCCCGTCAAGATTGCTGCAGGCTCCCGGTAGCGACTCAGCGCCTCCCCAGGCTGCAATGATGCTGGATTCACCAATCCTCAGAACCGATACAGAGTTTCCGCCGTTGCCCACCCTCGCAGAAAAGCAGGGACCGGATTGCATGACTCTGATTCAGGATCAAGCCTTTCTCGGACGGGTGAGTGGCCTCATCAACCTCTATGCCATTGACTCCAACGACGCTGATCTGAAACAGGATCTTGCCCAACAGCGCCGTCAGATTGCCCAGATCTGGATGGACGTACAGACCGATCAGCTCGAAGCCCTCTACAGGACAGCGTTTGGACAGCTCACACAAAACCTGATCGCCTCTGGATTTTGGCGAGAACCCGTGAATTCTGGGGAAGATCTCGTGCGCCAGCAGCTGGCTGCCATCGTTTCAGCCATGCAGCATCCACGTTCGCTGAATGCGTTTATGGCCGCCTTGCTCTATGTTTCTCCCAAGTCCGTCAGCGTCAACAGCTCCCAGCTGCTGCCCCCATGGCTGATCCAGGAACTCAAGCTTCTTGCGGATCGCACACCCGCTGGTTAATGGCAACCGGCCTGCGTTTTGATCCACTTGCGCTGAACTTCACCCGGTGATGGAGGCCATCCCCCCGGCCGGCAGCCCCAGCTCATCCCAGGTAGCTGAGATGCTGCAGCGGGCAATGACCGACGGTCAGCAGGGACGACTGCCGGAAGCCATCACCGGACTGGAAGCGGTGCTGGCAGCTCGTCCCCATCTCCTGGCAGTGGAACTGGAACTGGCCCGCCTGCTGCTGCGCCAGGGGGACACCCGGAGCGTGGTCCAACGGCTCGAGCCGGCCCTTCGCCGCCGCGGCGATGAGCTGCCCGTTGAGCAGCGGCTCGACCTGATCGAGTTGCTGGTGCGGGCCCAGCTCGATCTCGGCCTCTGGCAGCAGGCGGAGCCCGGCATCGAGCGGCTGTTGCAGGCCGGCCGCGGCGAGGGCCGTCATCGGCTGGCCCTGGCCCGCGCGGCCCTTGCCCGCGGCGACGACCGGGCGGCGACGGCGGCCCTGGAGCGCTGTGTGCAGGACGACGGCTGCCAGAGCGAGGCCCTGCTGGACCTGGCCCGGCTGCACGGCCGAGCCCAGCGCTGGGAGCAGGCCATCGACGCCTACAACCAGGTGCTCGCCCTGAGGCCCCACGAAGGAGCTGGGCGCAGCGAACTGGAACAGGTCCGCTGCCATTCCCTGATGGCGGCAGGCGAACGGGCGCTGGCCGACCAGCACTGGAGCGCCGCCTGCGAGGCCTTTCTGGCCCTGGAAGCGCTCAACCCCAGCCACCCGGGGCTACCGGAACGGCAGGAGCTGCTGCGCCGCCTGGCCCCCTCGCGGCTGCGGCCCCTGCAGAGCCCTTCAGCCGCTCTGGAGCGATTCAGCCAGCGTCTCGATGCTCTGGAGGCGCTCTTGGAGGAGTGAACTGGAGGAGTGAATCAGCCTGGCTGCGGGCGGTCGGCCTGCAGCCGCGCCAACTGCTCAGCCTGTTCGCGCAGCCGGCTTTCGGCCCGCAACAGGAGCAGCTCCGCCCGTAGCAGCAGGGCCTGCACCGCGGGCGGCAGGGGCTCAGACGGCGCCGCGTCGCTGGCCTGCAGCGGCAGGGTGTGCAGATGAGCTCCCTGATCCTCCAGCAGGCGGATCGCCTCGGCCGCTGAGCGGGGCAGCTGCGGCCACGGCTCCAGCCAGCCCCGGCGCAGCACCGGCAGGGCCGCCGGTTCGCCGGGCACCGCGATGGCATCGATGTGGGGGGAGCGGGCGGCGGCGAGGATGGCGGCCAGCAGGGCTAGATCCGGGGCCTGGGTAGCCGAGGCCCGCAGCGGCCAGATCCAGGCGCCGCGGCAGCGGGGCAGCCAGAGGGCCGGGGCATCTGCGGCGCAGGCGCCCACCAGCTCCCAGGGCACGGCGGTGAACGGGGCCAGCTCCTGCCGCCACGACTCCTCCAGCTCCGGGGCATCCAGCAGCAGCAGCGACAGGGCCGGCGATCCCGGTGGCAGCGCCGAGAGGCGTTGCGCACGGGCCGGCGTCAGCGGCCAACCCTCGGCACCACCGGCGGGGGCGGCCGGGGCCGCACCGGCGCGGCGCAGCGGCGCCACGTCGGTGGCGTCGATCACCGGGATACCGCGCTGTCTGGCCTGCTCGAGGCACCAGGCGAAGCAGCCCCCGGGCTCAGCGGCAAGCTCAGGCCCCAGCTCGGCCGGGGGCAGATCGGGATCAGGCGGCAGCAGCAGCCAGGCCGGCTGGGCGGGTGGGTCGATGCGGGGCAGGGCGCCACCGCGGTGGTGCCAGGCGCGGCCGCAGAGCAGGGCTGTGGGGAACTGGGTGGCCAGCTCCTGCACCGCCTCACTCCAGGCCTGATCAGGCAGGGCATCGGAGGCGAGCAGCAGCAGTCGCTCAGCCGCTGGATCCGCTCTCACACGGCGCCGCAGCAAAGCGTCCAGCCGCGGCTCATCGGCTCGGGTGCCGGCGATCTCCGCCAGCACGGTGACCCCTGGGTGGTGGGGCTCCGGCCACTCGCCCAGCAGCAGCACAGGCAGGCCGAGGTGCTGCCACAGCGGTGCGGCCTCGGCGGGCCGGGGGAAAGCGGGCCGCTGGGCCACGCACACGAGAAGGCTGGCCACTGCAGCGCACCTGCCAGGGGGGAACCCAGCCACGATGACGGAAGCGGGCGCCTCTGTCAGCGTCGTCGCTGGGTGTGGTGGCACTCCACCGGGCCTGGGATCTGCCCTGGCATCCGTCCTAGGATGAAATGTCGGACCAGCGAAACTCCCAAGCACGTTCATGGCGATTGCATTCTCCCAGGTGGGCGCGTTCCAGGGCGTGCAGGGTGGGGCGGTGGTGCTTAACAATCCCACCTCCCTGGCCTTTGGGCCCGACGGACGGCTGTACGTGTCCGAGCAGGACGGCAGCATCAACGCCTTCACGGTGACGCTCCAGGACGGCCAGTACGTGGCCACAGCCCATGAGGAACTCACCCTCCCCGGCGGCGGCGGGGTGGTGAAGTCGATCGCCAATCACAACGACGACGGGGCCAAGAATCCCCTGATCACCAATCGTCAGGTCACGGGAATCCTGGTAACGGGCACTGCCAGCAATCCGGTGCTGTACATCAGCTCCAGTGATCCCAGGATCTCGATCAACCAAGACAGCAATCTCGATACGAATTCTGGAGTCGTCACCCGTGCCACCTGGACGGGCAGCGCCTGGCAAACCGTTGACCTGATCCGCGGGCTACCGCGATCAGAGGAAAACCATTCCGTAAACGGCATGGTGCTCAGCGAAGACAGCACGAAGCTCTACCTCGCGGTGGGTGGATTCACGAACAACGGCGCGCCATCCCAGTTCTTTGCCAACACCGGAGAATATGCCCTCTCCGGCACGGTCCTGGAGATCGATCTGGTCGACCTCGATTCAAGGCCCGTGCTCACTGATCCTGCCGCGGGCCTGGTGGCTGGCAGCGCAGCGGCACGAAATTACATCTACGATTTGCCAACCCTCGATGACCCTAGCGTTCCCAACAACGGCATTCGAGAAACAGCGGATGGGCTTGATGTTGCTGGACCCTGGGGTGGAAACGACGGCCTCAACATGGCCATCCTCCCTGCGAACGCACCCTTGCGGATCTATGCCGATGGCTTCCGCAATAACTACGACCTGGTACTCACCAGGAACGGACAGTTATTCACCGTAGACAACGGATCAAACAACAATCTGGGTGGCGACCCGATTTTTGTGGATGGAAAGCCCACCAATCTGATCAACAACGGCGGCTCCGGTGCTCCCGAGCCCCTCTTCCAGATCCAGGAGGGCGGCTACTACGGTCATCCCGCCCCTGCACGCTCCAATCAGTCTCTGGAATGGACGGCATGGGACGACAGCGGCAATCCCGATGCCAGTTTGTCGGTGAATACGGTGCCGGATCTCTCCAGCCGCGTGCCGGCCTCGCTTGGGATGCCCGACGGCTTCCTGATTGACCCCAGTCGGTTTACTGGTGATCCGCAGCGGCTCGCACAGAGTGGCATCCGAGTGCCCTACAACTCGCCGGATAGTCCATCACTGGTGAACATCGGCTCGTCCTCCAATGGGCTGGCTGAGTACACCAACGGATCGGTGTTTGGCGGTGCCCTCGATGGCGCTCTGATGGTTGCTCAGTTTAACGGCAACATCACCCTCCTGAACATCAACGCTGATGGCACAGGCCTCGATCCGGTGGTGGCTCCTGGCCCAGACGGGATTCTCAACACCGCCGACGATGTGGTGCTGTCCAGCACTGGCGTGTACTCACTGGTGACTGGCCTCAGCATCCCTCTCGATGTGATCGAAGGGCCAGACGGCACGATCTGGGTGGCGGAATTCGGCGGGAACAGCATCAAGGTGTTCGCGCCAACAGAGGGGCCCATTGTTGCGAATCCTGATTCCGACAACGATGGCATCCCCAATACCATCGACCCATTCATCCGCGACCGCGAGAACGGCACCGGCACCACGTTGTTTGCCGGCCAGAGCTTCCTGTGGAATTTTGATCCCAATCTCGAAGGAAACCGACCCGGCCCGGCAGGCTTCGGTGGTGGCCTCACCGGCGTGATGGTGAATGGCAGCACCGACTTCGAAGCCTTCTTCCAGGAGCCATCAGATTTGCCCGATCAGGTGGTGAAGCTCGACAACGTGAAGTTCATCACCGCTGCAGGCGGCGGCACCACGGTGGTGGAAAACGTGGCCAACGGCAATCCCCTGGGCAACCAGAATGATGGTGCCTATCTGTTCCACACCGGCCTCAGCGTCGCCCCATCCACCGACCAGATCACGATCCGCTGGACGGTGGCCAACCCCGGCACGGCGCTCACGGGCCCAAACCAGCAGATCGGCGGCTACATCGGCACCGGCAGCCAGAGCAGCTACCTCAAGATTGTTGCCGGCAAAGACCCCCGCGGCGAATTCCAGCTGCTGCTGGAAGACAACGACGTGGTGCTGGGCTCCACCGTTCTGCGGGCCGCTGATCTGTTCAACGTGCCCCCCGACCAGACCACGCTCGACTTCGAGCTGGCGGTGGATGCGGCGCTGGGCACGGCCACCGGATCGCTGATCTACCAGACCAGCGGCGGGCAGCAGAAACGACTCACGAGTTCAACCCTCAATCTGGCCAACACCCAGGTGTTGCAGGCCATCCGCGGCCAGAGCCAGGTGGCGGGCAAGGCCACCGGCCTGGCGATGGGCCTGTTCGCCACCAATGCCGGCCAGCCGGAAGCCAGCACCTTTCAGGCCGTGTTCCGGGATCTGGAGGTGAGTGGCGCCAGCCGGGCCCCGGGGGATGTGCTCTACCGCATCAACGCCGGCGGTGCCACCGTGGCGGCGACGGATGGGGGCCCCGCCTGGGCGGCGGACACGGCAACGGCGCCGTCGGCGTTTCTCTCCAGCGCCGGCAGCAATTCCACCAGTGGCTTTGCGGCGGTGAAGCCGGCCTTCACCCTGCCCGCCAGCGTGCCGGCGGGCATCTTCGCCAGCGAGCGATTCGACACCCCGGGCGGCGCGCCGATGAGCTACGCCTTCCCCGTGGCCACTGGCATGTACGACGTGCGGTTGTACATGGCCAACGGCTTCAGCGGCACCAGCGCGGTGGGCCAGCGGGTGTTCGATGTGGCGATCGAAGGGCAGGTTCCGGCTCTGCTGAACGACGTGGACCTGAGCAGCAAATTCGGCCACCTGGTGGGCGGTGTGCTGTCTGCGCCGGTGTTCGTGAGCGATGGCCAGCTGAACATCGACTTCCTCCATCAGGTGCAGAACCCCCTGGTGAACGGCATCGAGATCGTGGAGATCCCGGCGCCGCCGCCGATCGGCGAGGTGCTCTACCGGGTGAACGCGGGCGGCCCCACCGTTGCGGTAAGCGATGGTGGACCGGCCTGGCAGGCGGATACCAGCACAGCTCCGGCCCCGGTGCTGTTGGATGCGGGCAGCAACAACACCAGTGGCTTTGCCGGGGCTAATGGCGGCATCGCGGTTCCCCAGGGCACACCGAATCAGATCTTCAAGAGCGAGCGCTGGGATGCCTTTGGCGGCACACCGATGCGCTACGGCTTCCAGGTAGACGACGGCAGCTACGAAGTGCGCCTCTACATGGCCAACGGCTGGGTGGGCACCAGTGGCGTGGGCCAGCGGGTGTTTGATGTGGCCCTCGAGGGCAGCGTGCCCACGCAGTTCGATGACATCGACCTGGTGAGCCGCTTCGGCCACCAGGTGGGCGGGGTGGTGAGCAGCACGGTGCAGGTGAGCGACGGCGTGCTCAACATCGATTTTCTGCATCAGGTGCAGAACCCGCTGGTGAACGGCATCGAGATCGTGCGCCTCAACGAGCAGCAGCCGGTGGCGCCGCTGGGTGAGGCGGTGCTCAGGGTCACAGCCAACAACAACAATGTGCAGGTCTCGAACTTCCCTGCCAATTCCTTCCAGATCAGCAACACCGGGGATCTCACGATTTCCAGGGTCACGCTCGATGTCACCGATGCGATCTATCCCGACATGGTGTATGACCCGTTTGGACTGGCGGGGGATTCCGTTGCCAAACCGCTCACCATCGACCTCGATGGCAACACCGGGGTGGTGGCCCCCTCCAGCAGCAGCTACATCGGTGCGGGCGGATCAGCGGGCTACAAATCGATTGAACTGTTGTTCAACCCAGCCGTGAACAACGGCTTCAACAGGGGCGAAACCCTGGGGTTCTCCATTGACATGGACTCCAATTCGATCCGTGGCACCCAGAAAGCACCCCTCGATGCGGGCAGCAGTCCCAGCTGGGATGTGGGGGGAGTGTCGGGCTCAGAGCTGATCGGCTCCCGCTTCACGGTGGAGTTCAGCGATGGCAGCAGCGCCACCGGCCAGCTGATGGGTGATGGCTCCCAGGCTGGCGCCCAGGCCCTGGCCAGGCTGCAGCCCGCGGCGGGGCAGGTGGCCCTGCAGGTGAACGGCACCAACCCCGGTGGGGTGGGCAATTACGGGCCAGCCGGTGCCCAGGTGATCGTGCAGGGGCCAGCTGGCAGCACGGCCCGGGTGGTGCTGAGCAAGGGCTTCATCCAGCCGATTGAACCCTACGCGGCGTTCTTAGCCGATCAGTTGGCCGAGCTGGCGCAGGGCCCCTTCCCCGCCAACAACGCCGTGGAAGTACAAACCGTGGATGTGCTGCTCAACGGCCAGGAGCAGGACATCAGCAACCAGTTCAATCTCGCGGAGGTGGCGAATTTCAGCTTCCCGGGTGAAGACCAGGTGCCACTGCGTTTTGTGGCCTCACTGATCGACCCGGCCAAGCAGAATCTTCCGATCGGGCCGGTGAGTGATCCCGTTACCTTGCGGTATCAGGACAGCGACCCCGTGCTGCGCGCCCTCTACCGGGTGAATGCGGGCGGCCCGGCGATCGCCGCCAGCGATGGGGGTCCAGCCTGGCTGGCGGACACGAGCACCGCTCCGGCCCCGTTCCTGCTCGATCCCGGCAGCAACAACACCGCCGGGTTTGCGGCGGTGCAACCCGGTGCCGGCGTGCCGGCGAGCACACCGGGGGCGATCTTCAACAGCGAGCGCTGGGATGCTGCAGGTGGTACTCCCATGCGTTATGGCTTCGAGGTGGAGGACGGAAGCTATGAAGTTCGGCTCTATATGGCCAAC
>SLIG01000066.1 GCA_007135755.1 Cyanobium sp.
GCCTTGCTGCGCTTGCGCTCTTCGGCATGGAATCAAGGGGTTACTCAATGAAAAAACTGATCTTCAGGATTTCCATCCTTTGTGCCGCATTTCTTGCTAATAGCCCTATGCTGGCGCTGGCGCAAGAGAAAAGACCCCAGGCCTGCTCTGGAAGCGAGATCGCTCAATTATCCCAAAAACGTGATGGACGCTTCAAGTCCTACCTAGGCAAAATCACTCGTACGACAGCAAAAGCTCCGTTTCAGCCAGGATCTTCTACAGCGTTGCTTCTGAGTGGACCTACAGAAGAGGGCCGTTTCACCGGTGAGTGGCGGCAGCTCGGTGCGTTGAACATTACCGTCAAGGGAAAACTGCTTGATAACGGCGAGATTCGGCTCGTTGGTAACGAATTCGAAGCTTTGTGTCGGGATGCCACTTCTCCAGGAGGACTGAGTTGCTTGCTCAACTCGGCTGGAGGAGCATCCGTAGCGCAGCTCGAAGAGGGAGGGAGCGGAGACCCTGACAACCCAGATTGCGTCAGCTGCGTAGACGAACGCGCAGCGGGGTGCTGCCAGGGAACCGGTGTGTGTTGCACCTATTGCGCTCCGGCTGATGAATGCAACATCTCCAGCGGTGGCGAGTCGGAACAGCCAGATGAGATACAGATGCTGCCGTAGCGATCTCACCCCTAGAACCCTTATGTGAGAACAGCTTTTTACCCTTTGCCGTCTCTACTTCCACAGAAGGAACGTCGGCACGAGAGCTGGCGGTCTTGCGCGGAGCAGTGGTGAGCCGGAGTGAGTATCCCGTCCGGGGCGACTAAGCCGTTTCAGAGCCAAGCCACTCCTGGGCCAGCTCAGCGATGGAACGGAACTCCGGGTCCTTGTGCAGCAGGGTGGCACCCGCCTGCTGGGCGGCAGCGGCGATCCAGGCATCGGCCACCGAGAGGGTATGGCGGGCCTTGAGTTGCTCGTAGGCGAGGCGGCCGGCCCGCTCACCTTCGTCTTTCCACACCCGGACAAGCACCTCCATGCGGCTGAGGAAGCAGGCGCAGCATCGGCGCGTGCCCCCGAGAGCCGCTTCGACGCGGTCGGCACCGGGCTCGTCGTCGCGCAGGGTGAGCAGGGCGGAGGTGTCGAGCAGCAGCAGGCCCGCCATCAGGCTTCCGCAACGCCCTCGGCCAGGCGTTCGGCCCGCCGCTCGGCCACCAGGCGGTCGGCGGAACCACCGCAGCGGCCCTGACCACGGAAGGCCTTCACGGGCGAAGGATCCACCGGCACCACGCGAATCGGAGCGGGGATGACCGTCTGGCCGCGGGCGGTGATGGTGCTGCGCATGGCCGCGGCAAGACCCTAGCGCTGCGCCACCGCCACCGCCACCGCCGGGTTGCCGCGCAGGAGGGCGCCTGGGGGCACGGTGCCGCTGGCCACCGCCGCCATGGCGATCACGGCGCCGGCGCCCACCACAGTGCCGGGGGCCAGCACCGCCCGGGCGGCGATCCACACGTCATCGCCCACCTGGATCGGCTCCAGCCGCTGCTCGAAATCCGGCGAGCGGAAGTTGTGGTTGCCAGTGCAGAGGTAGGCCCCCTGCGACACGCACACCCGGTTGCCGAGCGTGACGGGGGCAATCGGCAACGATGTGGCCTGATCGATAAGGGGGTGGGCCGCGCAATCAGGCCTCCGCCGATACGCGTTCCACCACGGTGTCCTCCAGCACCAGCAGATCCATGCGGGTACGCAGGAAACAGTCGAGGGCCTCAGCCGGGGTGCGCACGATGGGCTCGTTCTCGTTGAACGAGGTGTTGAGCAGCATCGGCACGCCAGTGCGCTGCTGAAAGCGGCGGATCAGCCGGGCATAGCGGCCGTTGTCCGCTTCCGTCACGGTCTGGAGCCGCCCGCTGCCGTCCACGTGCGTCACCGCCGGGATCAGGGGTCGTTTCTCTTCCCGGATGGGGAGCACCTGCATCATGAACGGCACATCGCCGTCGCCCTCGAACCATTCGGCCACGGCCTCGCGCAGCACCGAGGGCGCGAAGGGCCGGAATGACTCCCGCCGCTTGATCTTGTGGTTGAGGATGTCCTGCATGTCCGCCCTGCGGGGATCCCCCAGGATCGAGCGGTGCCCCAGAGCGCGGGGCCCCCACTCCATCCGGCCTTCGAACCAGCCCACCACGAGGCCCTCGTCGAGGGCGGCGCTCACCCGATCCAGCAGGGCCCCTTCCTGGAGCTGGCGAACACAGCACCCCTCGGCGGCCAGCCGGGCCTTGATGTCAGGACCGGCCAGGAGGGCGTCGATCTCACCGTCAGCGGGCTCGCAACCGAGATAGGCGGCGGTCATGGGCTCGCTGCGGTGATCTCCCAGCTCATGCCACACCTCGAGAGCGGCACCGAGGGCCCCTCCCGCATCGCCGGCCGCCGCCTGAACGTACACCTCACGAAAAGGTGTCTGCAGACTCACCTTGCCGTTGGCCACGGAATTGGCGCCGCAGCCGCCGGCGATGCAGAGGTGATCAGTGTGATGGGAGCGGTGCAGGGCATTGAGAAGGTGAAAGAACGCCTCCTCGTACATCACCTGAGCCGAGCGGGCGATGTCGTGGTGGCGTTGCGCCAGGGGCTCATCGGGGCGGCGGGCCGGGCCTAGAAGGTGTTCCAGGGCTGGGCTGTAGTGGGTGCCCACCACGGGGCTGCCATGGCTCCACTGGTGGGGCAGACGCTGGGTGGCATGGGTGAACCAGTGCAGATCGAGGCGGAAGGTGCCGTCGGGCCGCAGGCGCACGATCCGCCGCATCGCGTCCAGATAGGAGGGCCGTCCATAGGGGGCCAAACCCATCACCTTGTACTCGTCGCCGTAGTGGGGAAAGCCGAGGAATTGGGTGATCGCGGTGTAGAAAGCGCCGAGGGAATGGGGGAAGAACACCTGTCCTTCAACCCCGAGGCTGGTGCCCGACCCATACCCCCAGGCCGCACTGGCGAAATCCCCGAAACCGTCCACCGACACCACCGCCGCCTCATCGAACGGTGAGGCGTAGAAGGCCGACGCCAGGTGGGCACGGTGGTGGTCGATGAAGTGGAGCCGGGCGCGCAGCGGCTGATCGGGAAACGCGGCAGCCAGGTGCTCGGCCAGGCCGGAGCGCTCGCGCTTGATCCGCCACTTCTGCAGCAGGAAACGGGGATCCGGGCGATGGCTGAGGGTGTAGGCGAGCTTGCGCCAGCGGTGGGCCGCAGGCCTGGAGTTGATGGCGATGTGATCCACATCGGCCAGGGCGATGCCGGCATCGGCGAGGCACCAGCCGATCGCCTCGCTGGGGAAGCCGGCCCAGTGCTTGATCCGCCGAAAGCGTTCCTCCTCGGCGGCGGCCACGATGCAGCCGTCGCACACGAGTGCCGCAGCGGCATCGGCATGGAAAGCATTGATGCCGAGGATGGTGGTCACGGCTGGGGCACCAGGGTGCGGTAAGCCTCGATGAGACGTTCCGCCACGGCCGGCCAGGCGAAGCTGCTTTCGGCCAGCCGGCGCGCGCGGGCGCCTTGCCAGGTCTGCTGCCCATCGGCGGCGAGGATCCGCTCCAGGCACTGGGCAAGGTCGGCAGGGTTGGCCTCGCACACGACTCCCGCCCCAGCCGCTTGCACAGCCTCGGCAAGACCCACCTGGGGCGACAGCACCACGGGGGTGCCGGCCGCAAGGGCTTCGGCGGCCGCGATCGCGAAGTTCTCAGCGGCCGACGGCAAGAGAAACCAGTCGCAGCCCTGGAGGAGCTCCTGCTTGGGGGCCCCGCTCACCTGCCCCAGCCAGAGCAGGCGGTGCTGGATCCCCAGCCGCTCGGCCAACACCCGCAGCTCGCGCTCGTAGTGAGGCTCCCCCTGGCCGGCGATCAGCAGCTGCCAGGGCTGAGCGGGCCGCCGCCGGCTGAGCAGGGCCAGGGCTTCGAGCAACACCTCCAGCTGCTTCTTGGGATGGAGCCGGCCCAGGAAGAGCAGGCGTGGCTCCCCGGGGCGGAACCGCGAATCAAGGCACTCCAGAGCGTGCCGGGCTGCGGCACAGTTCAGGGGCGGCAATGCCACCCCCAGGGGAATCGCCCACACGGGAGCGCGGAGGCCCAGTGCCGCCAGATCAGCGGCCTCAAGGGCAGAGGTGGCCTGCAGCGCGGCAGCTCCCTCGAGGTTGCGGCGTTCCACCAGGGCCAGGAACAGCCACTTGCGCCAGGCGCTCTGGCGCAGGCTCCAGGCATTCAACTGACCGATGCTGCGCACGAGGTAGGGCACCCGCTGGCGGCGGGCCAGCGCCATGCCAGCGGTGGAGGGGAAGGAAAACAGGGCGTGCACATGCAGGAGATCCCAGTCGCGGAGGTGGCGGTGCAACCACCGCAGCAGCGGCACCGACAGAGCGAATTCGCGTAGGCCATGCAGAGGAGGAGACCAGCGGGGAAACAGCAGCACCGGCACGCCGCGCACATCGATCCAGCGCTGAAGGGGCAGATCCAGTACCCCGGGGCCATCGTCGTTGGTGCTCACGATGGCGGCCTGCACGCCCTGCTCGCGCAGGGCGGCCACCATCGCCAGCACAGCCTCACTGGGGCCGCCCCGACGGGCGCTGATCGAGGGGATCAGGTGCAGAACCTTCAAACCTGCCGGATCAGATGGCACGGCCAAGGAGCTCAAAGACTGGCGCCTTGCGGAGGCGCTCCTGCACCCAGCTGGGATCCCTCACCCACAGCTGGTTGGCGTGGGGGGTGGTGCGGTTGACCACCAGTTCGCGTTCGAGAGGGAGGTAGTCACAGGGCATGAAGCCATGGGAGCTCAGGAGCCGCACCACCGCATCGCAACGGCTCTCCACCAGCAGAGCCTGGGGTGGATCGGTGTGCAGTGTGCATGAAGCTCCCTGAAGCACCTGCCGCTCGAAACCCTCCACATCGAGTTTCCACAGGGCTTCGCCTCCGATGCCTGCCTGGGAGCGGAGATCATCGAGGGCCACAACCTTCACCCGGCGGGCCACCCCGGGATAGGAGGGCTCCACCACGCGGTTCATGGTGTCGCGGTCGTGGCTGATCCACAGCTCTCCTGAGGTGGCGCCCTCGGCAAGCGGCAGCAGGGTCACGCGGTGGCTGGCCCTGTTGCACTCCAAATTGCGCCGCAGCCAGTGAAAGGCCGCTGGAACGGGCTCGAGTGCAACGGAACAGGCACCGATGGCGGCGGAAGCCAGCACCGTGTAGCTGCCCACGTTGGCGCCCACATCGAGGAAGCGGTCGCCTGGGCGCAACAGGTGAACCAAGAGCGCCATGTCCGGCCATTCGTGCAGGCCGGCATAGAGATTTCCCGTGGCGCCGGTGAGGCCTGGAGCCACGATCAGGCGGCAGCCATTCACCCATGGCATCACGAACTCGGAGGGCCAGAGGCGACAGCGAAACTGCCAGGTCAGATAGCAGCACAGGGCCGAGAGGCGCCGCCGACGGTTGAGCGGGTGCTGCCACACAAACACCAGGCCCCGGCAGGGGGCGGATGCGGCGGGAATCCTCAACGCTGGGGGATGGCCACAGCTGCCGAACCCGCTGCAACAAGCGGCCCTGATCGAGCTGCCAGCACACCGAGCTGAACCGGCACGGCCAGCACCCCTCCGGCACAGATGCCGAGCAGGATCAGCACGAAGGGATCGCCATACACCTGGCTGGCCACCAGAAACAACGGCAGGTTCGCCACCACAAAGGCGAGCAGCCCCAGATGGAAGAAGGCAAACCCGGCGGGAGCGGAGCGCAGAGCCCGGAGAATCCGGGCAAAGATCCGGATCAGGCCTACGCCCAGGAGCAGCGCCAGCACGAGGCCGGCCACACCCAGCTCGATCACCAGCTTGCCCAGGCCTCCTTCAGCGGCATACGACACCGACTGGCCGGCACCCTCCAGACCCAGGGTGCCGGCACCCTGGGCGACGGCACCTGCCCCGAGACCGAGACCACCGGAGGCCTGCAGGCCAGCCAGCAATGACCCCACCCCCAGTTGCTGGATCCGGTCGTCGATGTCGCCCCATACGGTGCCCGCCCGCTCCACGAACGCCCCGTAGACCCCCGAACCGGGCTCCGGCGTGTCGAGGCCAAGGGCGGCGAACAGCATCACCAGGGTCACAGCCAGCAAGCCACCCACCAGCAGATCGCCGCGCTGCTGCGGGCGGCTGCGCGGCGCCACCAGCAGCCCGTAGAGGGCGGAAAAGCCCGCCACCAAGGTGAGCACCTTGCGCCGGCCAGTGAGCAGGCTCACCGCCAGCAGGGTGGCGGCCAGCAGGGCGGCCAGAGCCAGCAGCAACGGCTGCCGGCTGCTCACCCCCAGGATGATCAGGAAGCAGGCCGCGGCCCCGAGATGCCAGGCGGCGATCTCACTGCTGCGCCAGAGGCCGCTGAAGCCCTGGATCATCACCCCGAGCTGGGGGAGGTTGATCTGCACCCCAGGCCCCACCTCGCGAACGAGTTCGCCGCTCAGCGTTCCCTGAAACGACAGCCACACGGTGAGGCCGAACACCGCCGCCAGCAGCACGTGGAGCCGCAACAGCCGAGGCAGAGCCGCAGAGCGCTGGGCGAACTGAAAACCGAGCCAGAGGCCGATCAACGGTGCGATGTAGAACGCCACGCCGATCCCGGTGAGCAGGGGCGAACCAAACCTCAGCAGACCGTTGGCGGCCTGGATGGCCAGCAGGGCGAGAGCCCAGGGGATCAGCGTCAGCAACTGCCTGTCGCCTCCCACCAGCCAGCGCAGCTGCAGGCTGCCGCGGCGCCCATAGAGCACCAGGCCGCTGAGCCCGATGCTCACCAGCACCAGGGCCACATACAGCCCAGGCTGGTTTGGGGTGATCTTGCGCAGGGGATCCTGCAGGAATCCCACCACCACGCTGTAGAGCACCCCACCGCGCCAGTCGCCGCTCGCCAGCAGCAGCGCCAGCGGAGCGAAGAGGGCCAGCAGCAGCAGCAGGGCCATGGGCTAGAGGGGCGAAGCCGAAGGGTAGAGCTGGTGCCAGTGGTGGCCCAGCACGGCAGCGGCCGCCTGCTCATCCACGTGCTGCCCTGCCCAGGCGGCGGCACCGAGGGCGAGGTGCTCACGACAGGCGCGGTCGGCGCAGATGGCCGTGATCGCGGCGGCCATGGCGGCAGGCTCGGCGGCGGTGAAGGCCCCTGTCTCACCAGGGATCACGAAGTCGTCCGACCCACCGCAGCGGGTGCTGAGCACCGGCACGCCGCAGGCCATCGCCTCCACCGCGGCGATGCACAGCCCCTCCTGGTGGGAGGGAATCACGAACAGATCCAGCCCCTGCAGCACGGCCGCCAAGCCAGCGGGTTCCAGCCTGGGATGGCAGTGCACGTGATCGGCGATCCCCAAAGCAGCCAGGCGGGGATGGAGGAAGGCGGGGTCAGGCTCGCCGGTGAGTTCGAGGCGCACGGGCTGGCCGGCGCGCGTCAGCCGGGCCACCGCCGCCAGCAGCAGATCGATGTGCTTGCGGGGGTCGCCGTAGCGGCCCGAGAAGCCGAGCCGCCAGGGGCGCACGCTCTCTGGTTTCGGTGTGAAGCAGCCAGCAACCGGCAAGCGCATCACCCCATGCAGGGGCCTGCCCGCCAGGGCGGCGAGAGCCCGTTCGGTGTGGTGGCTGATGCTGAGGATGCGGCCCTGGGGCGAGCGCAGGATGCGGCGCTCGAGGCGCCGCAGCACTGGGGTGTTCACCACCTGATCGAGCAGGCGCCGCGGCCAGGGGAAACGGCGCACCCGGTCGATCCGGTCGTCCTGCCAGGGGCTGCCCACCCAGAGCAGGAAGGGCACGGGGCTGAGCGCCAAGGGAGCGGCGCAGAGGGGATTGCCGCTCACCGCCACGTGGTGCTGGCAGCCGGCGATCAGCTGCCGCCAGGGGCGCGTGGGCAGGTAGTGGGTGAACTCCAGTTCCGGTAGCCAGGCGCCGATGGCGTGACCCTCGTACTGGCCGAAGGTCAGCTCGTGGCGTTGGCCGGGGCGGCGCCCCCTCGGCAGAGCGTGGGCCGGCACCGACAGCCGGGGACTGAGGCTCCACGGCTCATACCAGGCCAGCACGGGTGTGTATCCGGCCTGATCGAGCCGGCCGCAGAGCCAGCGAGCCTTGGCGGCCACACCGCCGTTGGCTGGGCGGAGCGTACTCACCAGCACCCTGGGGCGGGTCATGGCGCCAGGGCCTGGGTGAGCCCCTCGCGGATGCCGGCGGCAGCCGCCTCGATGCTGAAGTCGCTCTGCACGCGGCGGCGGGCCTCGGCGCCCATGCGCCGGGCCGCCGCCGGATCGGCCGCCATCGCCGCCATGGCGCTCGCCAGGGCGCCCACATCCCCGCAGGGCACCACAGCGCCGGTGCACCCCGGCAGCACCAGATCCTCGGCGCAGCCGGCCCGATCGCTCACGATCGCCGGCAGACCGCAGGCCATGGCTTCATTCACCACCAGCCCCCAGGTTTCGCCGGCATCGGAGGGCAGCACCAGGCAATCGGCAGCCACGTAGGCAGCCGGAATCTCCTCCTGGTTGAGAAAGCCGGCGAAGCTCACCGGCAGCCGCCCGGCGGCAACCCGGCGGCGGCACTCGGGCTCCAGCTCGCCGCTGCCCACGATCAGCAGATGCACCGGCGCAGCCTCAAGGCGTGCGAGCGCGGCCAGCAGATCAAGGGGGCGTTTCTTGGCCTGGAGCTTGCCGGCAAAGAGAAAACACAAGGCCTCCTCGGGGATCAACCAGCGGCGGCGCAGCTCGGCCCGCCGCGGGCGGATCGCCTCGGCGCGGCTGGCGAAGAAGGCGTTGTCGACGCCGTAGGGGGCAGGCACCAGCCCCGAAGCGGGCATGCCGGCGGCTTGCAGGAATCGGGCGTTGGCCCGGCCGATCGGCAGCGCCACCGAACAGCCCGCCAGGAGCCAGCGATGCACCTGCCGCACGGGCCAGGGGCGGGGGCGCCGATCGTTGGCTTCCATCCGCAGCAGCAGCGGCAGGCGCAGACGGCGGGCGGCCATCAGCAGCTGCAACAGGCCCAGGTTCTGCCAGCCGGTGGCCAGCACCGCATCGGGGCCGCGCCCCCCGAAGCTGCCGCGGAGCTCGCGGCCGGGGGAGCGGCAAGGGAGACCCAGGAAGCCATGGCTGGGCCCAGCACCGGCGCTGGCGGCGGCCTGCCGCCAGCGATAGCCCTCAAGCAGGGGCACATCCCACCGGAAGGGCCGGCCGAAACCTTGGCCCTGGACCTCAGGGGTGGGGAGGGCGAGGAAGAGCACCTCCAGCTCCAGGCCGGGATCGGCGGCCAGCGCCCGAAACAGCGGGGCCTGGTATTGGATCGGATGGCTGGCGAGCACCAGCAGCCGGGGCCTTGCCGGCGGCAGCAGCTTCGGGCCACGGGCCTGCAGGCGGAGCGCCCAGCACCAGCCGCGCAGCTCGGCCAGCAGGGTGAGCGGAATCCACCAGGGGCGGCGGCGGTGATGGCGGGTGGCCACGGCCCGCACCAGGTCGCGGCCGGAGCCCGCCAAGGCCTGCGGCCATGGCTGGGTGCGCAGGCGGAAGTAATACCGGCCCACGGCGTGATCGGGCCGAACGGTGGTGAGGTGCTCGCCGTAGCTGCGGGTGCCGCCCCGCTCGGCCTTGAGGTGGTGGATCAGGGCGCCGGGAGCGTAGTGAATCTCATGGCCCGAGCGGCACCAGCGGTGGGCGAATTCGGCCTCGAAGCGGTAGGCAACGCGCACGAAGTTCTGATCAAAGCCCCCGATGGCGAGGGCCGCATGGCGAGGTACGGAAACGTTGCAGCCCATGAACTCCGCCACACGGCGCGGGGTGAGGGCGTTGAAGCGAAACAGTGCGTCTTCGCTATCGGGCTGGCCGTGGTGCCAGGGCTGCAGCACCCGCCCGGCGATCAGGGCCTCGGGATGGCGCTCGGCGACCGCGGTATGGTCGATCAACAGCCGCGGATCGGGGCGGATGTCGTCGTCGAGGAACAGCACACGCGCGCCGTGGGCCTCCAGCAGAGCCCGGTTCATCGCCGCGGTGATCGATGGGTTCGCTTGCCGGATCCAACGAATGCGGCCCTGCTGCTGCCACGCCGCCAGTTGCTCAACTGTGGCTGGCTGGTGGTTGGCGGTCTGATCGATCAGCAGCAGATCCAGCGGTGGCGGATCGAGGGCCAGCAGGGCGCTGATGGAATCCAGCAGCACCTGCTCGCGGCCATAGCTGGGGATCGCGATCGAGAGCTGCGGGGGCGCGGTCATGGAAGCCGCGCCCGCAAGCGGCGGCCGAGGTAGGCAACGAACCCCGGCGGACTAGCCGCGAACCCCTGGGCCAGACGCAGCAGGGCGGCGGCTGGAGCACCGGATCGCCAGGCCTCTGTGCCCTGGTGCAACCGACAACGGGCCTCATGGCGTCGCAACTGCCGTTGCGCGTTGGTGGGATCCAGCCCCCCGAGCTGCCAGTAGCGGCGCGACACGGCGGCCTGCTCCTGCAGAAACCGGGGCCGCTGTGCGGTGGTCTTGGCGGCGGCGTGGAGCCGGAAGGCACTGATGGGCTGCGGCACGAACGAAACCCTGCAACCCGGCAGCGCGAGGATGCGGCAGTAGAGGTCGTAATCCATCACGTAGTGCAGGGAAGGATAGATCCCTCCAGCCCGGTGGTAGGCCTCTCGGGTGAAGAAAGTGCAAGGCTGGTGATAGCGGAATGTGCCTTCCCAGTAGCGCAGACAGGCGGGGAAGGCGTAACCGGCGGGCCTGAAGTGAAACGTGGGCTCGGTGGGGGTGGTGGTGAAGTGAAGGTCTTCCCCCACGATCAGATCCGCCTGGGTGTCGCGCCAGCGATCTGCAATCGCCTGGAGCGCACCAGGGAGAAGGAGATCGTCTGAATTGA
>SLIG01000189.1 GCA_007135755.1 Cyanobium sp.
ACGGGCCCGGGAACTGGGCTGTCAGGGCACCCATCTGAACAACGGCAAGTGGATGCCCTGCAGCCATGAAGCTGAGCTGCACAAGCACCTCCGTCACCACTGAGCGCCATGGCAGCCCTCACCAGAACAAGGTTTCGCAAGCTGCACCGCTGGGTGGTGCCGATCTGCGCAGCACCGCTGTTGCTCACCGCCGCCACGGGTTCGCTCTACACCCTGCTGCTGGAGCAGGGGATCGACGCCTTCTGGCTGGTGAAGATCCACGCCGGCCGTTTCGGCCCGATCAACCTGCAGCCCTACTACTCCGGGATCCTGGGACTCCTCACCCTGATCACCATCGCCTCGGGCATCGGGCTGCTGGTCAGCCCCCCAAGGCGGCCCCCGTCGAGGGGGGGCGGCTAAGGCCCCCGCGTCGCGCTGCCCTCACCACTCCAAGGCCGATGCGCTGGCTCACTCTCCCCGAAGCCCGGCCCGTCCCCCGCTCTCCCCCTGGAGCGAGGCCGGCTGCAGGATCGGGGGCAGACCCGGCCACCTGGGCGCCCCCGTGGGGCCCGATGGATCAGAACCCTGATCCGGGGGTCTGAAGGAAGGCCAGCTCCTGGGCGCTCGACACCCTCCCCAGGGCGGCATTGCGATGGGGGAAGCGGCCAAAGCGGGCGATCACATCGCGGTGGCGGCGGGCGAACTCCGCGGTGCGCGCGTCGGTGAACTGCTCGAACAGTGGCAAGGCCGCCTCCTGCACAGCCAGTTCCTCGCTGTGCATCTGGGGCATCAGCCAGAACTGTCTTGGGGCCTGATCCGGCTCAGCCGCTACCCAGCCCCGTTCCACCGCCGCCTGGCTGAGGGCCAGGGCCTGGCTGTCGCCGCCGAAGGCCATGGCGCTGCCGCGCCAGATCTGGCGGGGGAACTGATCCAGCAGCAGCACCAGCGCCAGAGCGCTCTGGGGTTCCCTGCCCCACCCGCTCAGCTGGCCCTGGATCGCCTGCCGGGTGAGACCAAGGAAGCGCTCCCGCACCTGGCCGTCGAAGGCCGGGTCCTTGCTGAACCACTGCCGCGGTTCGCTCTGTTCGAACCAGAACCGCAGCACTCCGGTAGCGGTGGTGGTGGCGATGGCGACAGGATCCGGGAGGGTCAGAACGGCAGGACCACAAGGTTCACGACCACGAATTCGTGAAGGGAGTAAGCCTGAACCTTGCCGATCCGTTTCGGCTCCTGGCCGAACATGCGTCGGTAGCGGGCAGCGATCCTGGCTGGTGGATGGGGGATCGACACCCCCCGGCGGCGCCACTCGTGGAGGTCAAAGCGCTGGAAGATCGGTCCAGCGGCTACAGCCTTCGAGACCATTACCCTCCCGAGGGCATCCACAGGCAGTGCGACGGCCCGATCCGCAGGGGGCGCCGGCTGCGCGGCGGGCGCAGAGAAGAGCCGCTCCAGGGCATGGCGTTGCTCGTTGACCGGATCAGGCATCGGCAGGGGGCTGCTGAGCGTGGCCCCACACGCAGGGCAGTCCCAGAGTGGCTGTCGCTGTGGGGCTGGTGGCCCACGCTGTCGAGGAATGAAACGTGGGCTGAGTGGGCGGCCCTGAGCAGCATCAGGCGGTGCCATCAGCTCGCGGCGCTGGGCAGACTTCGTGCATTGGCTGGGGATCTGATGCAGCGGCAACGCCATGTCCTTGACGCTGCTCAGGGCCGGCCGCGGCCGTCACCACGGATCGCCTTTGGCACCATGGCTCTCGCCCTGGCGCTGCTCGGCAGCACGCTGGCGCCACGGCCGTCCGTCGCCCAAGGCTGGAAGGTCTGCGCCTTCAACGACCAGCCGATCCGCTGCCGCGACAGCCACTCGCCCGACGGCACGGTGCGCATCGTCAATCCGGCCAACGGCAACCGGATCTTCGTGCCGCTGCGTTAAGGCGGTAGCGACCGGAACAGGCCACCGGCTGCGGGGAGCACAGCGCGAGCGAGCGACATCTGCTAGTACAGGTGTACGTCTTCCCTGAGGGCCATGGGCCTCCGTCTCCGCCGTTCCGCCGGCGAGTCCTCCGGCTCGCTGGAGCAGCCCATCGACGCGTGGCCCTTCCTCGATCAGCAGGTGCTGCTGCCCAGCCGCAGCCGCAAGGTCTGCATGACCTGCCACTGGTTCCGCCACCACAGCGGCGTGAACTGCATCCCCTTGCTCACCTGCCAGCTGCATCAGGGGCTCCTGGCCCAAGGCGCACACCTCACCCACCGCTGCCACGGCTGGACCGATGACATGAGTCGCCAGCAGGGCTGGGCCCCCGAGGCCGGCTGATCCAGTCATGGCCGCCAGCAAGCGTCCGCCGCTCTCCCCCAGGGAGGGCTGGCTGAGCGATGGCCGCCAGGTGTTGCACTTCTGCCCAACGCGATGGACCCGCCACAACCAGGTGCTGGAGGTGACCTCCGGCGAGCTGCTGCCCGGTGAGCCGGTGCCGCTGCTCAAACGGCGCCGCGAGCTCACCCGCGAGGAGGCCATCAGGCTCTGGAGCCAGAAGCGCCGGGCGGGGTGGCAACCGTGCGATCCGCAGTGGTGAGGGCCATCCCCTGTTGCGCACCGGGTGATCAGGAGGCAATCCGCAGGGCAATGCTGGGAATCAGGAAGAACAGCAGGATGCCGATCTTGTAGAGGCCGAGCAGGAGAAAAACCTGCTCGTCCACCTCAGCCTTGCTCAGGCCAAAGAGGCGCTCGATCAGCCCTCCGTACCAGCGCCGGTGCCGCCGGTAGGCGATGAACCAGATGGTCGCCACCGCGTAGTGCAGCACCGTCGACCACTCCAGGGCTTTCCGCAGGGTGTCGATCTCCATCGTCTGCGGCTCCACCCCATTGCCTTCACCGTAGGGATGCAGTCTCCGCGGCCCGTTCCAGACACAGGCATGGGCCACTCCTACCCTTGGCAGGGCGTTTCCCGAGCGATGCAACGCGCTGAACTGCTGGCCCTGGCTCCCACGATCCGGGGGATCGCTGAGGCCCATGGCGCCACGAACCTGGCCGCGTTCGGCTCGGTGGCCCGTGATCAGGCCGGCCCCGCCAGCGATCTCGATCTGCTGGTCGATCTGCCGCCCCGCACCGGGCTGCTGGAACGGCTGGCCCTCAAGCATGCGCTCGAGGACGCGCTGCACTGCCGTGTGGATCTGATCCGCCGCCGCAACCTCCGCCCGGAAGCGCTGACGGAAGCGGAGCGGGATGCCGTGCCGCTCGGATGACCTCCCGGGATCGCACCGCCCTGAAGGACATCCTCAGGACCATCCACCGCATCGAGGGGTTCCCCATCCCGGACCAGCAGACATTCTCCGCTACGGAGTACCTGCAGGATGCGGTGATCCGCTGCCTGCAGGTGATCGGAGAGGCCACCAAGCGGCTCTCCCGGGATCTGCGTGCCCAGAACCCGGAGATTCCCTGGCGGGAGATGGCCGGCATGCGTGATGTGTTGATCCACGCTTACGACCGGGTGGATCTCGAGGAGATCTGGATCACCCTGTCGGAGCAGCTCCCCCGCCTGAAGGAGCAGATCGAGACCCTGCTGGAGGAGTGAAGCACCCGTAGCTCCCTGGCGGTTCAGTCCAGCTCAGTCCACCCGATCGCACAGCTCCCGGAACGCGCAGTGGCGGCAGTAGCCGAGGTTGTCGGTGAGCGGGAACGCATCCTTAGCCAGGGGGATGTTGCGCTGCGGGTCCTGGCAGAGGCTCTGCATCTGGGCGATCTCGGCCGCCACCTCCAGGGCCAGGCCCTCCAGCTCAGCTTTGGTGGGCTGTTTCTCGATCTCCTCGTACTCCGGCTGCAGGTAGGCCACCACGCAGCGGATTTGCTCTGCGGGTACCTGCATGTTGTCCTGCGCCCAGGCGGCGTAGCCCAGCAGCTGACGGGTGTGCTTCTCGATGTCCCGGCGGCCGCTCTTCCAGTCGAGGATCACGGTGTGGCCGCCGGACTCGAGCAGGACATCGACCTTGGCGTAGATCTTCATCCCCTGCAGGCGCGCCTCGCCGTAGCCCGGCGGTTCGATCAGGTAGCGAGGATCGCTCCCGAGCTGATCGCGCACCCAGCCGTAACGGTCGCTGGCCAGGAACGTCTCGAGGCACGCCCACGCCGGCCCCATCAGCTCCAGCGGCTCGGGCGCGAGCCGCTGGCCGTAGTGCACCTCCATCAGAGAGGTCTTCGCCAGCTCGCGAGTGATGGTGCGCTCCACAAAGGGCCAGAAGCGCTGGGTGTCGATCTCGGCGCCAGTCCGCAGCAGCCGCCTGAGCAGGGCCGCCAGCACCTCGTGCACGACAGTGCCGACCGTCATCAGGATGCTGCTGAGCTGCCTGAGCCGCTGGATCCGGCCCTGCTCGAACTCCCGGTCGTAGCGGGCGTAGTACTGGTAGAAGTAGCGCCGCCGGCAGGTGCGGAACGTCTCCCAGCGCGTCGACGACCAGCCCAGCTGAGGGGCGTAGTCGTAGGAGCGCAGGGGAATCTCGGGCATCGGCGCAGCGCTGCGGTGCCGGCTGAACCGATCATGGGGCGCAGCTGCCCTGTGCGGAGGGCAGCGCCGATCGCGCTGATCGGTCGTCACCAGCGGACATCGGCGTCATGAAGGCGCTCTGACGGTGCTGGCGCCGGCCTCAGCCGACGTGCTTGCGCAGACGCCGGAACAGGCGGTAGCTGCGTCGTAGCCCATCCAACAGTGTCCCCGGCACCCGCAGCCGCAGTGGAGCGAGCAGGGGGTGGTAGATCGTGTGATAAGCCCACCACAGGTCACCCCAGGCCCGGCATGGCTCCGGGTTGAGGAAGTCGGAGATGTCCACGACCAGCCCCCGGCCTTGGTGGAGCATCACGTTGCGCCCATGCACGTCATGGCCCTGGCGCAGGCAGTCGTAGAGGGTGGTGCCGTGCAGGCGCCGCAGCACCAGATACCCCGCCCCCACATGAAGGCACTGGGAGAAGGTGGGATGGGATCCGATCCGGCCGTACACCTCAGCCTCCTGCTCCAGCCCTGGGCGACCTGGGCCGTAGACCTTCACCACCAAGGCCGGGTGGTGGGGATGGTGCAGCACCGCGGCGTAATTGCCGCAGCCCAGGATGCGCCAGGGGTTGGGAAGGCTCTGAACCCTGACCGGATCATGGGGATCCGGGCAGTGGAGCCGGATCTCCGGCAACAACTGGTTGTGAATGTGGTCCAACAGCTCCGGCAGGCCAGGAACCGCACCGGCATGGGCCATCGCCTTCAGCAGGGGGTTGAAACGGATGGTGTTCCAGGACACGTCACCAGCGCCACCAGGGCCTGCGGGCCGGGGCGGCATGGCGGCCATCGCAGAGGGGGTAGCGATGGGAGCGCCCGCAGCCGCACATCAGCACCGTGGCCGCCTCGCTCAGCCTGAGTTCGTAGGACACCCGGCCCGTGCCCAGATGGGCGCCATCGCAGAACCAGCCGTGACGGCTGCGGCCGCAGCTGCAGAGCTGGTGGACCCCGGCCGGCAGCTCCAGCGGCTCCGGGCCTGGGATGGAGGCAGTCGGCTCGGGCATGAGGATCAGCCCTCCCGTTGGGGCCTGATCCCAGTTTGGGAGTGTTTCAGCTGCGGGGAGCAGGCAGGCGCCGTAGCGGCCGGATCGCGCTCACCGCTGGGCTCTGGTTGCGGCGCACCCGCACCTGGTAGGTGCAATGGGCAGGGCCGAGGTGGTTGATCAGCGACTCACGGGCCTCATGCTGCAGCTCCTCCAGGGTGGGAGCCGCGATGCGGAAGGGCAGGGTTTCGGCCTGGGCGTCCAGTTGACCAGGGCGTTCGCGTACAACGCGGAACACAACCTCACGCATGCAGGGGTATCGCTCTCGTTCCGGCTCCATCCTTGGGCCGCCAAGAGCTCTGCGGGGATGATGCTTTATACGCGGAACCCGCCCAATCCGCCACAGTGAAGTCAGACATTGCACTGGAACGAGAGATGGTCGAACACCAGCCCAGCGGTACGCCTCACCGCAACGACGGCCACCAGGCAACAACGAGCGGCACGTCCGATCTGCGAGGCACACTGCGGCAGATGGAGGAACGGCTGCGCCGGCATTCCGCCCTGGAAGATCTAGGCCCCCTGTTTGGCCCGGAAGCGCAAGGAAGGGTGCCCTCAGCCCAGCCAGCCCCGCCCAGCCGCCAGAAGTGAGGCCTCTTCCGCTGCCTCGATGCAGCGGTGGGCCCGCCGCTTGGCGTCGTCCTGGCTGCGGGCCCAGGTCTGGAGTCCGCCATTGCTTCCGGTGTTGCGATCACCGCCAGCCAGCCTTACAGCCTGCCACTGAGCGATCCATCGGCGGGCAGAAGGCTCACGGTGCCTTGCTCCCAGAGACGCTGACCCAGCGCTTCCGCTCCAAACAACTCCCGTTGCAGCATGGAGAGCATGCTGCCCTTGAAGGCTTCCAGTTGGCCGGGCCCGAGCTTGCGGCTGTTTGGCAGTCCAGCAGCTCCACGGTGGTGCGGGCACCGCCTGGTCGCCCCAGCGGGATGTTGTAGGCCGCACCGCGGCCGCCGACGGTGATCGAACTCTGGCCGCTCTTGGCGACGTTGAAGCGTAGGGGGCCCAGACGGGCGGAGCGGCTGAAGCGGAAGGGCATAACCCCAGATCTTTATCATGGCCTGCTGGCCCCCTTCAGACTGCTGCCGTGCGCAGAAACGTGCTGCTGCGGCAGTCCCTGATGGTCACTGCGGCCACGGTCGGTGACGGTCACACACTCCGTGAGCGCCAGGGAGAGGAAACGAGCAACGTGCCGCCGGCCTGCAATCATCCCTGATCAGGGTCATCACGTCGAGTTGCGTCGCAAGCCCACGGGCGGTGACAGGCGGCTTCTTGCATGGAGAAGCGATTCATGGCAGGCAGGGTCGATGGCGAAGGCAAAAGATCCAGCCCCATCCCTGACCGTGGGTGAGCTGCCTCTACTGCAAAGCGTTGCGGATCCTCGCCCGGGAGGGCAACAGTGCAACCATGGCCCGCCGTACCGTCTGCTGGCAGCGGCAGGCAATGCTGCACCATTGCCTGCCTAAGCAGTGTCGCGACCCCGACTATCTCTATCTACTGCTGTCTCGCGAGCTGGCGGCATCCTGAAAGCCCCGTTCGATCCGCGCAAGCTGGTGGCGGTTGATGGCGCTGTGGCTGCCACAGGCCATCATCGGTAATTACCCCCTGTTGGGGGCATCACAGCCAGGCCCACGCGCTCCACACTGGATCCATCGAAAGCAAGGAGCCTCGCCACGGCGAGTACCCCCATGACGACCAACGCCAACAGCTGCCTGGGACGCACCTGTCTGAAATGGGGCGATGATGGCGAGCTCACTGCCTTGGATATGGCCCTGGTGATGGAACGACTGGCCCTGGTGGATCAGGATGTGGCAGCCCTGCACCAGGACAACTTCGAACCACAACCATTTCCCTCGATCAGCTGAAGGCCTGTCTCTCCAGGATGCATGACGAAGCAGCCCTGCGCCAAGCGGTGATTGCGGCTGCCACCGCCGACGATGTCGCCCAGATCGCCATTTCTGGGCTACAAATACCCCGGCGATGAGTTGTTGCGCTTCTCCGGCCAGAAAGTGGGGCAGGTCACAGTGACGAAGCAGGCAGCTCACGGCGAATACAACTAAGTTGCACGTTTGCTACGACCTCTCTACCACCCACACTCCGGCGATTCCCGCGCACCGCGAGGTGGTTACATGCTCATAAGTGCGGTACTCCTGTCAACCGCGGTCTTCCTAATTCATGCCGTTTAATAAAGGGATTCCTCGGCATGGGTTTCGATGGTGCAATCCGATGTGGGGAAGGCCACACAGGTGAGCACAAAACCGGCCGCGATCTGATCTTCATCCAGGAAGGCCTGATCGTCCTGCTTCACAGAGCCATTCAACAACTTACCGGCGCAGGATGAACAGGAGCCAGCGCGGCATGACACCGGTAGATCAATGTCTTGATCTGCCGCCGCATCAAAGATTGACTGATCGTCGCCGCATTCGATGGTGCGGTTCAGTCCCTCATTGGCATTCACGAGGGTGACCTTGTAGGTGGCCATGGCAGCAGGGCGGGCAAGGGGGTCCAGCTTGGACCGGTTCGCTGATCAGCCTGCTGCGGGAGGGTGCCGGAGGCCCAGTCCCCATTCGGGGAGGCTTTGCCCCCACTTGGGGGGTGCAAGGGCAACGTCTGTCGGCAGAGAGTGGGGTCTTAGCAGCCAAGCGGTCAGACCGATGGAGACGATGCTGAGTGAGCTCGTGTTAGCGGCCTTGTTGCTGGCCGTGGTGTTCCTCTCGGGCAGAGTCTGATCGGGAAGCGCCTGCGCCACAACAGCTGGGACAAACCGCTCGCCTGCTGAGAGGTCGCGAGATCGGGAGCCCTCCGGGGATTTTTTGGGCCCACAGGAAGCAGATGGTGATCGCTCGGCTTTTCAGCAGGAGACAGGCCAGTCGTAGGGAAAAGCTGAGGCGCTGGGGTTCCCCTTGGCCGGTCCCCATGCGGGGGCAACAACCTTGGTTGACAGCAGCAATTCTTCCGAGTGGATGGAGTCGAGTTGTTCCGCACCAGTGGGGCCATGGGTCCAGATGTCGACTCGGCTGTGAGGGGGACAACGAAACAGCCAATCCTCGAACGGGAAGATCACCTTTTCCTGGAAGAATGCCTCCGGGCCAATACAACGCAGAACCACCATCTGATTGCTGGTATTGCGGTAGAGGCAGGTGCCCATCGTCATGGTTTTGTTGCAGAGGAGCTCACACTGCCGCCCACCCTGCACAACAACCGTGACGAATCGAACCGGTTCAACGATTGTCCCCTTATGGGGGGCACGACCTGCCCGGTGTCAACTACGTAGGCGGCTCGCGTCAATTACGTAGGCGGGTAGGTCCCCCACCCCCCTGCCATGGCAGGGGGGTGGGCCGCGCTGTTGCCGGGGGCGGTTGGCGGGTAATTGACGCCTGGTCAGGGCGATGAATCAGCTCCTGGCAGGACTTCCCGCACGCCGTGCGCGCCTGCGGCGGTAGCTCTCGCCGTTGATCTGGATCAAGGTGCTGTGGTCCACCAGCCGGTCCACCGCCGCCACGGTCATGGCGCTGGTGGAGAACACGTTCTCCCACTCGCTGAACGGCTGGTTGGACGTCACCAGCAGAGACCTGCGCTCATAGCGGTGCATCACCAGCTCGAACAGCACCGAAGTCTCGGCCTCGTCCTTGCGCACGTAGCCGATGTCGTCGATCACCAGCAGAGCAAAGCGATCGAGGCGGGTCAGGGCCTTGGCCAGGGCGTAGTCGGCCTTGGCCCGCTGCAGCTCCTGCACCAGCGTGGTGGCCGAGTAGAAGCGCGCCGAGCGGTCCAGGGCGATCAGGCTGCGGCAGATCCCGGCTGCCAGATGGGTCTTGCCCACACCGCTGGGGCCGAACAGCAGCAGGTTCTCGGCCCGGTCCAGCCAGCCGGTGTCGTGGGCGAGCTGCTCGATCTGGGCGCGGTCCAGATCGGGGATGGCGCCCCAGTCCACATCCGCCAGGGTCTTGGGGACCGGCAGCTGGGCCTCATGCAACAGCCGTCGCAGCCGGGCCTGGTGCCGCTGCTGGTGCTCCTGCTCGGCCAGCACATAGAGGTAGCTGGCCGGGCTCCAGCCATCGGCTGTGGCCTGCTGCTCGGCCGCCTGCCACTGGCTGCGGAACTGCGCCAGTTTCAGCTGTTTCAACAGGGATGGCAGGGCTGTTTCCAGCGCCGGCCGGCTGGGGGGTTCCACCCAGGAGTTCGTCATAGCTGCTGAGGGTGTGTTCGGGAATGTCGAGTTGGGGCATGGCCGTCAGGCCCCTGGGGGGCCGCAGGCCGTAGTGGTCACGCAGGGCGGTGAGGCTCAGCTCACCGCGGCGGAGCTGACGGCGCAGATAGCGCTCCACGCAGGCCAGGTCGTCGGTACGGGCGGCGACATGGAGGGCATCGACCATGACCTTGGCCGCCTCATCCGGCGGCAGAGCCGCCAGCAGCGCTCGCCACAGCCGCCGCCAGTTCTCGCCGGGGAGAATGTCGTCCTGCAGCTGGGCACGCAGCAGGGCGCGGGGTTTGCGGCGCAGGCTTTCGATCACGTGGCGGAAGTCGATCCGTCGCAGCGCCTTCTGCCCTTTGCGGGCATGCAGACGCGGCAAGGTTTCGACGAACTGGCTGCGCAGGAACAGATCCAGCCGGTCGTGGCGCAGATGCACGCTCAGCTGCTGACCGATCAGCCGTGAGGGGACGCTGTAGGTGACGCAGCGCACCTCAATCGTGCTGGTGCTCCGCACCCGCGCCACCACAGGCTCGTAGTCGGCAAAGCGCTCCACCGGCAGCGGCCGCAGATGCAACTGCTCGATCGCCAGCTTCCCCTGCACGCTCGGCCGGTTGTTGAGGTCTGCGTTGACCTGAGCCACCAGCTGGCGGTACTCGGCCTCGGTGGCGAAATCCCTGCTGCCGCGCTGGATCAGCTGCTGCTCCAGCCGGTGTTTCCAGTGCCGGTGCGGGCCCTCAATGGCGCCGTTCTCGTGGGCCACACCGCGGTTGTTGCGGGTGGCGATCACACCCAGGTGGGCGCAGAGCTCGCGGTAACGGCTGGTGTAGTCACCGGCGTAGCTGCCGTCGCGATTGCGGAAGCAGGCGCTGAGGCTGTCGGTGCGGTGCTCCGCCGGCACCCCGCCGCAGAGGGCCAGGGCGTTCTGCAGCGCCTCGGCCAGCGCGACAAAGCTCTCGCCGCCATGAATCACCTCCACATGGCACCAGCCCGAG
>SLIG01000051.1 GCA_007135755.1 Cyanobium sp.
AATCCGGCTCGGTCACGGTGTCGCACCTGCGCTTCGGGCCCCGGCCGATCCGCTCCACCTACCTGATCCAGCGGCCCACCTTCGTGGCCTGCCACCAGTGGGATTTCCTGGGCCGCTTCGACCTGCTCGACGGCATCGAGCCCGGCGGGGTGTTCCTGCTCAACAGTCCCTATGCGCCCGCCGAGAGCTGGAGCCGCCTGCCGCAGGGCCTGCGCGGGCAGATCCGCGAGCAGCAGCTGCGGGTGTGGGTGATCGACGCCAGCGGTGTGGCCCGCGACGCCGGCATGGGCTCGCGCATCAACACCGTCATGCAGGCGGGGTTCTTCGCGGTGAGCGGCGTGCTGCCCCGCGAGGAGGCGATCGAGCGCATCCGCGCCTCGATCCGCAAGACCTACGGGCGCAAGGGGGAGGCGGTGGTGGCCATGAACCTGGCCGCCCTCGACGCCAGCCTCGACCATCTCCATGAACTCGACTGGCGGCAGCTCGATGCCGCCGCAAGCCAGGCCGCGGCGGCTGCCGATGCCGGCGTGGCTGGAGCCGCCGCCGAGCCCTCCATGGCCGAGCGGCTGGAGCAGGCGCCGGCCTTCGTGCGGGATGTGATCGCGCCGATGCTGGAGCGCCGCGGCGACGCTCTGCCGGTGAGCGCCCTGCCCTGCGACGGCACCTGGCCGGTGGGCACCGCGCGCTGGGAGAAGCGCAACATCGCCGCCGAGGTGCCGGTGTGGGAGAGCGATCTCTGCGTGCAGTGCGGCAAGTGCGTGATGGTGTGCCCCCACGCCGTGATCCGCGCCAAGGTGGCCGCACCCCAGGCCTTCGGCGCCGCGCCGGTGGGCTTCCGCACCGCCCCGGCCCGCGATCACGCCTTCGACGGCCAGACGTTCACCATCCAGGTGGCGGCGGAGGACTGCACCGGCTGCAACCTCTGCGTGGAGGTGTGCCCGGCGCGCGACCGCAGCGAGCCGAAACGCAAGGCGCTGAACATGGCCCCGCAGCGGCCCCTGCGGGAGCAGGCCCGGGCCAACTGGGACTTCTTCCTGCAGCTGCCGGAAGCGCCGCGGGGCGGGCTCAACCTGCACAAGATCGGCCAGCAGCAGCTGCAGCAGCCCCTGTTCGAGTTCTCCGGGGCCTGCGCCGGCTGCGGCGAAACGCCCTACCTGAAGCTCGCCAGCCAGCTGTTCGGCGACCGCATGCTGATCGCCAACGCCACCGGCTGCAGCTCGATCTACGGCGGCAACCTGCCCACCACCCCCTGGAGCGCCAACGCCGAGGGCCGGGGCCCGGCCTGGAGCAATTCCCTCTTTGAAGACAACGCCGAGTTCGGCTACGGCATGCGCGTGGCCCTCGATCAGCAGCGCCAGATGGCCCTCGATCTGCTGCAGCGCCTGGCCGCTGAACTCCCAGCCGATCAGCTGCCGCCGGCCCTGGTGGACGCTCTGCGCGAGGCCGACCAGGGCGATGAGGCCGGCATCGCCGAGCAGCGGCAGCGGGTGGCCGAGCTCAAGCGCCGGCTGCAGGCCCTGCTGGAGGGGGCGGCGGACCCGGCGGATGCCACCGCGGATGGCGTCCGCCGGCTGCTGGAGCTGGCCGATGCCCTGGTGAAGAAGAGCGTGTGGCTGGTGGGCGGCGACGGCTGGGCCTACGACATCGGCTTCGGCGGCCTCGACCACGTGCTCGCCGCCGGCCGCGACGTCAACGCCCTGGTGCTCGACACCGAGGTGTACTCCAACACCGGCGGCCAGGCCTCCAAGGCCACGCCGCTGGGGGCGGTGGCCAAGTTCGCCGCCTCCGGCAAGCCCGCCGGCAAGAAGGACCTGGGCCTGATGGCCATGACCTACGGCACCATCTACGTGGCCAGTGTGGCCATGGGCGCCCGCGACGAGCACACCATCCGCGCCTTCCTGGAGGCCGAGAGCTACCCGGGGCCGTCGCTGATCCTGGCCTACTCCCACTGCATCGCCCACGGCATCGACATGGCCAAGGGCATGGCTCACCAGAAGCTGGCGGTGGACACAGGCCGCTGGCTGCTCTACCGCTACGACCCGCGCCGCACCGAGCGGGGTGAGAACCCCCTGCAGCTGGACAGTCCGGCGCCGCGGCGCAAGCTGGAGGAGGGCATGGCGGCGGAAAACCGCTTCCGGATGCTGCGCTACAGCCAGCCCGAGCGGGCCCGGGAGCTGGGCCGCGCCGCCCAGGCCCAGCTCGACCGCCGCTGGGCCGCCTACCGCGCCCTCGCCGGCCAGGGCACCGACGGCGGCAGCGAGCCGGGAGGTGCGTCATGAGCGTGAACACCGCCGTGGACCTCAGCACCACCTACCTCGGCCTGCCCCTGCGCACCCCCCTGGTGGTGGGCGCCGCCTGGCCCCTCAGCGAGCACGTGGAGCAGCTGCAGGAGCTGGAGCGCCACGGGGCCGCGGCGGTGGTGCTGCACTCGCTGTTCGAGGAGCAGATCGAGCAGGAACAACTCGATCTCAACTGGCATGCCAGCCACGGTGCCGAGAGCTACAGCGAGGCCCTCAGCTACCTGCCCGAGTCGGCGGTGATGCACGAGGGGCAGGACCTCTACCTGCGCCTGATCGAGCAGGCCCGCCGCTGGCTGCAGATCCCGGTGATCGCCAGCCTCAACGGGGTCACGACCGGCGGGTGGACGCGGTAC
>SLIG01000191.1 GCA_007135755.1 Cyanobium sp.
CTCTTTGCTGTTCGTCCCAAAAGCCTCTCTGGCTCACGACTCACGCGCATCTACTTGATTAGATTATAGCTGTATAACACGCTGAATCAAGCCCTATTATGATTTTTCGAGGTGCCCTATAATGGGATGTATGGCCGCCCTATGCCTCAGTGCCTCCTGACCAATGGCCCGCGTCTTCCTCTCCCACTCCAGCCGCGACAACGCCGCTGCAGCGGAGCTGAAGGCCTGGCTGGATGAGCAGGGATTCGCGCCGGCCTTTCTCGATTTCGACAAGCACAGCGGCATCCCGCCTGGCGCCGACTGGGAGCGCACGCTCTACGAGCAGATCCAGCGCTGCCAGGCCCTGCTGATCCTGCAGACGCCGAACTGGAGTGCCTCCCGCTGGTGCTTTGCCGAGTTCACCCAGGCGCGTGCGGTGGGCAAACCGATCTTCCAGTTGGTGCAAACCGACGAGGCGGCCGCTGAGAAACCGATCGCGGCAGATTTGCAGCGGCTCGATCTGCGCCACGACCGGCCGGCGGGGCTGGAGCAGCTGCGGCGCGAGCTGGAGCGCATCGCCTTTCAGGATCAGGGTGGCTTTACCTGGCCGCCACCAAGTGATCCCAGCAGATCTCCCTTCCCAGGGCTGATGGTGTTCCAGGCGGAGGACGCGCCAGTGTTCTTTGGCCGCGACAACGACTGGCGAACGGTGATCGAGCGGCTCAACACCCGCAGGGTGCAGGGAGGGGCGCAGCTGCTCGTCATCCAAGGATCGTCGGGATCGGGCAAGTCGTCTCTGCTGCGGGCAGGGGTGCTGCCGCGGCTGCGGCGGGCGGGGCACCAGTGGCTGGTGCTGCCGATGTTGCGGCCCCAGGCGCGGCCCTTGGAGGGTCTGGCCCAGACCCTGGCGCTGGCCCTGCAGCGGCCTGAGGCCTGGCGGGTGCTGCATCAGCAGCTGCTCACCACAGCTGGTGCCCCAGCCCTGGTCAGCCTCGTGGCCAGCTGGGCGGCGGATCTGCGCCTGGCTGCCGGCACGCCGGAAGCCCAGGTTCTCCTGCCGATCGACCAGGCGGAGGAGTTGTTCACGGTGGCCGAAGCAGCGGAGCGGGACCGGTTTGTGGCCGTGCTGGCGGCGGCGTTGCAGCCGCCTCTGCCGCTGCAGGCGGTGATGACAATCCGGTCCGATGCCATGGGCTCACTGCAATCCCTACCGGAACTGGTGAACATCCTCAATACCTTCCCGCTTGGGCCGCTTTCGCTTGAGCGATACCGGGAGATCATCGAGGGGCCGGCGCGGGTGGCTGGTCTGAAGGTGGAGCCAGCGTTCGTGGAGCGTGCCATCCACGACACCGGCACGGAAGACGCGCTGCCCCTGCTGGCCTTTGCACTGCAGCAGATCCACAACCGCTACGGCGCCGATGGGGTGCTCTCCCTGAGCGACTATCAGGCCCTAGGGGATCCGCCCGCCGGTCTTTCGCCACTGGAGAACGCGGTGAAGCAGGCGGCCGATGGCGTGCTCCGGATCCAGCGGCCGGGTGAGGCGAGCCTGAAGGCGCTGCGGGAAGCGTTTGTGCCGGCGATGGTGCGGGTGAGCGAGCAGGGGGGCTACGCAAGTCGTGCCGCCGTCTGGGACTCGCTGCCGCAGGCGGCCCGGCAGTTGCTGGAGGCGCTGGTGGCTGCCCGTCTGCTGGTGCGCCGCCAAGGCGAGGGGCAGCCCAGCACGGTGGAGGTGGCCCACGAAGCGCTGCTGCGGGTATGGCCGCTGCTGCGCGGCTGGCTGGATGACTCCCGCGATTTCCTGCTCGGCAGCCAGCAGCTGGAGCAGGACCTGGCCCAGTGGCAGGAGGCGTCACCAGCCGACCAGCCCCGAGCGCTGCTCAGCGGCCTGAAGCTGGCGAGGGGCCGGGCCTGGTTGGCTGAACGGGGCGATCAGCTCCACCCCGAGCTGCGCGCCTTCATCCAAACCAGTCAGCAACGCGCCGTGCGCCAGCGGCGGATTCTGCAGGGCTCCGCGGCAGGCGCCTTCGCCGTGATCAGCAGCGCTGGTGGGCTCGCTTTCCTGCAGCTGCAGCGGGCGCGGGCAGCCCAGGCGGCGCAGTTCGAGGCCACCCATCGGGCGGTGATCACGAGTGATCCTTTCCTGAGTGTGGTGTATGGCTTGGCGGCGGCCAAGCCGCTGCTGGATGGCTACAAGCCTTGGGAGGCGGCCAAGCTGAGCCAGAGCCTGCAGGAGGCTGTGATGGCCAACATGGCGCGTTCGGCTCCGATCGCCACCGGCCAGAGAAGCCTGAGGAGCCTGATCGAGCTGAAGAACGGCGAGCTGATCAGTGGTGGCCTTGACGGTTCGCTGCGGCGGTGGCGGGATGGCAAGCCAGTGGGGGATGGCAAGCCGATCGCCACAGGCCAGGGGAGCGTGTGGAGCCTGATCGAGCTGAAGAACGGCGACCTGATCAGCGGTGGCTCTGAGGGCTCACTGCGGCGCTGGCGGGATGGCAAGCCGGTTGGCGATGGCAAGCCGATCGCCACGGGCCAGGGGGTGGTGAGCAGCCTGATCGAGCTGAAGAACGGCGAGCTCATCAGCGTCGGCTGGGACGGTTCGCTGCGGCGCTGGCGGGATGGCAAGCCGGTGGGGGATGGCAAGCCGATCGCCACAGGCC
>SLIG01000131.1 GCA_007135755.1 Cyanobium sp.
CCAGCGGCAGCTCGGCATTGCGCTTGAAGCCAAAGGCCGCCGGGTCGAACTCCAGCAGCCGGTGGATCGTTTTGGCCTCCAGCCCGGTGGTTTCGCCCATCCGCTTGGCGGCCCGGCCGGTGGGGGCGCAGAGCAGGATCCGCAGCTTCTTGGCCGCCAGGATGCGCAGGATGGCGTTGATCAAGGTGGTCTTGCCCACCCCCGGCCCACCGGTGATCACCAGCACCTTGGCCGCCAGGGCCTGCTCCACCGCCTGCTTCTGGCTGGCGGCCAGCTCCAGGCCCAGGCGTTGCTCCACCCAGGGGATGGCTTTGGCTGAATCGATGGCTCCCCAGGGCGGGAGGCCGGCCCCCAGCGCCTGGAGGGCCGCCGCGATGCGGCGCTCATCGCGGTGCAAGTTTGAAAGGAAGATCGCCGGTTCAGCGGCCAGGGTGTCGGCCACCACCGAGCCCTCGCGCAGCTCCAGGTCCAGGGCGCTCTCGATCAGGCCGCTCTCCAGGGGCACCCGCGTGGTGACGCCGCTTTCATCAAGGGGCCCACTGGGCCGCTCCACCGCCAGCAGCTCACCGGCCAACTTGAGCAGTTCGGCGCTGGGCAGACCGCAGTGGCCCTCACCGCTGGCCTCCAGCAGGGCGTAGCTGATGCCGGCCCGCAGGCGGATCATCGCCGCAGGCTCGATGCCCAGCCGTGCGGCGATCGCATCAGCGGTGCGGAAGCCGATGCCGCGGATGTCGCGGGCCAGGCGGTAGGGGTTCTCCGCCATCACCTGCACGGCGTCGTTGCCGTACGTCTTGAAGATCCGCACCGCCCGGGCGGTGCCGACGCCATGGCTGTGCAGGAACACCATGATTTCGCGCACCACCTTCTGATCGGCCCAGGCCTGGCTGATCCGGTGCCCCCGCACCGGGCCGATGCCGGGCACCTCCCGCAGGCGTTCGGGGGCCTGCTCGATCACCTCGAACACCTCTGCGCCAAAGGTCGCCACGAGCTTGCTGGCATAGATCGGGCCGATGCCGCGGATCATCCCCGAGCCCAGGTACTTCTCGATCCCTTCGGCGGTGGTGGGCGCTGAGGCCCTGAGGAAGGCGGCCTTGAACTGCTGGCCGTGCTCCCGGCTGTTCACCCAGCTGCCGCTCAGCGTCACCCATTCACCGGCGCTGATCTCGGCGGCGTGGCCCACCACCGTCACCAGATCGCGGTGGCCGCGGGCCTTGATGCGCAGCACGCAGAAGCCGTTCTCGGCGTTATGGAAGGTGACGCGCTCGATCGAGCCCGCCAGCACCTCGGTGGGCTGCGGGCTGGCCTGGGCCTGATCGGATGGGGACGGGCGGGCCAGGGCAGGGGTGGCCTGTGTGGTTCACCTTTGCAGAGATCAGGCGGTGGAAGTTTTCAGGGGTAATTCAGCCCTGCGGATGGCGCAGGGTGCGCCAGTGGCCGTTTTCGGTGCTCACTTCCACCCCGAGCCCGATGGGGCTGTTGGCTCTGCTGCTGGCACCAAGACCGCCGATGGTGTTCCACCACTGGGTGGCGAAATCCCAGGCCTCCTCCAACGATTCGAAGTCCTGGTCGAGCTCCGGGTGGGGCTGGCCGTGTTGATCCACCAGGCGATAGCGCCGGGGCTGACGGCGGTGGCTCATTGGAAAGGATGTGGCCATCGGTTCAAGAGTGCAGCTTGGTGGTGGGTGGATCGGTTTGGGTGATGGTGGCGATCACCACTGGGGGTTGCAGGTTGCGCAGCCCGCCTTGCGTTTTTCACCCCAGAGCTTCGGTGATCAGCCACACTCAGCTCCCGGAGCGATTTCAGCAAAGGCATCTCCTGCTCGCTGGGCAACTCGCAGGTGGTGATCACCAGCAGTTGCATCTGATGCTCCCGGCGGGTCGGGCGGAAGTGCAGCCCCTGGCGGCCAGCGCCGGCTCAGCCCGCTTCCGGCGCCCAGCCGCGCTGGCGGGCCATGTCGTCGGTCCAGCTCTGGCAGCGCGCCACCAGGTGCTCACCCTGGGCCAACAGGCCTTGGTGAAGCTGGCAAGTGAGCAGGGGGATGCAGTTGACGCCGCTGTGGTGCCTGAACCAGTGGCAGGTCATGCAGACCTTGCTGCTGCGGCTTGGCACCAGCACCTGCTGATCGAGGAAGGGCCACTCCTCAACGGGCTGATCCAGAGTCCCGCTGTTGTCCGCGGCGGCTCGTTGCAGTCGACTGCCCATGACCCATCCCCATGCGTACACCCGTACTAGCAGAGGGGGTTGGGTCTGTCGGTGCCTTGGGCGACGGCCGCCGAGATCCATTGCTGGCGCCGATGCGCAGGGCACTGATGGAGAAGCGGCCCAGACGGGCCACAGCCGGTGAAGGCATTCATTCCTGGCCCCCAGGACTGGACGAGGCCTTCGAGAATGGTGAATCACCCTCTGGTGCCGGGTAGCCATGGCCCGATTGGAAGCCGTGCTCGCTCCTGTGGAGGATGGTGAGGTGGTGCGCGATGCCATCACCCGGCAGGTCAGTGAGCTGGGGGGCACTTTCATCTGGTTCGACAACCGCAACGCCTCCATCGCCCTGACGACGGGCCCTCGGGCCATGGCGGTGGAGGTGCTGCTGGAGCTGCGCTACGGCTCGGAGTTGGGGGTGCTGGTGCGCAGCC
>SLIG01000055.1 GCA_007135755.1 Cyanobium sp.
CTGGCGCCGGATGAGCGGGGCCTGGTGCTCAGCCTGATCACCGCCCGCAGCTACGGCCAGCACAACACCGTCGTCTACAAGAACGGCGACCAGTACCGCGGCATGCCGCACCGCCAGACGCTGCTGATCAACCCGGAGGATCTGGCCGCCAGCGGCCTGGCCGCCCACCAGCGGGTGACCGTGCAGGGGGAGGAGGGCGCGCTGGAGGGGATCGAGCTGATCCCCGGCTCGATCCGCCGCGGCGCGGCGTTGATGTTCTACCCGGAAGCGAATGTGCTGATGCGGGCCGTGAGTGACCCCCAGAGCGGCACGCCGGCCTTCAAGCGGGTGCCGGTGCTGGTGCGCGGGCGCTGAGGCTGGCGGCGCGATTCGTAGCGATCGGCACCCGGGACGGGCGGCGCGCCATCGACAGTGCCCAGCAGGCCAGGGGCGGACCGGAGTGATGGCGATGGAGCTGGTGGGGCACGTGCAGGCGCTCTGGCGCTACCCGGTGAAATCGATGCTGGGCGAACGGCTGGAGCGGCTGGAGGTGGAGCCACGCGGTGTGGTGGGCGACCGCGGCTATGCCCTCTGGGATCCGCAGACGCGGCGGGTGGCCAGCGCCAAGAACCCGCGCCGCTGGGTGGATCTGCTGGCCTACAGCGCCCGCTATCTGGACGACCCCCGCTCCGGTGAGCCCCTGCCGCCGGTGGCGGTGTGCGGACCGCTGGCCGGCCCCGACGCGCCCCCCATCACCCTGCGCAGCGACGACCCCGCCCTGGTGGAGCGTCTGACCGAGCGGCTGGGGCGCGGCGTGACCCTGCTGGATCAGGCGCCGGCGGGCGCCAGCCTGGATCAGTACTGGCCGGAGGTGGAGGGGCGCGCCTTCCAGAACGTGACCAACGAACTGGTGCTGCCGGAGGGCACGTTCTTCGATGCCTGCCCGATCCATGCCATCAGCACCGCCACGCTGGCCACCCTGCGCCGGCTCGAACCCGAGCTCGATTTCGCCGTGGAGCGCTTCCGCCCCAACCTGCTGATCGAACCCGTCGGGGCGGTGGAGGGCTTCGTGGAGGAGTGCTGGGAGGGCGGCACCCTGGCCATCGGCGAGAGCCTGGTGCTGCGCGTGGACGGCGGCTGCCCCCGCTGCGTGATCACCACCCTCGCCCAGGGAGACCTGCCGGAAGCTCCGGAGATCCTGCGCGCCACCGCCCGCCACAACCGGGTCACCGCCGGCATCCGCCTGAGCGTGGTCCAACCCGGCCCGCTGGCGGTGGGCGATCCGGTGCGCTGGTCAGCCGCCGCTCCCGCGGAGGGATCCGGCTCCTGAGGCGGTGCCGCGGTTCACCTCAGCTCTGCAGCAGCAGCGCCTCGCGGGTGATCACCAGCTCCAGTCCGCCGTGGTGGTGGCGCAGCTCCTGCCATTCCCAGGCGCGCAGTTCCACTTGGATCGCCTCCACCGGCGTCTGCACCGGCCCCTGCACCGGCGCGAGGCCGGCCCGGGTCAGGGCACTCTTGGCTGGCGGCGGGCCTGCCTGCTGCCGGCCAGCTCTCACCCCCCCAGGTAGGCCATTTCGGCGTGGCGGCTCGTTGTCGGATGCTGCGGTGCGCTCGCCTGCCACAGCTCCTGCCGCTCCTCGCTGTAGCGGTCCTGCCGCCGCCGCCAGCGATCGGCCAGGGCCTGGCGCAGGCCCACTGGATCGGGCTGCGGTTGCAGCCAGGGCCGCAGGTCGAGGCCGCTGCCGGGGGCGGCGAACAGGCAGGTGTAGGCGATGCCGTCGGCCGTGACGCGCAGGCGGTTGCAGTCGCCGCAGAAGGGGGCGGTCACCGAGGCCACCACCGCCAGATGGGCCCCGCCACCTGTGCTGCCACTGCCACCGGTGCCAGCATCCCCGTAGCGCCAGCGGCTGGCGGTGCCGTGGGCGCCGCGGCCCCGGGGTTCGAGGGGCCAGCGGTGGCCGATCCGATCCACCATCTCGGCGGCGCTCAGCACCGTCTCGGGCTGCCAGCCGTTGCGGGTGCCCACGTCCATGAACTCGATCAGGCGCAGCTCCAGGCCCCGCTCGCGCCCCAGGGCCGCCAGGGGCAGCAGCTGGTCGTCGTTGACGCCGCGCTGGATCACGGCGTTGAGCTTCAGCTCACCTCTGCGCGGATCGAAGCCGGCGGCGCGGGCGTGCTCGATCGCGGCCAGCACCTTCGCCAGCAGCACCTGCCCCCGCCGTGCCCGCTCCCCGGGATCCGCTCCGCCGGCCCCGGCCATCCGGCCCACGGACTCTCCCGTGGTGCCATCGAGGCTGAGGGTGATCCGCTGCAGGCCGGCGGCGCGCAGGGTTCGGGCCCGCTCCGCGCTCAGCAGCACGCCGTTGCTGGTGAGGGCGATCTCCCGCAGACCCCGCTCCCGCAGTGGCGCCGCGGCGGCGATCAACGCCTCCAGGCCGTCATGCAGCAGTGGTTCGCCGCCGGTGAGCCGCAGGCTGCCCGCGCCCAGTGCCACGGCGGCCTCGATCACCGCCAGGCGCTGCCGGAGGGTGAGCAGCCCCGGGGGCTCCACGCCATCGGGCAGGCAATAGGGGCAGGCCAGGTTGCAGCGGGCCGTGAGCGAGAGCCGCAGCACCCCGAGCGGCCTGCCGAGGCGGTCGAGGGGAGGAACCCTGGTCATCCGCGCACGCTATGGCGTGGCGGTGGTGGCTGGGTGCTCGGACCGCATCCAGCATGAAAGGGCTGGCACCTCTTTCATCCACCACTGCGCCATGCATCACCACGATCTCCAGCCCTGGCGGCACGGGCACGACTTCCGCGAGGACCGGAGCCGCGCGGAGAGGAACACCCGCATCGTGATGCTGCTCACCGCGGTCACGATGGTGGCCGAGATCGTGGCCGGCAGCGTCTACGGCTCCATGGCCCTGCTGGCCGATGGCTGGCACATGGCCACCCACGTGGCCGCCTTCGGGATCACGATCGTCGCCTACCGCTACGAGCGCCGGCATGCCGCCGATCCGCGCTTCAGCTTCGGCACCGGCAAGGTGGGCGTGCTGGGTGGCTACACCAGCGCCGTCGCCCTCGGGGTGGTGGCTGCGCTGATGGCGCTGGAGTCGCTGGAGCGTTTCGTGCTGCCCCAGGCGATTCAGTTCGATGAGGCGATTGCCGTGGCGGCGATCGGACTGCTGGTGAACGTGATCAGTGCCCTGCTGCTGCGCGACCACCACCACAACCACCACGCCCACGCCCACGGGACGGGCCATACCCACACCCCCAGCCACGCGCATCACCATCAGCAGGACCAGAACCTCCGCGCCGCCTATGTGCACGTGCTCGCCGACGCGCTCACGTCCGTGCTGGCGATCGTGGCGCTCACGGCCGGCAAGGTGCTCGGCTGGACCTGGCTGGATGCGCTGATGGGCCTCGTTGGTGCCGCTGTGATTGCGAAGTGGGCCTGGGGCCTGCTGCGGGACACGGGCGTGATCCTGCTCGACGGCTCGGTGAGCGGATCCATCAGGCGCGCCATCGCCGAGGCCCTGGAGACCGATCGCGACACCCGCATCAGTGATCTGCACGTGTGGCACATCACCCCCAGCCGCCTGGCGGCCGCGATCGCGGTGGTGACCCACGAACCGCAGGAGCCGGCTCACTACAAGGGCCTGCTGCAGGGCATCCCGTCACTGGTCCACGTGACGGTGGAGGTGAACCCCTGCCGCGGCGAAGCCTGCCTCGGCGCCGCCGCTCGCCCACGAGCCCGCGCCACCTCCCGCTCCGGCCTGGCCTGAGGGTCAGATGGGTTCGGGTCCGGTGACCGGTCGCGGCGCCTGATCGCCCCGGGTTTCGAGCTCCTGCGGCTGGTTCACGTTGCGCAGCGCCCGCGGATCCAGGGGCACCGGCCTGCAGCACTGGGCGGCCAGCCAGCGCTGCAGGCCCCGCTCGCCCCGGTCCACGGCTTCGGCCAGGTGCGCGCGCACGGAGGCGCAGCTTGGGTAGACCCCCAGCAGGGGCTGCAGGCGCTGGCCGTCGTGGGCCAGATGGATTGCCGCCGCGCCATCGCCGTCAGCTGCGCTCACCAGGGCCCGCAGCGTTTCCAGGCTGAGCCAGGGCATGTCCACCGGGCAGAGCAGCAGGCGGCTCTGCGGGTGCTGCTCCATCAGGCGGTGCAGGGCCAGCAGGGGCCCCTCCCAGGGTGGGGGCTCGCGGATGCTGGTGATTGGCGCCGGGGATGGGCACCCCTGCGCCTCGGCCAGCCGTGCTCCCAGCCGATGCGCCAGCTCCAGGTGCGCCGTGTGCCGGCTCAGCAGGGTGACCGGGGCCTCCAGCTCCGCCAGCAGTGCCAGCGTGCGCTCCAGCCAGGTGCCGCCTTCGGGGTGGGGCAGCAGCGCCTTGTCGCGCCCCATGCGCCGGCTGCCGCCACCGCTGAGCAGGCAGCAGCGCAGCGGTGCGGCTTCAGCACGGCGCTGGGGCGCTGGCTGTCCGGAGAGGCTCATGCCTGCAGCAGGCCGAACTCAGCCAGGGCCCGCGGCAGGTTGCGGTGTTCGTGGCCGGGGTGGCTGAGCTTCACCAGGGCGAAGCGCTGCAGTTCATCCAGGGCGCGCCAGTCGTCGGCGCTCACGCTCAGGCCCAGCTGGGCGCAGGAGGCCGCCAGCACCTCCGGCAGCTGCCCGGCCTGCTGCCAGGGTTCGTCGGCCGGCCGCGGCAGCTCCCTGGCCTGGCCGGCGCTGAGGGCGGCGGTGCGCTGCAGCAGGTGAGCCCGCAGGGCTTCGATGGCGGCGGGATCATCACACCAGGCCAGCAGGTCGCCCCGCTCGCTCTCGCTGAGTTCGCTCCAGTGCTGCAGCTTGAGCTTCACCCCGGCCAGATCGAGCTTGCGCCGCACCGCCATCGGGATGCAGCGCAGATCGGCGGTGAAGTCGGCCTCGAAGCTGAAGCAGGTGCTGGCGATGGAGGGGCCCAGGGGAACAGCGCAGCGACAGGAATCTCAAGTCTGGCGGCCCCGGGCGCCGCCGCGGGGGCCTGCCCTCGGTAGCAATCGCCACTGTTGCCGGGCGGATCGGCTTGGTCGAATGCTCCAACGATGGAAGGGGGCGGTTGCCTCGCGATGGCAGCACAGGCCTCCCCAGCAGAGCCCCCCCCGGCCACAGCCGCCGTCCCGGTCGCGGCCCGGGCCCAGTGCCCCTACTGCGGCGTGGGCTGCGGCCTGGAGCTCAAGCCGCCCGACAACCTGGCCCCAGTCCCTGGCGAGGCCGCGCCCGATGGCCAGTGGACCGCCCGTGGCGACCGCCACCACCCCTCCTCCCTGGGCCAGGTGTGCGTCAAGGGCGCCACCGTGGGCGAGACCCTGCACCACAACCGGCTCACCACGCCCCTGTGGCGGGAGCGCACCGACCAGCCGTTCACCCCGATCAGCTGGGAGCGGGCCTTCAGCCTGCTGGTGCAGCGCATCCAGGCCACCCTCGCCACCAGGGGGCCCCAGGCCCTGGCCATCTACGGCTCCGGTCAGATGCTCTGCGAGGACTACTACCTGGCCAACAAGCTGCTCAAGGGGTTTCTGGGCAGCAACAACTTCGACAGCAATTCCCGCCTGTGCATGAGCTCGGCGGTGGCGGGCTACCAGCGCAGCCTCGGCTCCGACGGCCCCCCCTGCTGCTACGACGACCTCGACCTGGCCGATCTGGTGTTGCTGATCGGCACCAACACGGCCGAGTGCCATCCGGTGCTGTTTCAGCGCCTGCTCAAGCGCAAGCGCAAACAGCTCGATGGCCTGCGCCTGGTGGTGGTGGATCCGCGCGCCACCGCCACCAGCGACGCCGCCGACCTGCACCTGGCGATCCGGCCGGGCACCGACCTGGCCCTGCTCTGCGGCCTGGGTCACCTGCTGCTGCAGCGGGGCGGGGTGGATCCGGCCTTCGTGGCCGCCCACACCGAAGGCTTCGCCCAGCTGGAGACGCTCTGGCGGGCCTGGGATCCGGAGCGCACTGCGGCTGTGTGCGGCATCGCCGCCGCCGACCTGCTCCAGCTGGCCGAGTGGTGGCTTGGGGCCGCGGGCGTGCTCAGCCTCTGGTCGATGGGGGTGAACCAGAGCCGCGAGGGCACCGCCACCGTGGCCGGGATCTGCAACCTGCACCTGGTGAGCGGCCAGATCGGCAAGCCGGGGGCCGGGCCCTTCTCGCTCACCGGCCAGCCCAACGCCATGGGCGGGCGCGAGGTGGGCGGTCTGGCCCAGCTGCTGCCCGGCTACCGCACCGTGACCAATCCGGAGCACCGGGCCGAGGTGGAGCGCCACTGGGGCCTGGCACCGGGCTCGATCGCTCCCCAGAGCGGCCTCACGGCCTGGCAGCAGATCGAGGCGATGGAGCGCGGTGAGCTCGACCTCTGGTGGGTGACGGCCACCAATCCGCTGGTGAGCCTGCCCAGCCTGGATCGGGTGCGCGCCGCAGTGGCCCGCTGCCCGCTGGTGGTGCTGAGCGAGGCCTACGCCGGCACCGAAACCGAGGCGGTGGCCCACCTGGTGCTGCCGGCGGCCCAGTGGAGCGAGAAGGACGGAGTGATGGTGAACTCCGAGCGCCGCGTCACCCTCTGCCGGGCCTTCCGCCAGCCCCCCGGCGAGGCGCGGCCCGACTGGACGGTATTCGCCGAGCTGGGCCGGCGCCTGGGCTTTGTTGAGCCCTTCAGCTATGGCTCCGCGGCGGAGGTGTACGCCGAATTCGTGGCCCTCACCGCCGGGCGGGTGTGCGACAGCAGCGGCCTCAGCCACCAGCTCCTGGCCGAGCACGGCCCCCAGCAGTGGCCCTTCCCCGCCGGCACCGCCCCCGGCGGCGGCCAGGCGCGGCTGTACACCGTCGACGATCCCTTTCCAGGCGCACCCCAGGGCCACCGCTTCCCAACGCCCTCCGGCCGGGCCCGCCTGTGGGCCGACCTGCCCCTGGGCCTGGCCGAGCCCCCCGATGCCGCCTACCCGCTGGTGCTCACCGTGGGCCGGGTGCTGGGCCACTGGCACACCATGACCCGCACGGCCCATGTGGCACGGGTGGGAAAGGCGCACCCGGAGCCGCTGCTGGAGGTGCATCCCGAGGACGCGGCCCGAGCCGCCCTGGCGGACGGAGCCCTGGCACTGGTGCGCTCCCGCCGCGGCGCCCTCACCGCCAAGGTGCAGTTCAGCGAGCGCATCCGCCCCGGCACCGTGTTCCTGCCGATGCACTGGGGCGCCGCCCAGGGAGAGCTGGCCTGCGAGGCCAACCGGCTGATGCATGAGCTGGGCTGCCCGCTCTCCAAGCAGCCCGAGCTCAAGGGGGCGGCGGTGACGCTGGCGCCGGTGAGCTGATCGCGCTGCTCACTCAGTCCACGTCGTGGGCGTAGCGGCGGAAGAGGAAGTCGAGGGCGTGGTTGCGCAGCTGGCCGTAGCGGGGGTCGTCCTGGATGGCCTCGTAGTTGCGGGGCCGTTCGAACGGCACCTCCAGAATCTCCCCGAGCGTGGCCGACGGGCCGTTGGTCATCATCACGACCCGATCGGCCAGAAAGAGCGCTTCGTCGATGTCGTGGGTGATCATCAGCACGGTGGGTTTCTGCTCCTCCCAGATCGCCAGCAGTTCCTCCTGCAGTTCCTCCTTGGTGATCGCGTCGAGGGCGCCGAAGGGCTCATCGAGCACCAGCACCTCCGGGCTCACGGCCAGGGCGCGGGCAATCGCCACCCGCTGCCGCATGCCGCCGGAGAGCTGACCGGGGCGCTTGGTACGGGCCTCCATCAGCCCCACCATCTCCAGATGATGGGCCACCACCTGGCGGCGCGTGGTGGAATCGAGCTCGGCGCGCGCGGATTGGACCGCCATCTCCACGTTCTGCCACACCGTGAGCCAGGGCAGCAGCGAGTAGTTCTGGAACACCACCATGCGATCGGGGCCGGGCCGCTCGATCGGCGTGCCGTGCAGCGTCACGGTGCCGCTGCTGGGCCGCAGGAAACCCGACACCATGTTGAGCAGGGTGCTCTTGCCGCAGCCGGAGTGGCCGATCACGCACAGGAATTCCCCCTGCTGCACCTGCAGGTTGATGTCGCGCAGGGCTTCGAAGGGGCCGCGGCGGGTCTGGAACACCTGGCCCACCCCGCGGAATTCCAGAAAGGCACTGGCGCTGCCGGCGGTGGCGGAGCTGGTCGCGGTGGAGGTGGAGGGTGCGGTGGCGGTCATCGGTGCTGAGGGAATGGGAGCAGGCGGCGGGCCGGGCGGTGGCTCAGGGCGTGCGGCGGGAGGCCTGTTTGAGCCGGCGCTGCTCCTGCAGGAAGTGGATCAGCTCAGCTCGCAGGTGGTAGTAGTCGGGGTGGTCCATCACCGTCAGCCGGTCGCGGGGGCGGGGGATGGGCACCTCCACGATTCGGCCGATGCCGGCCGCCGGACCGTTGCGCAGGCACACCACCCGGTCGGAGAGCAGCAGCGCCTCATCCACGTCGTGGGTCACCATCACGGCGGTGAGCTCCGATTCCTGGCAGATCTGCATCAGCTGCTGCTGCAGGTTGCCGCGGGTGAGGGCATCCAGCGCGCCGAAGGGTTCATCGAGCAGCAGCAACTTGGGCCGGATCGCCAGGGCCCGGGCGATCGCCACCCGTTGTTTCATGCCGCCGGAGAGTTCCGCCGGAAACTTACCGGCGGCGGCCGTGAGGTTCACCAGCCGGATGTTGCGCTCCACGATCTCGCGCCGTTCCTGGGGCGCAAGCTGGGGATAGACGGTGTTCACCGCCAGGGCGATGTTCTGGCGCACCGTGAGCCAGGGCAGCAGCGAGTAGTTCTGGAACACCACCATCCGGTCGGGCCCCGGATCGGTGACCTGGCGTCCATGCATCAGGATGCCCCCCTCCGTGGCCTGGCTGAGGCCCGCCATCAGGTTGAGCAGGGTGCTCTTGCCGCAGCCGGAGTGGCCGATCAGGGTGATGAACTCCCCGGCGCGGACGTCGAGATTCACCCCCTGCAGGGCCACATAGCGACCACCCCCGTCGAGGGGGAAGGTCTGGGTGACGGCATCAACCGTGAGCAGTCCGGTGGCCATCTCAGTTCTCCCCCCGGTTCACCTTGCGCCCCACCCAGGCCACCAGCCTGTCGAGCAGCAGGCCCACCACGCCCACATAGAGAATGGCCAGGATGATCTGGCTGGAGCTGGAGTCGCCGCCGGCGTTGTAGGCGTCCCAGATGAAGTAGCCGATGCCGCCGTCGGCCTTGAGCATCTCGGCGGCCACGATCGCCAGCCAGGCCAGGCCCACGGCGATGCGCAGCCCGGTGAATACATAGGGAACTGTGGCGGGAATAACGATGTTGCGGATGTAGGCCCGCTTGCTCAGGCGCAGCACCCGGGCCACGTTGGTGTAGTCCTGGGGGATCTCCTTGATGCCCACCGCCGTGTTGATGATGATCGGCCAGATGGCGGTGATGAAGATCACGAAGATCGCCGAGGTGTTGGCGTCCTGAAACACCATCAGCGAGATCGGAAACCAGGCCAGCGGCGGCACTGTGCGCAGCACCTGCACCACCGGGTCGAAGCCCTTGCCGACGAAGCGGTTGAGACCCAGCAGGCCACCGATGGAGATGCCCACCACGGCTGCCAGGCCATACCCCAGCGCCACCCGCTGCAGCGAGATCAGGATCTGCCAGCCCAGGCCCTTGCTGGTGCCGCCGTCATCGAAGAACGGTTGGCTGATGTAGGGGTCCCAGGTGTCGACGATCACGTTCACCGGGCCTGGCAGACGGCTCGCCCCGAGCAGGCCCGAGAGCATCTGCCACACCACCAGGAAGGCGCCGATGCAGAAGACGTAGGGCAGCACCTGCCGTAGGGCAGGCAGGCGGAGGAGACCGGCTTGCCGCCGGCGCGGGGGACTGAGGGTGGTCATCGACGCTGGAAAGGGTCAGGACAAGTGGAGCTGGGGCAACGCCCGGGCGTTGGAGCGATCTGCTGCAGGAGGATCACTTGAGGGCCTTGAAGGTGAGGCCGGCCAGGTAGGCCTTGGGATCCTCCGGGTCGAACACCACGCCGTCGAAGAACGTTTCCTTGCCGCGGGAATCGCTGGCGGGAATGGCCTTCTCCTGGCCGATGGTCTTGGCCGCATCGCGCCACAGATCAGAGCGGTTCACCTTGTCGATCAGGGCCTTGGTGTCGGTGTCCTGGGGCAGATAGCCCCAGCGGATGTCTTCGGTGAGGAACCAGAGGTCGTGGCTCTTGTAGGGGAACGAGGCGTTGCTCTCCCAGAACAGCATCTTGTAGGGGCTGTTCTGCACCACCCGGCCGTCGCCGTAGTCGACCTCGCCCGCCAGGCGCGGCTTGATGTCGGCAACGGCGGCCTTGATGTAGCGGTCCTTGGCCACGATCTCGCACATCTCATCGAGATTGGCGGGGTCGTCGCACCAGATCTGGGCCTCCTGCACGGCCATCAGCATCGCTTTCGTGGCCTTGGGGTGCTTGTCCACCCAGTCGGCGCGCAGCGAGAAGGCCTTCTCGGGATGCTTGTCCCACAGTTCACCGGTCTGGGCTGCGGTGTAACCGAGCTTCTGGTTCACCAGACGCTGGTTCCAGGGTTCACCCACGCAGAAGGTGTCCATGGTGCCGGTCTGCATGTTGGCCACCATCTGGGCCGGCGGCACCACCACCAGATCGGCGTCGGTGACGGGGTTCACGCCGTTGGCCGACAGCCAGTAGCGCATCCAGAGGTCGTGGGTGCCGCCAGGGAACGTCACCGCCGCCTTGAGCAGTTTCCCACTGGCTTTTTTCCTGTCGGCGATCGCCTTGATCTTCGGGTCCTTGATGGTGACCTTCTCGGCCAGAAACTCATTGGAAAGCGACAGCCCCTGGCCGCTCACATTGAGCCGGGCCAGGATGTACATCGGCAGCGGTTTCTGGCTCTTGGTGATCGAGCCCGTCGTGAGCAGATAGGGCATCGGCGTGAGGATGTGGGCCCCGTCGATGCCGCCGCGATCACTGCCCAGTTCAAGGTTGTCGCGCGTGCCTGCCCAGGAGGTCTGCTTCACCACCTTCACGTCGGGCATGCCGTGCTTCTCGAAGAAGCCTTTTTCCTTGGCGATGATCAGCGGCGAGGCGTCCGTGAGGGCGATGAAGCCCAGGGTGGCGCCGCTTACCTCGGGGCCATCGCCGCTGCTGGTGGCCGGTGCCTGCGACGTTGACTGCCTGCTGCCGCAGGCGCTGAGCCAGACAGCACCGGCTGCGCTGCCAGCAGCCGTGAGCAGAAACCGACGGCGGGAAAGATTGGGCATGGGACTTCGCTAGGAATGCCGGAGTGGCGAGAGACTGCACTCCGGACGGACTTCACAACGAAGCGCACCGTGCCGGGTCGAACGTGTGCTGGCGCGTCATGCTGACCAGCCCTGATACGACACCACATCAGCCAGCCGGTTCAGCGTTGCAGTTGCTACCGATTCTTTCTTCGGTGTGCAACCGGTGACCGCCGTTCAGCGGGCCAGCTGCAGCCGCAGGCGTTCTCCACTGCGGGCCGCCAGCAGGGCCCGGGCCTGCTCCAGGGCGCTGTCCAGGGTCTGGAACTGGTCGGCCAGCCAGAGGGTGGCACCCAGGTTCCAGAGCAGGGTGCCGCTCAGCGGGCCTTCGCCCCGCAGAGCGGCCAGGGCGTCCTGACTCCAGGCCTCCAGGTTCTGCCAGGGCGCTTCCTCGGCGTGCAGACCGTGGTCGCGCGGGTGCAGCAGGATCCGCTCCAGCCCACCCCCCCGCAGCCGGGCCGTGATGCCTGCCCGGCTGGTGGGCAGATCGGTGGAGCCCTCCAGTCCCTTGATGGTGAGCACGTCGTTTTCTCCGGCCGTCGTCAGGGCCTCCCAGGCCCGCTTTTCGGTGGGCGGGTGCACGAAGCCGCTCACCAGCAGGTGCTTGCCGCTGTGGGGAGTCCAGAGCAGCTCCAGGCTGGCCACCGGTGGCCGTTTGCCGATCTCGTCCCGTGCCGGCAGCAGCCGTTCCGCGCTGGGGAAATGCACCGGCTGGTGGGTGAGTGCCAGGTTGTGCTCCTCCAGGCACTGCTGCAGCGCGGCCAGCGGCTGGCCGCGCCAGTCGATGCCGATGGCCGCGAACAGCTCCGCCAGGGTGACGCCGTATTTCACCGGCATCGGAGCGCCGCCATGCAGAACCACCGGCAGCCCCGCGCTGGCCAGCAGCAGGGCCACCAGGGGCAGCAGCGGAGCGGTGCGGCTGCGGCCGTCGTAGGGCACCCCGAAACACAGGGCCCGCCGCCCCGGCGTTTCCAGCACCGGCCCATGGCGGCGGTAGCTGTCGAGCATGCCGGTGAGTTCGATGGGCAGCGGCCGGCGGATGCGGTGGGCGATCAGGAAGGCCCCCATCTGGGCGTCGCTGACCTGGCCCTCGAGCATGAGATCCAGCGCTTCGGCCGCCTCAGCCCGGCTGAGGCCGCTGCTGGTGTGTTCACCGCTGCCCACCTTGGCGATCAACTCGCGGAAGCGAGCCCGGCCCGCACCCAGACTCCCCAGCCGCTGCAGGCGGCGGGGTTCTCCCGCTGCTGCTGCGGGATCAGCCGGCTGAGGTTGGGATGTCGGTAACGGTTGCAACATGTAAAGGCTGCCCTGGGGCGGAAAATCTGGCTGGACCTGCCCTGAGGGGCGATCCGCTGTGATCACGTCCTTGTGCTCACGAATTGTGCTCACGAACGGTGCTCACGGACGGCGCGGCTGCTTCAGACGCCATCCCCACCGCAACTCAGTCCCGGCGGCGTAGCTCTCATTGGCGCTGGCTCGGGCCCAACCCGGCTCTCCATGCCGGTTGGGCATTCCGACCCTACCCAGCCTGTCCCAGGCTCCGCCCCATGACCCAGACATCTCCGGCCCGGGCCGGCGTGCCCAGCGCCGATGCCAAACCCGCTCTGAGCAAGATCGAGCAGGCCAAGGCCGAGCTCTGCGGCCTGGAGCTCGAGCCGCGCCTCGATGAGCTCGGCCGCCAGGGCTGGGAGTCGCTCGATGAGGCCACCCTCACCATCCGGCTCAAATGGCTGGGCATCTTCTTCCGCCCCGTCACCCCGGGCCGGTTCATGGTGCGGCTGCGGCTGCCCAACGGGGTGATCAGCGCCGACCAGCTGGAGGTGCTGGCCGACGTGGTGGATCGCTGCGGCGAGCACGGCAGCGCCGACATCACCACCCGGCAGAACATCCAGCTGCGCGGCCTGCTGCTGGAGGACATGGCGCCCCTGATGGCGGCGTTGAAGCGGGTGGGGCTCACCAGCCGTCAGTCGGGTCACGACAACCCGCGCAATCTCACCGGTAACCCGCTGGCCGGCATCGATCCGGAGGAATTCATTGACACCCGGCCCCTGGTGGCCGCGATACAGGAGGCCCTGCTGGGCCCTTGCGGCCCCCGCAACCTTCCCCGCAAGTTCAATGTGGCGGTGGGCGGTGCCCCCGACAGCTTCCTGCTCCACAACGATCTGGCCTTCCTGCCGGCCATCCACCAGGGCGAGCTTGGCTTCACCGTGATGGTGGGGGGATTCTTCTCCGCCCAGCGCAATGAGCTGGCCGTTCCCCTGGGGCTGTGGCTGCCGGCCGGCCAGTTGCCGGCCTTCACCCTGGCGGTGCTGCGTCACTACGAGCGCCATGGCAACCGCCAGCAGCGCAACAAGAGCCGGCTGATGTACCTGCTCGATCAGCTGGGCCTGGAGCCCTACCGCCAGGTGGTGCTGGACACCTGGCAGGAGCTGGCCGCTGAGCTGGGGCCGGAGCTGTTCGGTGACCCCACGGCCGCCTGCCCCCACGACGGCAGCCACCTGGTGAGCCGCGCGCCCCGCGCTGGCCTCGGCGTGCAGCCCCAGAAGCAGGAGGGCCTCCACTGGGTGGGCCTGCATGTGCCGATGGGTCGTCTCGATGCCGAGGCCATGGCGGAGCTGGCCCGCCTGGCCCGCAGCCATGGCAGCGGCGAGCTGCGGCTCACTGAAGCCCAGAACGCCCTGATCGTGAACGTGCCCGCCGAGCGGCTGGAGCCACTCCTGGCCGAGCCCCTGCTGCAGCGCTTCCGCCCCGACCCCTCACCCCTCCAGGCCGAGGCGGTGAGCTGCACCGGCAACGCCTATTGCGGCTTCGCCCTGATCCCCACCAAGGGAACGGCCCAGGCGGTGCTCGAAGAGCTGGAGGCGCGGGTGGAACTCCCCCATGCCGTGCGCATGCACTGGACCGGCTGCCCCAATGCCTGCGGCCAGCCCCACATGGGCCAGATCGGCCTGATGGGAGCCAAGGCCCGCAAGGATGGCCAGATGGTGGAGGCCGCCAAGATCTTCCTGGGTGGCTCGATGGACGCCGATCCCAGGCTGGCTGAACTGCACGACAAGGGCGTGCCCCTGAGTGATCTGCCCGACGTGCTGGAGGAGCTGCTGGTGGAGCGCTTCGATGCCCGCCGCCGTCAGCCGGTGTCCTCCTGACCCGCGGCCGCCGGCCCACCGCTGCCCCTTCGCCAGTGCTAGTACGCACCGGGGCATGCCCAGGTCCCCCTGACCCCTTCGATGGCTCCACCGGGGTGATCGCCCTGTCATCCGTTCAGCCCGCTCCCACCGATCTTCCAGCCAGCGGTGATCCCGGCCGCTGGGCCTGGCTGCAGCAGCTGCGGCGCCAGCCGCACGTCGACCTCGAGCCCTGGCTGCAGGCCATCGAAGCCGAGGCGCTCGAACCTCGCGGTGATCTGCTGGCGGTGTTGGCTGAACGCCTCGATGCCCCGGCCCAGCGGCGTCTGCTGAGCTGGTGGCGCCGCCAGCCCCATCCCGACCCCTCCCTGCCGGCTCTGGTGGCCCGCGATCGCGACGGGGCGACGGCCGCCTGGCTCCAGGCCCAGCTGGCGCCCGGCCCGGCCGCCCTTCAGCGCGGGCTGCCGGCGGAGTTGGCGGCGGTGTTGCTGCCGCTGCTGGGGCATCAGCGGCAACCGCAGGCCTGGCCGCTGCTGGACGCCTGGCTGCGGGCTGCGGTGGCATCTCCGCTGCGCCGGGCTGCCCTGGAGGGAGTGGCCCGGGGGCTGCCCGTCTGGCCCCGTCCCGCCCTGGTGCAACGGCTGACCAGCCTCAGCACTGACCTCGACCCCCAGCTGGCGGCCACCGCCGTGGATCTCTTGGCCCGTCTGCCCGCCTGCCGCCGCTGGCTGCTGCCGCTCTGCCGGCAACCCCTGGACACGGGCGTGGCGGCCCGCCTGCAGCGCCGTCTGGCCGCCCTGCCCGTGCAGCCCCTGCTGCTGGTGGTGCATGGCCGCAGCGGCGGGATTGTGCCTGCTGAGCTGCAGGCCCTGGCGCTGGAGCTGGAGCGGCGCCGCGGCGCCCCGGTGCGGCTGCAGGCCCTCACGGCTGAGGCGCCTCCGGCCGCAGCTGAGCTGCTTCGGCCCGGCCTGGGGCTCACCCTGGTGCCGTTGCTGCTGCTGCCGGGCGGGCATGTGCGCCACGACCTGCCGGCCATCGTGGGCCACTGGCGTCGCCACACCAGTGTGCGGCGCCTGCCGTTTCTGGGTGCCTGGCCCCGCTGGCAGCAGGCCCTGCGCCGCGAGCTGGCGGCCCTGGGCCCGGGGGCCCAGGTGCTCCACCATCCGCTGGAGGGGGAGCTGGCGGCCCGCTTTCTGGCCCATCTCGAGCGGGTGTGCGGCGGCCGCTGCCTCGCCACTCCATACAGTGCCGAGCACCTGGATGCGCTGCAGCTGACCCTTTCAGCCCCGGCCCTGCCCCTGGCCCTGGCGGCCAACCGCTTCACCGATCGGCTTGGCGATCAGGTGGGGGCTCCGTTGCTGCGCCGGCCGGCCCTGCGCCAGCTGCTGCTCGAGGAGCTGGAGGCCCTGCCATGACCAACGGCCACCGTACGGGCGACCCGGCCTCCAGTGGCCACGCCTCGGGCGGCACCGTTTATCTGGTGGGGGCCGGCCCCGGCGATCCGGAGCTGCTCACCCTGCGGGCCCACCGCCTGCTCAGCGCGTGCGACGCCCTGGTGCACGACGCCCTGGTGCCCACCGCCCTGTTGGAGCTGGTGCCGGAGGGGTGTGAGCGCCACTTCGTGGGCAAGCGCCGCGGCCACCACTCCGTGCCCCAGCCCAGCACCAACGCCGTGCTGGTGGAGCTGGCCCAGCGCCACCGTTGCATCGTGCGCCTCAAGGGCGGCGATCCCTTCCTGTTCGGCCGCGGCGGTGAGGAGGCGGCCCACCTGGCGGCCCATGGCGTGGCTGTGGAGGTGGTGCCCGGTGTCACCGCCGGGATCGCCGCGCCCGCCTACGCCGGCATCCCCGTCACCCACCGCAGTGCCGGCTCCAGCGTCACCTTCGTGACCGGCCATGAGGAGATCGACAAGCAGCGCCCCGGCGTCGACTGGCGCGGCCTGGCTCGCAGCAGCGACGGCCTGGTGATCTACATGGGGCTGCACAACCTGGGCCGGATCGCCGAGGAGCTGCTGGCCGGCGGCCTCGCCGCCGACACTCCGGCGGCGATCATCCAGCAGGGCACGGTGCAGGGTCAGCGGCTGCTGCTCAGCCCCCTGGCCCAACTGGCCGAGCGGGCTGAGGCCGAAGGCTTCGCCTCCCCCTCGATCGTGGTGGTGGGGGAAGTGGTGGCCCAGCGGGTGGCCGCCTGTGCCCCCACCCCGGCGCTGGTGGAGATGCCGATTCCGCTCTGAACCCGGTCTTCTGAAGCCCTGCGGTGAATCAGTCCAGATCCAGCACGCTGCGGGTGCGCTGGCGGCGGCGCTGGTCCTGGGCCTCGAAGCGCTCCATGCAGTTGCCCTGCGGCGCCAGCAGGCAGCTCACGTAGTCGGAGGCGTCCACCAGGGCGGCGCGCAGGGCCTTGCCCACCGGGGTGCGCTGGGTCTCGCTGCTGGATTTGTCGTAGCGGAAGGTGCCCGCCGCTCCCACCAGGGCCTGGCCGCCGCGGCTCATCGGCACCCCGAAGATGGTGAGTCCCGCCGCCGGCAGCAGGTTCACGCCCTGCTGCCGGCTTTCGGCGGTGCTCGTGGCCGTGCCCTCCACGGTGCGGAAGCCCACCACCTCGCCGGTGGTGCTGTCCACCACGCGGACGTCGATGGCCACGTAGTCGGTGGTTTCAGCCTGCTCGCTGCGGCCGCCGATGCCCAGGATGCTCATGCCGCCCCCCGAGGTCTTCGACGCCACGTTCGATTCGTAGGCGCTCACCGTGCCCAGCACGATGAAGCGGGCGCCGGTCATCTGGCCGCTCTGGGCGGCGGAGGGCCCCTGGCGCACGATGCCCAGCTCCGCCAGCTCCTGCTCGCTCAGCACGGCCTTGAGGTTGCTGCGTTCCACCACCTGCAGCCCGCCGGCTGCCTGGAGCTCATTGGCCAGGGCCGCCGAGAGGTCGTCGGCCACCGGCCCGCTCCACCACCACGACTGGTTGACGGTGTTCCTGAACTCCGGCACCGACACGGTGGGTTGTGTGCGGGCCTGACTAGCCGGCGCCTGGGCGAGGGCCGGTACGCCCGCGGAACCCAGAGCCAGGGCCAGGGAGAGGGTGAGACCCGAACGCCAGCGCTGTGGCCGCCGCTGGGGGGATGGTTGAGGATTGAAGGGACTGGGTTTGGTCATCTCGGTTCCTGTGTCCTGCCTCGTCAGGGGCCATTGAAGCAACCCCGATCAACCGGTTCCAGCACAACCAGCTCAGTTCAACCAGCACCACGCACCTGCAGCACCACGAACCTGGCTGCGCTCAAGCTGCAGACAATCCAAACTCTGCACCCCAGTGCCGGCTTTGGTAGTTCTCGCCACGGTTGCCCGCCCTGGTGCTTCGGTTCACTTGACCAATGCCTCCACCGCTTCCGGCCCCCCCTCCATGGCTGCCACACCCCTGCACCGCAATCCCGAACTGCTCGAGAGTCAACGCCCGGCGCCGGTCCACCCCGTGCGTCCGGCGCCGATGTTCGAGCTGATTCCCTACGAGCGCTTTCGCGACACCCCCAGCGTGCGCTTCTTCGACATCACCGTGGCGTCGTCCAACGCGCGTGACCTGGTGATCCACTCCGGCCCGGCCGTCTCTCCCCCGGACGACGAGAACGGCGCCTGGCAGTTCTATCTGCATCCCCACCAGGAGGACAACCTGCTGGCCCTGCATGGCGGCCGCACCTTCTTCCTGGTGAACTTCGGCTGGAACTATCCCTTCCACATCGTGCGCCTCGACACCGGTGGTGACATCCTGCGCATCCCCCCCGGCACCTTCCACCGCTCGGTGTCCGATCCGGAGGGTTCGGTGGTGCTCAACCAGGCGGTGCGGGAGGAGAACGCCAGCCTGGTGCGTGAATTCCGCGTGTACAACAGCAGCCGCATCCCGCGCCTGTTCGCCACCACCTGCAACACCGCGCCGCTGCCCAAGCTGCACGGGCTCAACTGGTAGGGGAGGTCAGGGGCTGGGCTGGAAGGCGGTCACGTCCACCCCGTGACCGGCGGACACCATGCCGGTGATGCTGTGGGTGGCATCGAGCATGTCGGCCTCGATCTGCCACTCGAACGTGCTCTCCACACCGGGAGGCCCTGAGAAGCTGCCGGTGATGGCCGCGGTGAGCTCAGGCTTGGAGGAGGTGGCCAGGGTGATGTAGCGGTCATCGATGATGCCGATGCCGCTGGGGTCCACCCCCCGCCAGCCGGCACCGGGCAGGTACACCTCCGCCCAGGCGTGCAGGTCGTAGCGCTGCGGCTTGGGCTCCACCAGGTGGTAGCCGCTCACGAACCGGGCCGGCAGGCCCACGCAGCGGCAGGACTCCACCATCAGCATGGCCAGATCGCGGCAGGAGCCCACCCGCTCCTTGAGGGTGCGGCCGGCGGGCCAGGCCGGTCCCACGTGCCGCTGGGTGTACTTCACCCGGTCCTGGATCATCTCCACCAGCTGCTGCAGGAACATCAGCGCCCGCTGATCACTGCCCATCAGGGCCTCCTGGGCCAGGTCCACGGCCGCCGGATCGTGCTGGCCATTGGGCAGCCAGCCGTTCAGCGATCCCATCAGGTCGCCGTTGAGGTGGCCCACCGGATAGGGCAGGTGGGGTTCGTTCTCCTCCAGGCAGGCCTGCAGCAGCGGCGGGGTGTCGGTTTCCACGATGCTGGTGGCGCGCACCAGAAACTGATCGCTGCCGCCCTGGAAGCGGGCGCGCAGAATCTCATCGCCGCTGGCGGCCACCAGGGGATAGAGCCGGCTGGGCTCGGGGCTGATCTCCAGGCGGAAGTCCACCAGCCGCTGGAAGCCGTGGCCCCTGGGCTTGAGGCAGAAGCGGTGCGCCCCCAGCAGCACCGGAGCGCTGTAGCGGTAGGTGAGGGTGTGGGTTACGCGAGCACGCATGCCGGATCGGCGCTGGTGGTTTGGTGGAACACAGGCGCGTCCTCGCCGGTGGCGATGAAGTAGCGCCGCTCGATCAGCTCATGGAGCCGGTTGAGGTCGCCCTGGAGGGCATCGATCGATTCGTGCAGGCCGTTGGCGATCAGTTCATCGATGCGGGTGTAGCTCCAGCGCGCCAGGGTGATGCCGCTGAGGCATTCCAGGTCGTCGGGAACCCCCGGCACCGCCTGGCCGCCCACGATGTGCAGGGTTTCGTGGATGCGCTGCAGGCAGTAGCGCACGGAGCGGGGAAAGATCGGATTGAGCAGCAGGAAGGCCGCCACCGCCTTGGGTTCGATCGCCTGCTGGCGGGCCTGCCGGAACATCTGATAGGCGCCGGCGCTGCGCAGCAGGGAGATCCACTGCAGTTCGTCGAGCACGCCGCCCACCTCATCGGGGGAGGGCAGCAGCAGGAAGTACTTCACATCCAGGATGCGGGTGGTCTTGTCGGCCCGCTCCAGCAGCCGCCCCAGGCGGCTGAACTGCCAGGAGAGGTCGCGGCTGAGGGTGGCGTCGGTGATGCCGTAGAAGAGCTGACAGGCCCGGCGGATCTCGCGCAGCACCTCCTGGGGCTGCTGGCGCCAGAAGCTCTCGTTCTCCTGCAGCGTCCAGTAGATGTCGTTGATCTGCTCCCACATCTCCGTGGTGATCACCTCACGGATCTGACGGGCGTTCTCGCGGGCGTGGCGGATGCAGTTCACCACGCTGCTGGGGTTGTCCTCGGCCGACACCAGGAACTCCACCACCTCGTCGGGGGTGCCGCGGGGATAGAGGGAATCGAACAGTTCCCGGTCGCCGCTGGCATCGATCAGCGGCAGCCAGGGTTCGGCGCTGCCCGGTGGACAGTCGAGGGCCATGGCCTCGCTGACCTCCACGAAGCGGGAGATGTTCTCGGCCCGCTCCACATAGCGGTTGATCCAGTAGAGGGAATCGGCGACGCGGCTCAGCATGAGGGCTCTCCCACGATCCAGGTGTCCTTGCAGCCTCCGCCCTGGGAGGAGTTCACCACCAGTGAACCGCGCCGCAGGGCCACCCGGGTCAGGCCACCCGGACTGACCCAGGTGCCCTGGCCGCGCAGCACGTAGGGCCGCAGGTCCACGTGGCAGGGGAACAGCTCGCCCTCACTCAGGGACGGCACCGTGGACAGCTCCAGGGTGGGCTGGGCGATGTAGTTGCGGGGATTGGCCTTGATCTTGACGGCGAACTCGGCGATCTCCTCGGCGCCGGCATGGGGGCCGATCAGCATCCCGTAGCCGCCGGCTTCCGCCACCGCCTTCACCACCAGGTCCTTGAGGTGGGCCAGCACATAGGCCTGGTCATCGGGCCGGGAGCAGATGTAGGTGGGCACGTTCTCGATGATCGGCTCCTGACCCAGGTAGTAGCGGATCATGTCCGGCACATAGGCGTAGATCAGCTTGTCGTCGGCCACGCCGGTGCCTGGGGCGTTGGCGATCGCCACCCGGCCGACCCGGTAGGCCTCCATCAGGCCCCGCACCCCCAGGATCGAATCGCTGCGGAACACCGCCGGGTCGAGGAAGTCGTCGTCGATGCGGCGGTAGATCACATCCACCAGCTCCAGGCCACTGGTGCTGCGCAGCCACACCCGCTCGTCCTGCACCACCAGGTCGCGGCCCTCCACCAGCTGGATGCCCATCTGCTGGGCCAGGTAGCTGTGCTCGAAGTAGGCGCTGTTGTACACCCCGGGGGTGAGCAGCACCACGTTGGGGGTTTCAGTCCAGGGGGCCAGCTCGCGCAGGCTGCGCAGCAGGTGCGAGGGGTAGTCGTCGATCGGCTGCACCGTGCGCCCGGAGAACAGGCTGGGGAACATGCGCTTCATCACGCGCCGGTTCTCCAGGAAGTAGGCCACGCCGGAGGGGCAGCGCAGGTTGTCCTCCAGCACCCGCCAGGTGCCCTGGCCGTCGCGCACCAGGTCGAGCCCGGAGATGTGGCACCACTTGCCCAGGGGCGGCTTGAAGCCCAGCAGCTGGGGACGCCAGCCCTGGGAGCTCACCACATCCTCCCGGGACAGCACGCCGTCGTTGAGGATGCGCTGATCGCCGTAGACGTCGGCCAGGAACAGGTCGATCGCCTCCAGGCGCTGGATCAGCCCGCGCTCCAGCCGCTGCCAGTCGTCGCTGCTGATCAGGCGCGGCAGGGGATCGAAGGGCAGGATCCGCTCCACCCCCCGCTCGCCGGAGTCGTTCAGGCGGAAGGTGGCTCCGAGGCGCTTGAGCAGGTTGCCGGCGGCGGCGTGGTTGCGGTTCAGTTCCTCGAGCCCCAGCTGGCCCAGGGAGGAGAGCAGGGGCCGCAGGGCGCTGCGGGGTTCGTCGAAGGCGCTGAAGTACTCGTCGTAGCCGCGGCTGGGTCGGTAGTCGGTGAACATGGCTCAGCCGCGCGGCGGTTCTGGATCATCCGAGAGCGGGAGGGGGCTGTCCGGTATGGGTTGTTACGAAACCCCCATCCCCCTCACAACAGGGGTCAGCGCAAGGCTTCAGAGCAGGAAATAGCGCTGGGCCATCGGCAGCACCTCCGCCGGCTCGCAGGTGAGCAGCTCGCCGTCCGCGAACACCTCGTAGGTCTGGGGGTCCACGTCCACCTTGGGCAGGGCGGTGTTGTTCTTCATGGCGGCCTTGCCGATGCCGCCGCGGGTGTTCAGCACCGGCACGCAGGGGCGCTTCAGGCCCAGCTGGCGGGGGAGGTCGGCATCCAGGGCGGCCTGGCTCAGGAAGGTGAGGCAGCTGGGGGCCAGGGCAGCGCCGTAGGCGGCGAACATCGGCCGGCCGTGCACCGGCCCGGGGGTGGGGATCGAGGCGTTGGCATCGCCCATCTGGGCCCACACGATCGAGCCCCCCTTGATCACCAGCTCCGGCTTGACGCCGAAGAAGCCCGGCTTCCAGAGCACCAGATCGGCCAGCTTGCCCACCTCCACCGAGCCGATCTGGGAGTCGAGGCCGTGGGCGATCGCCGGGTTGATCGTGGTCTTGGCGATGTAGCGCTTGAGGCGGGTGTTGTCGTTGCGGGCGCCGGCGGCGGCGTCCTCCGGCAGGGCCCCGCGTTGCACCTTCATCTTGTGGGCGGTCTGGAAGGTGCGGGTGATCACCTCGCCCACCCGGCCCATGGCCTGGGAGTCGCTGGCGATGATCGAGAAGGCGCCCAGGTCGTGGAGGATGTCCTCGGCGGCGATCGTTTCGCGGCGGATGCGCGACTCGGCGAAGGCCACATCCTCCGGGATCCTGGGATCGAGGTGGTGGCACACCATCAGCATGTCGAGGTGCTCCTCGAGGGTGTTCACCGTGTAGGGCCGGGTGGGGTTGGTGCTGCTTGGCAGCACGTTGGCCTCACCGCAGATCTTGATGATGTCCGGGGCATGGCCGCCGCCGGCCCCCTCGGTGTGGAAGGTGTGGATGGTGCGGCCGCCGATGGCGCGGATCGTGTCCTCCACAAACCCCGCCTCGTTGAGGGTGTCGGAGTGGATGCACACCTGCACGTCGAGCTGGTCGGCCACCGTGAGGCAGCAGTCGATGGCGGCGGGGGTGGTGCCCCAGTCCTCGTGGAGCTTGAGGCCGCAGGCGCCGGCGCGCACCTGCTCTTCAATGGCCTCGGGGGTGGAGGCGTTGCCCTTGCCATAGAAGCCCAGGTTCACCGGTAGCCCTTCGGCGGCCTGGAGCATGCGGGCCAGGTGGAAGGCGCCGGGGGTGCAGGTGGTGGCGTTGGTGCCGGTGGCCGGGCCGGTGCCGCCGCCCAGCAACGTGGTCACACCACTGGCCAGGGCGGTTTCGATCTGCTGGGGGCAGATGAAGTGCACGTGGGTGTCGATCGAGCCGGCGGTGAGAATGTGGCCCTCGCCGGCGATCGCCTCGGTGCCCGGGCCCACCACGATCGTCACCCCTTCCTGGGTGTCGGGGTTGCCGGCCTTGCCGATGGCGCAGATGCGGCCGTCGCGCAGGCCGATGTCGGCCTTGACGATCCCCCACCAGTCGAGAATCAGGGCGTTGGTGATCACCGTGTCAACCGCCCCCTGGCTGCGGGGCGTCTGGCTCTGGCCCATGCCGTCGCGGATCACCTTGCCCCCGCCGAACTTCACCTCGTCGCCGTAGACGGTGAAATCCTTCTCCACCTCCAGGATCAGCTCGGTGTCGGCCAGCCGCAGCCGGTCGCCGGTGGTGGGGCCGTAGGTCTCGGCGTAGGCGCGGCGGGAGATGCGGTAGGCCATGGGGATGGGCGGCGGTGAGTCGCGGGCTGGGGGGGGGCGAGGGAGCGGGCTGTTGCGGTCGAGCCTCAGTCCAGGGGGCCGTTCACCAGCCCGTTGAAGCCCACCACCCGGCGCTCACCGGCGAAGGGCACCAGGTTCACGCTGCGGCTGTCGCCGGGCTCGAAGCGGATCGCCGTGCCGGCGGGGATGTCGAGCCGCAGGCCGCGGGTGGCCTCGCGGTCGAACTGCAGGGCGCCGTTGGCCTCATAGAAATGGAAGTGCGAGCCCACCTGCACCGGCCGGTCGCCGCTGTTGGCCACCTCCACCGTGGTCACCGGGCGGCCGGCGTTGAGCTCGATCTCGCCCTCTTCGGGGATCAGTTCGCCGGGAATCAACGGGGCCATGGCCAATGGAGCGGGGTGGGTGGGGGCAGGGGGATCAGCGGATCGGGTCGTGCAGGGTCACCAGCTTGGTGCCATCGGGGAACACGGCCTCGATCTGCACCTCGTTCACCAGCTCCGGCACCCCCTCCATCACCTGCTCGCGACTCAGCCAGCCGCTGCCTTCCTCCATCAGCTCGGCCACGCTCTTGCCGTCGCGGGCGCCTTCGAGCACCTGGAAGCTGAGCCAGGCCACCGCTTCGGGGTGGTTGAGCCGCAGGCCGCGGTTCAGCCGTCGTTCCGCCAGCAGGGCGGCGGTGACGATCAGCAGCTTGTCCTTTTCCTGGGGGGAGAGATGCATCCTGAGCGGGATCGGCCCGCCGCAGCGCGGACCGGGAAGCCGGTGACGGCAGGCTGCCACGGAACTGGGGCCATCGCACCCTGCCAGCGGCGGCGGCCGCCGCTGGTTCAAGCCGAACCTTCAGGCAGCCAGGGATCCTCCTGGAAGGGCCACACCCGCGGCAGCTGGGGCGGCTGCAGCGCGCGGCAGCGGCGGGTGAGGGCCCAGAGCCGCGTGAACCAGTAGCGGGCGGCCTGGGAGGAGGGGCCGCGGTAGCGGGCGATCAGGCCCTGCTCCAGGGAGCCCACCGCCATCTCCCCCGCCAGGCCCTGGCGGGCGGCCCGGGCGTCCTCCACCAGCCTGGCCAGCGCCGCGACCGACAGTCCGTCGGGGGCGGCCCACACCAGCGAGCCCAGCACCGGCTGGCCGTCCATGCCGTGGGGGCTGGCCAGGGCCTCGCCCTCCAGGCTGAGGCGGTCCACCAGGTCCCAGCGGGAGCCGCCGGGGGCGTGCCGCAGGATCTCCAGGCTGGAGCGCCAGCAGCCCGCCCCCAACCCCTCGCCGGCGGCACTGCGGCCCAGGCGCACCACCTCCGCCCCCAGCCAGCTGGCCCCGGCCGCCAGCTCCACGCGGCAGTGCTGCTCCACCAGCCCGTCGGCGTACACCACCAGTTCCTGGGGCAGCCACTCCAGGTCGGCCCCCTCCCCCAGCCGCACCCCCAGCCGCTGACGCGCCCAGGGCGGACTGGCCTGCAGCCGGCGGAAGCGGCCCACCGAGCCATACACCTTCTGGGCGGCCACGGTGGTGAGCAGGCCGCGGCTGCCGGGGCGCGCCTCCAGCTCCAGGTCGAGCTGGTCGCCGCCCACCAGCCCGCCGGCCGTGTGCAGCAGGGGCAGCTGCAGGCGCCGGTCGGGGCCGTGGTAGGCCCGCTGCCACTTCAGGGGTGCCGTGGCACCGGAGCGGTAGCGGCCCGGCTCCGGCTCCAGCCGCAGCCAGGCCCGGGCCCGCCAGCCGGCGGGGGCCCCGGGCGCTTCCGGGGTCTCGGTTGCTGCCTGCGTCGCGGATAGGGACTGATCCATGGTCCGACCCTGCCAGATCCGCAGCTGCCCGATCCGATGCTGCCGAAACCCGTGCTGGCCGGGTGCCGGCCACCCATGCTGGGATCGGCAGCACAGGGTCCGATCCAGCCAGGCCATGGCCATCACTCCTCCGGTTTTCCGCCGCCACCACCCCGGCCCGCCGCCTGCGCTGGCCGCCTGCTGGCAGCTGCCGCTCACGGCCGAGGAGCGCAGCCGCTGCCGGGGCCGCCGGCGTTGCGCCGGCGGGGAGGAGGTGCTGCTGCAGCTGCCCCGCGGCGAGGCCCTGCTGCCCGGCCAGTGGCTGTGCAGCGACGACCCGCAGGCCCCCTGGCTGCGGGTGCAGGCGGCCGCCGAGCCCCTGCTGCGGGTGCGCGCCGGGGATGGTCTGGCCCTGCTGCAGGCGGCCTACCACCTGGGCAACCGCCACGTGGCCCTGGAGATCCACGGCGCCGAGCTGCGCCTGCTCGACGACCCCGTGCTGGCCCACCTGCTGGAGCACCGCGGCCTGCAGGTGGACCGGCTGACCGCCCCGTTCCGGCCCGAGGCCGGCGCCTACGGGGGCCACAGCCACAGCCATGACCACAGCCATGGCGCCGCCAGCGGCGAGGCCTGAGGGACGCCGATGGGTCTGGAGCTGCTGCGCCTGTTTCAGCTGGTCAGTCCGGCCCTGCCGGTGGGGGCCTTCTCCTATTCAGAGGGCCTGGAGGTGCTGGTGCAGGCCGGCCGGCTGGCCGATGGCCCCGCCGTGCGTGCCTGGCTGGAGGCGGAGCTGCGCCGGGGACTGGTGGCCGTGGAGGCCGCCACCCTGCCGGCGCTGATGCAGGCCCTGGCCCAGGGCGACTGGGACCGGGCCCTGGAGCGCGACGGCTGGCTGCTGGCCCAGCGGGAGGCCGCCGAACTGCGGGCCCAGCAGCGCCAGATGGGGCAGTCGCTGCTGCAGCTGCTGGCCGATCTGGGCTGGCCCCTGCCGCGGCCCCTGGCCCTGGGCTTCAGCGGCGCCTGGGCCTGGGCCGGGGTGTGCCTGGAGCTGCCGCCGCTGCCGCTGCTGGAGGCCTACCTTCACGGCTGGACGGCCAACCAGCTCAGTGCCGCGGTGCGGCTGGTGCCCCTGGGGCCCACCGAGGCCCAGCGACTGCAACTGGCCCTGGCGCCCCTGATCGCGGAACGGGCCCCGGCCCTGCTCGCCGCCGATGCGGATGCGCCCCCGTGGACCGCCGGGGTGGGGGCCGGCCTGGCCCAGCTCCGCCATGCTGAGCTCTATTCCAGGCTGTTCCGCAGCTGACGCGAGGGAGTGGCGATGGGGAGCACGGGCCGATGAGCAAGGGCAGATGAGCAAGCTGCGGGTGGGCGTGGCCGGGCCTGTGGGCTCCGGCAAGACGGCTCTGGTGGAAGCCCTCTGCCGGCGCCTGCGCGACCGGCTGCAGCTGGCGGTGGTGACCAACGACATCTACACCCAGGAGGACGCCCAGTTCCTCACCCGCGCCGGCGCCCTGGAGCCCGAGCGCATCCGCGGGGTGGAAACGGGCGGCTGCCCCCACACCGCCATCCGTGAGGACTGCTCGATCAATCGGGCCGCTGTGCGTGATCTGGAGCAGGCCTTTCCCGATCTCGATCTGGTGCTGGTGGAGAGCGGCGGCGACAACCTGGCCGCCAGCTTCAGCCCCGAGCTGGTGGATCTGTGCATCTACGTGATCGATGTGGCCGCCGGCGACAAGATCCCCCGCAAGGGTGGGCCCGGCATCACCCGATCCGATCTGCTGGTGATCAACAAGATCGACCTGGCGCCGCTGGTGGGGGCCAGCCTGGAGGTGATGGAGCGCGACACCGAGCGGATGCGCGGCGGCCGGCCCTGGTGCTTCACCAACATCCGCAGCGGCGAAGGCGTGGAGGCCGTGGAGGCCTTTCTGTTGCAACAGCTACCAAACCCAGGATGTGTCGGCTGAGGCGGGTTGGTGTGTTGTCGCGCTGATGTCTCACCTGGCTTGCTTCTGGGATTGGTGCCTGTTGCTACAAGGATTGCGTTCGGTTGTCTTTACTTTCTCTTAGCCGTCAGCGTCACGGCTCCACCCTTTCGCTGAACCCTCGGAGTTCGTACCGAATGATGCCTTTCACTCTGCGCCGCGTTGCTGCCGGTGCTGCCGCCAGCCTGGTGTCTTTCTCCCTTGTTGCCTGTGGAGGGGGAGATGATGCCGCTGGGACGTTTGATGGTGAGATCAAGGTTGGCATCCTCCACTCCCTGAGCGGAACGATGGCCATTTCTGAAACGACCCTGAAAGAGGTCGAGGAGATGGCGATCAAGGAGATTAACGATGCAGGAGGTGTCAAAGTTGGAGACAAGTCATACAAGATTGTTCCCGTCATCGAAGATGGTGCTTCTGATTGGCCTACGTTTGCAGAGAAAGCTCAGAAGCTGATCGACTCCGACGGTGTCGCCGTTGTCTTTGGCGGCTGGACGTCGGCCAGTCGCAAGGCCATGCTGCCGGTTTTCGAGTCGAAGGATCACCTTCTCTACTATCCGATTCAGTACGAGGGCCAGGAATGCTCCCGTAATATCTTCTACACAGGCGCCGTCCCCAATCAACAAGCGGAGCCGGCAGTTGATTGGCTGTTTGAGCAGTTTGGCGAGAAATTCGGCAAGAAAGTATACCTAGTTGGTTCCGACTACGTGTACCCGCGAACGGCAAATACCATCATCAAAGAGCAAGTCAAGAGCCTGGGCGGCGAAACCGTCGGAGAAGACTATATCCCGCTTGGCAACACTGAAGTTGCCCCTATCATTGCCAAGATCAAGCAGGAGTTCCCTGATGGTGGCATCATCATCAACACCCTGAATGGGGATTCCAACGTCGCGCTGTTTAAACAGTTCAAGGCAGCTGGAATTGACCCTGAGAAATACCCGATCATGTCCTTCTCGATCGCCGAGGAGGAGATTCGCCAGATTGGTCCGGAATATGTAACCGGCACCTATGCTGCTTGGAACTACTTTATGTCACTTGGCACGGATGCTGCGAATAACTTCAACAAGGCATTCCTTGACATGTATGGTAGTGACCGGGTCACCAATGACCCGATGGAGTCTGCCTACAACATGGTTTACCTCTGGAAGCAGGCCGTTGAGAAAGCCGGCACCTACGACGACCTGCCGACTGTGCGCAGAACACTGATCGGTATCCAGATGGATGCTCCCCAAGGCCCTATTGAAGTGTATCCGAACCACCACATTTCCCAGACTGTCCGGATCGGGGAAGTGAAGCCCGACGGTCAGTTTGGAATTCTTTGGGACAGTGGTGAGCCTGTAGCTCCGATCACCTGGAATCAGTTTGTTCCTGACACCAAAGGTTTCACCTGTGATTGGACTCAGGACCGTCCAGATGCCGGTAAGTTCAAGATGGGCACCTAAGGTTTTATAGATCAACACATTCAGAACATCATTTCCATTCTCCTCTTCCCAGATTCAGTACTTTTTACTGAGTCTGGGATTTTTCATTAATTTATTGCCGTGGAATTGTTTCTTTCCCAGATTCTTGACGGACTAAGCATCGCCTCGGTGTTGCTTCTTGCAGCCACTGGTCTTGCCATCGTGTTTGGCTTGATGGGCGTGATTAACCTGGCCCATGGTGAATTCATGATGCTGGGGGCCTATGTCACATTTGTGATTCAAAATCTATTTCGTCCCATGGGAGGAATAGTTTTTGAGCTTTACTATCCGGTTGCACTGGTTGCCGCCTTTATCTTTACAGCCTTGGTTGGCGTCGTTCTAGAGAGAACTCTGATTCGCAAGCTCTATGGACGACCACTGGAAACACTGTTGGCCACCTGGGGTGTGAGCCTCATCCTTATTCAGCTTGTGCGGAGTATTTCTACCGCCATGTTGATTGGCATTGTGGTTGCCTCCCTGCTGGGTTTTCTGTGCACACGATTTCTTGCTACGAAAATCTCAGAACGCCCTTACTTTCCCTATATCTCTGGATTTGCCTGGTTGATATCGGCAGTAATTGGTCTTTTTAGCGTCAATATTGCCAGCTCAGTACGCATCCTTGACTCCGCTTGGTTTGGACCACGCAACATTGACGTCACAGCACCAAAGTGGTTGCAAGGAAGCTGGGGAACGTTTGCTGGTGTTCAGCTCCCTGGTATTCGTGTCTTTATCATCCTACTCTCTATTCTGCTGCTGTTGGCCGTTGTCTGGTTTCTCAGCAAGAGTGTCTGGGGCTTGCGGATTCGCTCGGTCACCCAGAATCGTGAGATGAGCAACTGTTTGGGGATTCCTACCGATCTTGTTGACAGCATCACTTTTGGTGTTGGTTCTGGATTGGCCGGCGTTGCTGGATCTGCGATTACTCTGCTCGGTTCCGTAGGTCCGAATCTTGGTGGCACCTATATCGTTTCCTGTTTCATGGTGATTGTGCTGGGTGGTGTCGGCAATCTTCTAGGGACGGTTCTTGCTTCGATACTACTGGGCATCATTCAGTCTGTGGTTGGTTCAGGAACACTGCTGATCATTTTCCCGGATATGACTCCAGCGATCCGATCAGTTGTCGAGTTCTTTGCGACAACAAGCATGTCTTTGGTGCTGGTTTTTATCTTCATCATTGTATTTCTTCAGTTCCGCCCCAATGGGATGTTTCCACAGAAGGGCAGATCTGTTGAATCTTAATTTCATACCTGGTCTGTTTTCGATGTCTCTTTTCAATGTGCTGGCCGTCCAGTTCCCTATTCGTGCTCGCCACCTCTTCCTGAGTTCCTCCTATGAA
>SLIG01000127.1 GCA_007135755.1 Cyanobium sp.
CGCCGCCCCAGAAGGAGCAGCGCCGCGCCAGGGCAGGGGCGGCAGGTGCCGGCGGCAACGGAGCGCTGGCCGCCGCCGCCGCCGCCGGTGCGGTGGATGGGGCCCTGGTGGAGGCGCTGCGCAGCTGGCGGCGGGAGCAGGCCAGTGCCCAGGGGGTGCCGCCCTACGTGGTGTTCCACGACCGCACCCTGCTGGAGCTGGCCGAACGCCGGCCGGCCAGCCTGGCCGAACTGGGCGGGGTGAGCGGCATCGGCGCCGCCAAGCTGGAGCGCTACGGCGAGGCCCTTCTGGCGGTGCTGCGGGGCGAGCGCGAAGGACGCGATGGGCGCGAGGGCGCCGCCAGCGGGAACAGCTCGCCCTGAATCACCGCCGGCCAGTGGGCCTTCGGTGCGGCCCTGAGGCCGGACGCCGGCACCCGCTTGAGCGGGCCGGACGGCACGGCGGGCCAGAGGAAATCCGAGGCCCGGAACACCGCATAGGGAGAGGCAACAGGCATGGCGTCATCCAGGAAGTACACCTGTACTAGCCAGAACCCGCGGCCCTGTCAACGGCTGCCCTGGCGGGCCAATCAGCCCTGGGGCAGGAGGGCGCCAAGACCCAGTTGCTGGAGGATCCCCTGGCCGGAGAGGGCCTCCACCACGAGGCCGATGCTGAAGCCGAGCATGGCGAGACGACCATTGAGGAGCTCGGCACGGAGATGGAAACCCCAGCCGCTGTCAGTCCCTGGGGCGGCGACATACATGCGGGGCTCGATGGGCCGGGGATCGAGAAGCTGGTGTTCTTGCGAGTCCCACATGCCGTTTTCCGACTCGGCGAAATGCCTGGTCGGGCGCGGTTGCGGGGTCTGGGTTGGTGGTGTCATCGGATTGATCCTGTCAGCGAACGTGTAGCGGCCAGCCTGTAAGGGAAGCCTGTAGCGAGCAGCCTCTAGCGGCGAATGCGCAGCGGTGAATGGTTTGCGTCTCCTTGAAAAAACCCTAAGCGCAAACAGCGTTTACCTATCGATTTCATCTGCGTTGTTCAGCCCAGGGGCGGATTTCCAAGCGCTCTGGCTGTGTCAGGCGCAGCAGTCTCACGCTCCTGAGGGTGGAATCCGAACACCATTTCCAGGAGTGTGGTGATCAACACAAGCGCATCAAGGCCTATGTCCGAAGCTGACGCACCGGTGGCCGTGAACTGTTGTGGCAGGCGCGACGCAAGCCCGCTCACTCACGGGGCTTGAGGAACCGACCCGACAGGCGCACCGCCAGCACAACGGCGGCGATGCCGTAGGAGCTGAAGGTGACCACCTGGCCCGTGGTGCCCGCGGCGTAGGCGCCGCGCTCGAGCAGCACGAAATCGGCCAGGGAGGCGGCGAAGCCCCAGAGCAGCACCCACACGCTCACATAGCTGATGCCTTTGAGGGTCTGGTTCATGGGCCGGCTGCGGTGGCGCGACCCTAGGCCGCGCCAGGATGGCATTGATGACGGCGCGGCCCTGGCGCCACATCGATCACCCCCTGCTGCGCTACGGCAACCGGCTGGGCTTCTCGGTGGTTCTGTTCCGCCAGCCCCTGGCCGTGGCGGCCAGGTTCGGCCTGATCAGCCTGGCCTCACTGCTCGGCAGCGTGGGGCTCCATCACGGGCTGATGCGGGGAGCGTCACTCCTGGAGCGCTGACCTGGGGCGCTGACTGGGGTGTTGACCTGGGAGGGGTGAGATCCAGCCTCATCAGCTCCACCGAGCAGATCTGGCTGTTGTCATCCATAGGGAAGAGACAGCGCCTGCGGGCCAGGTCGTTGGCGCTGGTCCAAACGGTGGAGTCGGCGAGAGTATTGCGGTGCTCATCCTGGTGGATTTCACGGGCTGTCCCTGTGGGGATGTCGAAGTTGTTGAGCACATGGAAGGCATCGAGCACGGCGTCATCGCCCGGCAGGCCCAGCATGTCAGCGCCCATGCCGAACGGAAGCAGTTTCACCCCACAGATCTTGACGGGGTCGGGATTGATGAGGCAGAAGTTGACATCGTTGCGCAAGTTGGCCATGTGCCAGTCGGAAGTCGGCGGATTCGCGATGATGCCGACTGGATTGGCATGCACATAAAGCTTGCCGGCGATGTATTCGATCACGATGCTCTTGCCACTGGCATCGTTGACGATGTAGTGAACGGGCGGAGTGAAGCCCCCGGCCGGATAGACCACGTAACCCCGGGGCACCATGATCACCTCGGAGTTGGTGTCAATCGCAAACTCCAGGGTGCGTGCGAAAAGACCATCGCCATTCCTGGCGATGAGCCGGATCCCAGTTCAGGCCGCAGCGGCCTCAGCGCCGAGCAAGGCCGCGACGGCCAGAGCCTGAGCGAACAGGGTCCTCAGTCTTTGCGTCATCGGGGGAGTCGGTGAACGTGAGGTGATGCCTTCAGGAATTCTGGACACAGGGGCGGTTCCGGCTGGGCTCAGCGGAACAACCTGGATCCCGGGCCACCAGCCGATCTGCCAGGGCCATACTTGCGCGCTGACAGGAACAGGCGTGCGGAAGATGGGCATGGTGATGCAACCCTTGGCGCTGCCTGGACGGGCAAGGGGGGTACTTGGCGCCGTGCTTGGCGCCGTGCTTGGTGCCGTGTTCGCCGGCTGCCTGAACGGAGTGGCTCCCGCTTCGGCCATGACCATCAGCGACGCGCGGGCGGCGGAGGCAACCCAGGCTGCCCGCATCCTGCGCATCGTGCGCAACCGCATGGCCGACGACCACCTCAGGGCGGTGATCGTGCGCGTCACGGTCGGCGGACAGGAGGTCGTCAGCGAGGCAATGGGGGAGTCGATGACGGGCGTGCCCGCCACGAAGGACATGCACGTCCGCAACGGTGCTGTGGCCATCTCCTACGTGGCGACGCTGCTGCTGCAACTGGTCGACGAGAACACGGTGAGCCTCGACGACAAGCTCTCGCAGTGGCTTCCCGAGATCCCGAACGCGGATCGCGTCACGCTCGGCCAGCTCGCCCGGATGACCTCCGGCTACCGCGACTACGTGATCGGCAATGCCGCGTTCGAGCAGGTTCTGTACGAGAACCCGTTCCGCCAGTTTGCGGTTCAGGATCTGCTCGCGTACGCGAACCTGCAGACGCTCCTGTACGAGCCCGGCACGAACTGGAACTACGCGCACACGAACTACATCCTCCTCGGCCTGGCGCTCGAACGCATCACGGGCAAGACGATGCCCGTGCTGATGCAGGAGCGGATCTTCGGGCCCCTGAAGCTCCGCAACACGCGGGACCCCGGCGGAACGCCCGCGATCGCGCCGCCGGTTCTGCATGCCTTCTCGTCGGAACGGCGTCAGAGCCTCGGCATCGCCGCAGGGACTCGCTTCTACGAGGAGTCGACCTACTGGAACCCGTCGTGGACGCTCACCCGTGGGGCAGTCCAAACCACCACCATCCACGACATGGCGGCGTCGGCCGAGGCGATCGGTACGGGACGGTTGTTGTCGCCGCAGAGCCACAGGCTGCAGATCGCCCCGAAGCTGCGGGGCTTCGGCAAGCCGATCGAGGGCTGTGCCACCTGCGCCACGCTCAGCGACTTCTACACCTATGGAATCGGGATCGTGCTCTCGGGCCCCTGGCTGCTCCAGAACCCGCTGTTCTCCGGGCAGGGCGGGGTGATGGCCTATCTGCCGTCGCGGAAGATCGCGATCGCGGTGGCCGTTACCTTCGACGAAGAGGCCTTCGACGCGAGCGGTGGGTACCGCAATTCGGCCGATGACATCTTCCGAGCGATCGGCGCCTACCTGGCACCGGATGAAGCGCCACCCATGAGGCCTCAAGCCAACACCCGCTGACCCGGGCAGGGGGGTCGGCCACCTTGAGGCAATGCCGGAATTGCTGGATGCCGTGGCAATGGCGGGCTTGTGCACCCACACCCCCTGAAGTGCCTGGAGGTGTCGTAGCTGATCTGGGGCTGTGACAACCGGGCGCCAGGAACCGGCACCCCTGGCAGCCAGGAGCTCGCATGCGGCGCTGAATCATCGCCCAACTCCCGAAGCGGCGGAACACTCCCGCCTGTGGCAAGCGCAACCCCGATCCTCAAACGGCCTGCCAAGAACGGCGACGGACTCGCCAGGATGGTGCGCCAAGCGTCAGGGCCTGCCCAGGCGGCGCCACACCCGAGAAACCCGTGCCGACAACTCTGCCGACAACGTTGCCGACAGCCGGACTGACCGCGACCTTCGCGGAGTTTGCCCAACGGGCCGACTATTCCCTGCTGGATTGCCTGCAGGCCGATCCGCAGGCCAGCAGCGATGGCCGCGATCACCGGCCCCGCCAGGTGTTCTCCGGGCATTACGTGCCGGTGACGCCCACGCCGCTGCCGGCGCCGGAGTATGTGGCCCACAGCCGCACCCTCTTCCAGGAGCTGGGGCTGAGCGATGGGCTGGCCCACGACGAACACTTCCGCCGGCTGTTCTCCGGCGACATCAGCGTGGCCACAGGGCCGATGCGGCCATTCGGCTGGGCCACCGGCTATGCCCTCTCGATCTACGGCACGGAATACAACCAGCAGTGCCCGTTCGGCACCGGCAACGGCTACGGCGATGGCCGGGCCATTTCGGTGTTCGAGGGTGTGTTCGAAGGCCGGCGCTGGGAACTGCAGCTCAAGGGTGGTGGGCCGACGCCCTACTGCCGCGGCGCCGATGGCCGCGCCGTGCTGCGCTCCAGCGTGCGCGAGTTTCTGGCCCAGGAGTTGATGCACGCCCTGGGGGTGCCCACCTCCCGCTCGCTGACCCTTTACGTGTCGCGGTCGGAAACGGTGCGCCGGCCCTGGTACTCCCCGAACTCGCGCTCGTTCGATCCCGACATCCTGGTGGACAACCCGGCGGCGATCACCACCCGGGTGGCGCCTTCGTTTCTGCGGGTGGGCCAGCTGGAGCTGTTCGCCCGCCGCGTGCGCAGCCAGGCCCATCCAGAGGCGCTGGATGAGCTGCGGATGATCGTGGCCCACCTGATCGAGCGCAACTACCGACCGGAGATCGATCCGGACCTGGCATTCGACGAGCAGGTGGTGGAGCTGGCGGGCTTGTTCCGGGCGCGGCTCACCGCCCTGGTGGCCCACTGGATCCGGGTGGGCTACTGCCAGGGCAATTTCAACAGCGACAACTGCGCCGCCGGCGGCTACACCCTCGACTACGGCCCCTTCGGCTTCTGCGAACTGTTCGATCCCCGCTTCCAGCCCTGGACCGGCGGCGGTGAGCACTTCTGCTTCTTCAACCAACCGATGGCGGCCGAGGCCAATTACCAGATGTTCTGGGCCGCCCTGCGGCCGCTGTTGGAGGACAACGCCGATGCCCTGGCGCGGGTGGATGCGCTCCGCGAGGGCTTCGCCGCGGCGATGCAGCAGGAGCTCGAGGCGATGTGGGCCCGCAAGCTCGGCCTGAGCCACACCGATCCCGACCTGGTGAACGAGCTGCTGGAGCTGCTGGTGCTCTCCAAGGTGGATTTCACGATCTTCTTCCGCAGGCTGTCGGCCATCCCCGAGCAGCTCTCAGCCCTGAAGGAGAGCTTCTACCTGCCCAGTTCGGAGGAGCTCGATCGGCGCTGGACCCAGTGGCTGCAGCGCTGGCGCGATCAGATCAGCGCCAACGGCGACCTCAGCGAGACCTCCGCCGCGATGCAACGGGTGAACCCGGCGATCACCTGGCGCGAATGGCTGATCGCCCCGGCCTATGAACAGGCGGCGCAGGGTGATTTCAGCCTCGTTCATGAGCTGCAGGCGGTGTTCAGCCACCCCTACAACGAGCTCTCTCCGGAGCTGGCGGCGACGTACGACCGCCTCAAGCCCAGGGAGTTCTTCAACGCCGGCGGGGTGTCGCACTACAGCTGTTCGTCGTGATGCGGATCTACTGGGCAAGCTCGCCCCACGGCAGCGCCCCTGAGCTGCCAGGATGTAACAACCCTGTTACAGGGCGATGACCGCTGGCGAGCTGTTCCTCGGGAGCCTCAACTCCGGGGTGATCGTCCAGGCAGAGATCGAAGGGTTGTTGCGCCAGCAAGGTCGCTTCTCCAGGGCCGAGCAGGGGCAGATCCAGCTGGGCTGCCGAAGCACGACGACACGACTGTGCGGGGATCCGTCTTCGTTCATTCTCGCGCCTAACTATCTCACCCTCAAATTCAAATACAATGTAAGGCTCTCAACCCTCTGGGCACTACCTCCGACCACACATCACTGGGAATGGCAAGACTGCAAGCATGAGACTCCCCAACCCCCTGCAACTGTCTCGCGGCCTGCTGGGTGCCACAGGAATCTCAGCATCATTGCACAATCCTGAGAGAATTCCCGTCAAAAACAGACTGCTCATTGTCAGCAACCACCGCAGTCTGCTTGATGCTCCCCTGCTGATGACGGCGATCAGTCGCCCGGTGCGGTTCGTCTGTCACTATTACATGAGCCAAGTGCCGCTGCTGCAGCAGGCAATTACCCTGATGGGCGCCATTCCGCTCGAGGCTGGACAACGAAGACAATCGTCGTTCTTTCAGCAATCAGCCAAGATCTTGCAATCCAATCAGGTGTTAGGCATGTTTCCAGAGGGCGCAGATCCGATGGTGAAGGTCAACGCCCCCCATCAGCTCAGCCCGTTCCACAGGGGTTTTGCACACCTTGCCCTGAGGTTGCCGGTGGATGACCTGGCCATCCTGCCCGTTGCCATTGCTTCAAGGGATGAAACACAGGGCAAACTGGCACCACTTGCCTTGTTTCGGCGCTTCGATCCATCGGAAGCACTCTTTCAAAGCGACGGCTGGCATTCAGCAATCATCTATCGACATGTGGATGTCTTTTTTGGCTATCCTCTGCTGATCGATGAGGGCTTGAGATCCAGGTATCGGGGCAGCAGTGGAGTTGCTGTAGCCAGAGAAATCACCCAGGCCTGTGGAAGCCAGATTGCCGACATGTTGGCCCAATGATGCTGCTAAGCATTTTCAATCCATGATCACCACCTCCAAGTCTCTGCGGCTGATTGCTTGCACACCTACAACGCATACCCGGCCGCTGTTTGTCTTTCTGCCGGGCATGGACGGCAGTGGTGCGTTGCTGCGACCACAGATTGCCGGACTCAGCTCCAGCTTTGACATTCGCTGTTTGTCCATTCCCCCAGACGACCTCACAGGATGGGACGACCTGGCCGAACAGGTTGGCACTCTGATCAGGATGGAGCAGCAACAGCATCCCGGGCGCCCGACCACAGTTTGTGGCGAATCGTTTGGTGGTTGTCTGGCCTTGAAGCTGATCACGCGCTTTCCGGACCTGTGTGATCAGATCATCTTGGTTAATCCCGCTTCATCAGCACAGCGTCAACCATGGATCAGTGCCTGCTGTTCGTTGACTCAGCTGTTGCCAACATCGCTCTACTATCTCTCTACTTTCAGTCTGTGCGATCTTCTGATTGCGACCCATCGGGTCAGCCGGCCATCACGACAGCAGCTGCTGGCTGCCATGCAGGCAGTGAGGCCCAAAAGCGCTGCCTGGAGATTGTCATTGCTCAGGCAGTTTCGCCTGGATGATCTGCCCCTTGGTCGCGTTCTTCAGCCTGTTCTGATTCTGGCCTCAGGGGCAGATTCTCTCCTGCCTTCCAAGCGCGAGGCGAAACGATTGGCACGCTATCTTCCGAACGCAACAACTTTTCTGCTTCCGGATAGTGGACACGCCTGCCTGCTGGAGAGTCAACTCAATCTATCTGCAATCCTCAAGTCGCATGATCGTTGTGCTGATGTGGGGATCTCCATCCGGCCGATGAGCGCCGCTGCCCAGCCTGCTGCGTGCCTGTAAGGCGGCGGTAGAGCTCCCGCTCGTTTCCGGCGCCATCACCCACCTCAGAACGCCATGCCAATTGAAGTGGTGATCAAGGCGACAACACTGCGATTGGCAAGGCGCAGCGATGTCGCCGTCGCCCTGCGCGTGGCGGCCCATCGGCAACGCCGCATCGCTGAGGATGACTGGCGCCCCTACCGGAGCAGAGAGGATGCGGTGCGGGCCTGGACCCGACTGGGCGGCATCCGCCTCCAGGTGATGCAGGCGCTGAACCTGCTCCACGAGGGTTGAAACGCTTCGAACACTGACAGTTCCGGCGGGAGGTGTGGGCGGCGCGATCGGGTGATCGGGCTACCTTGAAACCATGGGACTGATCCGCGGCACCTTCTCCCTCAGCAACCCAACCCGGCCCGATCTGGCGGAACTGGAGCGGCGCGAAGTAGTGCTGGCCGATGGCCACCGGCGCACAGTACCCTACGTGGGTCGGGTGGAGGTTCGCTTCCGCAACCGTCGCTGCTTCACCGGCGCGATGGTGCTGGGCCATGAGGTGCTGCTGGGCGCGATCCCGATGGAGGACATGGACCTGGTGCTGCGGCCCCAGCTGCAGAGCGTGGATGTGAACCCAGAGAGCCCCAACATCCCGCTGAGCGTGGCGAAGTGAGCTCCGCGTGCGGGTGGTGGGGGAGATGAGGGCTTCGCTTTTGCGCAGGGTGATGAACAGCAGGCCCGTGAATGCCCCACAGCGGTGGGCTGGTGCCAGAGCACGCCCTCGCGGTGGCTACGGGGGGCGCCGCGGTCGTTGACGGCAGCGAAGCCAGCGAGCACTTCGGCGCGGACCTCTTCGCGACAAGTGCGGCCATGCACCCGCAGCGGCAGCGGCTGCGCCCAGGGCGGCTACGGTGGCGAGGAGGCGCTTTGCGGCCCGCCACGCCTAGAGTCGATCACACCAGAAGGTGCAGGCATCGATGACATCCCAACGGCTGAAGGTTGTTGTGGAGCGCCACGCCGATGGGTATGTGGCTTACCCCTTGGGCATCCATGGAGTGGTTGTGGGCCAGGGTGACACCTACGAGGAAGCGCTGGCGGATGTGCGCTCCGCGATCGCTTTCCACCGCGAAGCATTCGGCCCTGATTCACTGGATCAGGATGATGACGTTGCCGATGGCCAGGCAGATCACCTTGGGAGGGAAACCGCGCGTCACGCTGAGCCGGAGAAAATCCTCGTCCTTCGTCACCAACAGAGCACCATCAGTGCGGGCCCGCTCCCAGATCACCAGCGCCACCCAGACCGAGCAGCCGCACATGGCTGGAATCGGGAAACCGATCCAGGATCAGTGGTAGAAGCCGTTCTGAGAGGTTCTCGTCCAGGCGCAGGCGGACGCTCACCCCGCCGATGAAGACAGGGTGACCAGGCAACGTTCGCGATCTGCCGCGTAGGCGAGGCACGCCAGCACGTCGTCGTGGCAGAGCTGCGGAAAGTCTTCCAGCAATTCCGCTTCACTCATGCCGCTGGCCAGAGAACCGAGCACATCTCCCACGGTGAGGCGAGTGCCCCGAACGCACGGTTTGCCGAAGCGCACCGCCGGGTTGATGGTGATCCTTGCCGGGATGTCCATGGGACAACGCTAAACCGCCAACCCCATCACCGGCATCCACATCGCCGGGATCTGCCGCTCCAGCCGCCACCCCCGAAAGGGCCCGCCATCGGCCGTTCGCCCTCGTGGCTCTCGTAGCGCGCAAGCCCCAGGCACACGAAAGGTTCGGTGATGCCGCCCTGCTTGCGCTGCTCCCGCACGTAGCCGCAGGCTTCCGCGCAGCGGTACAGCAGCACCCGCGACCCGCGCGCGGCGTGGTGGATGTGACGTGGCCCGGTGCTGGAGGCGGCGGTGGTCGTGCTCTGGCTCTTCCTGATGGTGACGAACAGCAGATCGCACCGGCTGGGCTGGTGCCAGAGAACGCCTTAGCGGTGGCTGGTGGGGGCTCCTCTTACCTGCATGAACAGACTGCCCGTCAGGACATCACGGCCTTCAGCTGAGGGATCAGCAGCGGCAATTCCACCTGCACCACATCCCACACCACATCAAGATCAATCCCCAGGTAGGCGTGGATGAGTTGATTGCGCATCGCGATGATCTCTCGCCAGGGGATCTCAGGATGAGCAAGCCTCACTTCCTCCGGGATGCGCGTGGCGGCTTCGCCTATCAGCTCGATGTTGCGAAGAACGGCGTGCTGCATCAGCTGATTCGCCTCGAACTGCGCACGGTTCAGATCCGCGCAGTAGCTCACGGCGCGACGGGCAAACCGATCCATATCCTGTGCATAGAGGCGCCAATCGCGTTTCAGATTGCTGTCAGAGGGCGATGGCATCCGCTTCAACCGCAGACCTGAGCTCTTTTCTCAATGCTCGTTCCGTTACCAGATCGATCGGCTGCTGAAGGGCACCTCGAAAAATCAGGATTCGCACTGAGCAGACATGAACACAAAAAAGCCGCACAGAGGCGGCTTGGCAAGAATCCCTGTGGGACTTCTTGATCA
>SLIG01000076.1 GCA_007135755.1 Cyanobium sp.
CGCGATCAGGGCTGGACGCTGTGGCTGCACAGCCCGGCGGTGGCCGAGCGTTTCGCCGCCGGCGGCAGCCTGGATCAGTGGTTGCGTGCCCAGGCCGATGCCCTCTGCCTCGGCCGCCGCTGGCTGCCCCTGCTCAGCCCGGCGCTCACCAAGGCCGCTGCCTTCAGCGCCGGCCAGGAGCAGGCCGCCCTGTCGGTGGCCCTGGAGCTCGACGTCGAGGGGCACCTGCAGGGCTATCGCTTCTGCCGCAGCTGGATCAATCCGGTGGCGGACGTGAACCAGGCCGCCCTCACCGCTCTGGCGGAGCGCAAGCCCAGGAGCCGCACCACCCCCGCGGCGCTGAAGCCGCTCAAGGCCCAACTGGAGCAGCTGGAGCAGCTGCTGGCCCTCGGCGAGCTGCTGCGCACGCGGCGGCTGGAGGCGGGCTCGATCGAACTCGATCTGCCCCTGCCCCCGATCGACAGCCTCGGCGATCTCAGCGTGCCCGCCCCCGGTCCGGCCCACCAGGGCTGGCTGCTCAGCCTGCCGGCCCAGCAGCCGGCGGCGATCCTGCGCGAGGCGGTGCTGCTGGCCGAGCGGGCCCTGGGCGAACACCTGGCGACCCTGGAGCTGCCGGCCCTGTTCGCCCACAATCCCGCTCCCGACAGCGGCGACCTCAACGATGTGGCCAAGGCGGCCCTGGCCCTGGAGATTCCTCTCGAGCTGGGAGAGGAGGGCCACGCCAGCGCCGCCGAACTGGCGGCGGCCTTCGCCGCCTCCAGCCGCAGCCGCTCCCTGCAGCAGCAACTGCGCGGCGTGCTGCAACCGGTGCAGCTGAGCGACAGCCGCGGCGAGCACACCCTGGCCGGCCTGGTGGGCGAGGAGGCGGCGCTGGCGCCCTGGACCTGCCCGACCCTGCACTACGCCGACATCTGGAACCAGCAGCTGCTGGTGCTGCTGCTCAGTCAGGGCAACGACCGGCCCAGTCCCCGCCACAAGACGAGCGTGGATCTCGCCTCCCCCGCCTGCCACGGCGCCATCGACTGGCCGCTGCTGGAACCCTCCTGCCTCACCCCCCTGCAGGAGGCCCTGGAGCACGGGCTGGTGCAGCGCCTCAACGGCAAACGGCGCTTCCTGGCGGAACTGGAGGCCGATCTGCTGGCCATGGCCCAGGCTCGACAGGCCGAGCCCCTGGTGGGCCAGGTGCTGCCGGGCGTGATCAGCGGCGTGCAGAGCTATGGCTTCTTCGTGGAGGTGCCCCCCTCGAACGTCGAGGGGCTGGTGCATGTGAGCTCCCTCAAGGACGACTGGTACGAGTACCGCTCCCGCCAGAACCGGCTGGTGGGCCGCAAGAACCGCCGCACCTACATGCTCGGCGACGCGGTGGAGGTTGAGATTCAGAAGGTGGATGCCCTGCGCCACCAGATCGACCTGGCCGTGGTGCAGCCGGAGATCACCACAGCCGAAGGCGAGGAGGCCGAAGGCCAGGACTACCTCGACGCTGACGGCCATGGCGACGACGGCGGCGAGCGGGACCACGAGCGGTTTGCCGCCGTGCCCGTGCTGAGCGAAGTCTGAACCGCAGGAGCGATCCCATGACCTCAGGAGCACCGGTGGTGCTGGCCATCTCCGGTGCCTCGGCCCAGCCCCTCGCCCAGCGCGCCCTGCAGCTGCTGCTCGAAGCCGGTGAAACGGTGGAACTGGTGACCAGCCGGGGCGCCATCGGCGTGTGGCAGGCCGAGCTGGGGGTGCAGGTGCCCGGCGATCCACGGGCCCAGGAACGCTTCTGGCGCGAGCGCACCGGCTGCAGCGGCGGCCGGCTGCACTGCCACCGCTGGAACGACCAGGCGGCCGCGATCGCCAGCGGCAGCTACCGCACCCGCGGGATGGTGATCCTGCCGGCCTCGATGGGCACCGTGGGCCGGATCGCCACCGGCGTGGCCCTGGATCTGGTGGAGCGCGCCGCCGACGTCCACCTCAAGGAGGGCCGGCCGCTGGTGATCTGCCCGCGGGAAACCCCCTGGAATCTGGTGCATCTGCGCAACCTCACCGCCCTGGCGGAGGCGGGGGCGCGCATCGCCCCGCCGGTGCCGGCCTGGTATCACCAGCCGCGCACGATCGAGGACATGGTGGATTTCCTGGTGATCCGGGTGTTCGACCTGCTCGGCTTCGACCTGGCACCGCTGCGCCGTTGGCAGGGTCCGGTGGCCCGTGCAGACTCGGCCCCGGGCCACTCTCCTGCCGAGTCTTGAGCCTGCTCCGCCGCCTCCTGCTCCTGCCCCTGCTGGCCCCGGTGCTGGCGGTGCTGGTGATCGGAGCGCTGAACCCGCGGCCGCCGGTGCGCCTGCGGCTGCTGATCTGGACCTCGCCGCCGCTGCCGATCGGGGTGTGGCTGATGCTGGCCTCCGGCGGTGGAGCCCTGCTCAGCGCCGGCTCCGCGGCCCTGGCCCTGCGGGAGTCCGGCCCCAGCCTGCAGCGCCAGGTGGTGCGGGACGTGTGGCCGGAGAGCGAGGCGCAGGCCGAGCCCAGGCCGAGGCCGGCAACGGCCTGGCAGCGGGAGCCGGAGCCGGAACCGGTGGCCG
>SLIG01000045.1 GCA_007135755.1 Cyanobium sp.
GGCAGGAGGAGGAGTCATCTCAGGCAGTCTCTGCCTGAGATGCAATCGGGAATCACGCCGCCGTCAAGGGTTCAGCAGGAACAAAGTTCGTCACAAGCCGTCCCGGCCTCTGAACGGGTACAAACTGCCAAAGCACATATCCGCGCCAAAGGAGAGCATCCGTTTCGGGTGATCAAGCAGCAGTTCGGCTTTCAGAAGACCCGGCTGCGGGGAATGCTCAAGAACCGCTGCAAAGTGAATGTGCTGGCAGCCCTCTCGAACCTATTCATGGCACGTCGTAGGTTGCTATGCAGTACGTGAACGGAGGATTAGTGTGCCCATTGAGGGCAAGAATCGACCCACATGGGCAAGTTTTGGCACCCGAAAAGGTGAAATCAGGCCAAGCCAGCCTCAGATCCGCCATAAATTGTTCATTCCGAGCAAATTGCAACCTTGGACCCTCTCTCAGGGCTCGTTGCCCAGAGGCTCCCTAGGCGATGCTGCACCAGGGCTACTGGCTGTCCGAGTTCATCTCGATCACGTCGGTGATCAACAAGGCCCGGGGACAGTACGAGCGCTCGTTCCTGCTCAGTGAGAGCGACGACAACGACCTCACCTACTTCCTGCATGCCCAGGTGAAGGTGATCCAGCAGGCGATCGCCAGCCTGCATGCCTACCTGGAGCGCAAGGCCAGCGAGGTGGGGGCCCTGCAACAGCGGCTGGAGGAGATGGATGGACTGAACCATCGGCAGCTTGCGCTGCTGCGCCATGCCCTGCGCCATTCCGGCTTCCGCTACACGGTGCTCTCCCACCAGAACAGCCATGGCATGAGCCATCAGACCGCTCGCAGCGATCTGCAGAAGCTGGCAGCGCGTGGGCTGTTGATGGCGGGCAAGGACGGGCGCCGGGAGGTCTTCCGGGTGCCAGAGGATCTCTCAGCGCGTCTGCCGGGTTGATGGTCTGGCGCCAGTCCGATCCGTTCAGGTTCGGCCGGATCCTGCGCCTGGACAGGCTGGGCCCTGTGCTCCCTGCTCGCGCCGTGACTGCTCATCTCGCCGGGCTGGCTTCCTGCCGCTCGACATAACCTGCGGCCCACATAGCCGGCGCCATCCCCTCGGGCACCACCTGCCGGTAGACCGGGCTGTCGAGCAGCTCCTGCAGGGCCTCCCCCAGCAGCTCGGTGGAGCGGCTGTCCGGAAGCCTTCGCTTCAGGATCTGGTGAATGCGCAGCTGGTACCAGGCGGTGCCGTCGATGCCGGCGTTGAAGCGGTCCCAGCTTTCCGGATCACGGCGGGCATCGAGCATCTGATCGCGAGCGTTGTGGGCCTTGTCGGCCGCGCTCACCCGCACCGAGTCCAGCTCCGCCACCTCCAGGTGCTTGAGGTAGCGCTGCTTGCGCACCAGCCAGGCCTCCTTCTCGCCACCTTCTGCAACGGGCCCGGCGGTGTCGGTGCAGTCGTCAACGATCCGCGCCACACGCTCGCCGAACCGCTCGGCGATCTGCTCGGCGCTCACCCCCGCATCCTCGATGGCGTCGTGCAGCAGGGCCGCAATCGCTTCCTCCTCATTGCCGCCGTCTTCCCACACCAGAGCGCTGACGGCGATCAGGTGGGAGATGTAGGGCACATCCTTGCCCTTGCGGCGCTGGGTGCCGTGCAGCTGGCCCGCCCACTGCAGGGCCTCGATGTAGCGGGAGCTGTGGGCTTGTGATTTGTCGCTCATGGTGCTGGATTCCTTCCTCAGATCGTCGCGCCTGAGTGGATGCTGGCCCGGCCTCGCTCAGGTGGTTGGATCGCCCAGCTGGCGCGTGGCTTGCCGCCCCACTGCCTTCTTCCTGATCCAGCTGCGGTTGAGGTCCGGCTCTGTGCCCTCACCCAGCCTGCCGGCCATCTCCCCGGTTTGGGCGTAGCCCTGCAGCGCCCGGAGCAGCCAGCGCTGGTGTTCCGCCACCAGCGCGGCGGGGCCCTCGATCCGCAGCGCGGGCCCGTAGGCGAACAGCCAGCGGCGCAGCTCGGGGTCGCGCTCCAGCACCCAGCGGGGCAGGTCGATCTCCAGCGGGTAGGGATGGCGTGGATCGCCGCTGGCCACCAGGCCCCGGCTGCCGCGCTCAGCGCGGCCCCAGCTGTCGCCCGGCAGGGCCGCTGCGAGCCGCACCGCTGCGGGCGGGAACCGATCCAGTTCCCGCCGCAGCTGGGCCATCACCGCCGCACTGCAGCGCAACCGCAGCGTGTCCATCCACTCACGATCGAACGCCCCATCCGTGCTGCAGAGGGCCTGCTGCGCGGCCAGCTCATGCCCGAAACACAGCCCCCCGCAACGCCGCTCAAGGATCCCGGCCCGCTCCAGGGCCTGCTGGTGGCGCTGCCCATCCCGTCCGCGCAGCTGCTCGCGCTGGAAGACATGCACTGTCTCCAGCTCCAGGCAGCGCAGCAACCCGTGGGGCTGGCCGATGGCCTCGTGCTCCACCAGCAGCCACCAGCGGCCGGCGTAGAGCACCAGCTGCAGCGGCCACAGCGGCTGGGCGCGGGGGCCCGCATCCCATCCGTTCTGCTCCGTTGGCGGCCTGCGAC
>SLIG01000153.1 GCA_007135755.1 Cyanobium sp.
GGAGGATGCGAACGGACCTGGTGCCCTTGCGGGGAAAGATGCCGAGCTTTTTGGCCTCGGCGAAGCCGCACCAGAAGGGCAGCTCTGCTCCGCGCATGGCCATCCCCAGCTCCAGCAGGATCGGATTGCCGCCGCGATAGGCCCGGCCGCTGAGCAGATTCATGTGGACGCCACCGCCGTGGCAATCCCAGGGCTTGCGCCAGGGCGCGGTGCCGGCCTCGAGGAGCTCGATCAGATCGCGCACCATCGCCTCCTCGGGCGAGGGGCCATCGAACTTCTTGCGGCGGGGCTTGGTGGTGGATGCGGCCATGGTGACGGGCGCAAAGGACGCCGACGTGACCGCGCGGGTGAGCGCAAGGGCCGCGTAGCGGCTTGCGCAGCCCTTGCGCCACCCCGCGCACACTGAGGCAACCTGCGCGCCCAACCCCAGGCCTCAGGGAGCCGTCCTGCGGTTGCTTTGCTGGCCATCAAGTACCCGTCAAGTGCCCGTCAAGTGGCCGCTGTCTGCCCAGGCCCACCAGGGCCTCAGCGCTGCTGCTCAGCGAGCCAGGCGAGAGCGGAGCGGATCACCTCAGCGTGGCAGGGCAGCGGGGCGCACCAGCACAGCAGCTCTAGGCGACTGGCCCTGACGCGGCGGCGGCCTGTGCGCGCGCTCTCGAGCTCTAGCAACGCAGTGGCTGGAGCAACCCGAGAAGCCTGCCCCTGGAAGCTCACAGGCATATCAGCGCTGCTGTGTCGTAGACAAATTCTTAAACAGCATCAACTGAAGGCTTCATCGGCATCAGCGCAGAATGTCCAAAGTCCACGGGTACACTATTCCTTGCGATGTGTTCAGCTACTCAAGCACATAACCTTACTCCTATTGAAGGGAGCATTGAGCAGCCGAGTGGGTCGTATTGACTTATTCGAGATCCATCGCTATGGTTCCAATAGGCATTGACTTGGCGAAGTCAGTTCGCTGGCTTCCTTCTTGCATGGGATTCCTAGCTTTGACACGGCTAAGCAGCCTGTGATGCCTCTACCCCTCTTCACGTAGAGTCCAGAACATGAAGTCAGCGAGCGCATTAACGGCATTCACTTCTGCATTGCTCTTTACGGTTGGCGCAAGCACCGTAAAAGCGGATACCTACACATACAACGTCAAAGCAGAGATTGATTTCAGTGGTGTGAATCCGGCGATGTTAAGTCGAGCCGGCCTGGATGTCCGCGAAACACTACTCCTGGAGATGACGATAGACTCTCCCCAGTATCCCATTGCACCTGTCAGTTCGCATTGGCACACTCCTGATCGAGTCCAATTTGAGATCGGAGGCAGAAGCGCTAGCGCATCGGGGGGCACTGCCGGAGGCGGTGGCATTTTTGGGGGCATGGTTGTTGTAGATCAACCTGTGGGCGCTTTCTACAATGATTTCCTCGGATTCAGAATTGAACCGCGCGCCCTGCCTGGCCTTCCATACCGCGATTTAGGTAGGATCTACATTAAGACGCGGTATACAAATAACACATTTGATTCGGTGAAGCTGCCGGAAACGAATGCCTTCATGGCGAATCTGATTCAAACAACTACGGGATATATGTCTGCACCCTACGTTGAATTGTGGGTGATGCGAAACGGGCCCGGCACTGGATTTGACTACGCAACCGCGCCAATCAGAGCTATTGATATCTCTGTGACTGTGACCCCATGACCATAGCTTAGAAGATCTTAAAAGACGTCTCGTGTTTGCATCCTTGGAGGTCACGCGGAACGCTTCTTCATTGCTTGCCTCAGTTCTGTTGAGGATCCGCCAAGCTGCGTCCATGCCAAGCCCCTGAAGGGGGCGATCCGCCTGGCGTTGGCTTCGAAACCGTGCATCGGCCTCCTGTGTCTCCCCTTTCAATGCCCTTCACGTGCCCATCTAGTACCCCTTGCCAGTGAGGGCCCGCGAGGACCTCAGCGCTGCTGCTCAGCGAGCCAGTTGAGAGCGGAGCGGATCACCTCGGCATGGCAGGGCAGTGGAGCGCACCAGCACAACAGCTCCAGCCGGCCGGCCTGGGCGCGGCCCAGCAGCTGCTCCAGCTCGCGGCGCTGGATGGAGCCCGGCTCCTGCATCCGGGCCCAGAGCCAGAGCCGATAGCGGGCGATCACCTCAGCGCGGCTGCCATCGCGGCCGCGCTGGAAGGGATTGCCGAGCGGGCTGGGCCGGCCCACATAGACCTGGCCGGGCAGGGGATCGCTGAGCTGGCCGCGCTGGGCCTTGCCGATCGAGATTTCCATGGCGCCTCCGCCGGGGAACGCCCCGACCCCGCTGCCCCTGGCGGCGATCCTGAGGGGTGTCCCGGCGGACGAAATGGAAGCGCGATACGCAGCCGCGCACGTCCAGCTCACCCTGCCCGGAGAGGCCGGGCCGGCTGCTGGCGCTTCCGCTGAGCCTGCACGGTTTGCGTACATCCTGCGTACAAGCCCGAGGGCCAATCGCTGAGAAGTCAGTCGGGGCGACAGGATTCGAACCTGCGACCTAGTGCTCCCAAAGCACCCGCGCTACCAAGCTGCGCCAC
>SLIG01000009.1 GCA_007135755.1 Cyanobium sp.
AGGACACCGAACTGCTGGAGCTGCTGGCGGGTGATGAGGAGCTGCCGGAGGAGCGTGTGGACGGAGAGTGCCTGAAGGGCGACCTGCGGGCGCTGCTGGAGCAGCTGCCGGAGCTGCAGGGTCGGGTGCTGAAGATGCGCTACGGCATCCCCTGTGCCGACGTGCCCGAGGGCACCGAGCCCATGAGCCTCACCGGCATCGGCCGGGTGATCGGCATCAGCCGCGACCGGGTGCGCAACCTCGAGCGCGATGCCCTGGCCAGGCTGCGCCAGCTCGGTGAGGCGGTGGAGGCCTACGTGGCCAGCTGAGGGTGCCAGCTGAGGGTGCCAGCTGAGCCAGCCTGGTGCTGGTGTGGGTCCGCAGGGGGGGTGCGCTTAGCTGAGCGCGCAGGCCGACCTCAGCGGCCTTTCTTCAGCGGTGCTTCCCGGCGATGGCGTTCACCAACATCTTTCATGAGCTGGCGGCGATCCTCCTGCTCTCTGGTGTGATCGGTGCGCTGGCCCTGAAACTGCGCCAGCCGCTGATCATCGGCTACATCCTCAGCGGCATCCTCGTGGGGCCGGCATTGCTGGGCTGGGTGTCCGGCGGCAGCGAGCTCAAGCTGCTCTCCAGCATCGGCATCTCGGTGCTGCTGTTCGTGGTGGGCCTCAAGCTCGATGTGGGCCTGATCCGCTCGGTGGGGCCCGTGGCCCTGGCCACCGGCCTCGGCCAGATCGCCTTCACGTCGCTGTTCGGGTTTGTGCTCAGCCTGGCCCTGGGGTTCGGCGTGGTGCAGGCGATCTACATCGCCGTGTGCCTCACCTTCTCCAGCACGATCATCATCGTCAAGCTGCTCTCCGACAAGCGGGAGATCGATTCGCTGCACGGGCGCATCGCGGTGGGCTTCCTGGTGGTGCAGGACATCGCCGTGATCCTGGCGATGATCCTGCTCACCTCCTTCGCCACCCAGGCCGATGGCGGCATCGCCGCCCAGGCGATCCGCCTGCTGCTGGTGGGCAGCGCCTTCGTGGTCGGCACCGCCGCCACCATGCGCTGGGTGATGCCGCCCCTGCTGGGCCGCCTGGCCGCCAACCAGGAGCTGCTGGTGCTGTTCGCCGTGGCCTGGGCCGTGGGCCTGGCTGCCCTGGCTGACGCCGTGGATTTCAGCAAGGAGGTGGGGGCCTTCCTGGGCGGCGTGTCGATCGCCTCCACGCCCTACCGGGAGGCGATCGCCTCGCGGCTCACCGGCCTGCGCGATTTTCTGCTGCTGTTCTTCTTCATCGATCTCGGCTCCGGCCTCAACCTCTCGGCCGCCGGGGTGCAGCTCTGGCCTGCATTGGTGCTGTCGGTGTTCGTGCTGGTGGGCAACCCGCTGATCGTGGTGGCGATCATGGGGGTGATGGGCTACAGGCGCCGCACCGGCCTGCTGGCGGGCCTCACCGTGGCCCAGATCTCCGAGTTCTCGCTGATCCTGGCGGCCCTGGGCCTGCAGCTGGGTCAGATCGGCGAGGGGGAGCTCAGCCTGATCACCCTGGTGGGGGTGATCACCATCGGCCTGTCCACCTACATGATCCTGGGCTCCGACCGGCTCTACCAGTGGCTGCAGGGGCCACTGCGGCTGTTCGAGCGCGCCAACCCCTTCAGTGAGATCGCCGGTACGGCCTCCGGACCCACCCGGGTGGATGTGATCCTGCTGGGGCTGGGCCGCTTCGGCGGCGCCATCCACCGCCAGCTGCGGCCCCACAACCTCTCGATCCTGGGCATCGACTTCGACCCCCAGGCCCTGCGCCTTGCCGCCGCCCAGGGGCTGCCGGTGCAGTACGGCGACTCGGAGGATCCCGAGTTCACCGCCTCGTTGCCCCTCTCCTCGGCCACCGTGGTGGTGAGCACCCTGCCCTCATTGGAGGCCAACACGGTCATCCACCACGGCCTGCACACCGCTGGGTTCCGGGGCCATTTCATTGCCACCGCCCACGATGAGGCGGAAGTGGCGAAGCTGGAGTTTCTGGGCGCCCAGCGCACCCTGCTGCCCTTCCTGGATGCCGCCGAGCGGGCCGCCGAGCTGATCGTGGACGACCTGATGGAGCTGCGCGCTCAGCCGGCCGCCGAGGCCAGCTGAACCAGGGAGCGGGGCGTGCGCACCCTCACCCCATCGGCATCGGGGCCGGCCTCGATCGTCAGCGCACCGAAGCGGGCCGGCTGCCCGGCCTTCTGCTGCTCGAGCACATGCTCCAGGGTCTGGGCGGCCGCGGCCGCCGCCAGCCGTTCGTCGAGGGCGAAGAACCGCTTCAGCTGCCCCAGCGTGGTGGAGGCGGGAAAGCCCAGCTCCAGATCCGTCGGCAGCGGTCGCTCCATCGCCTCGGGGCTGAACAGGCGGTCGATCAGCGGTTTCACGTGTTTGCGCAGGGCCACGAACACGTGGTCGCCGGGTTCGAGGGCCGTGGTGCCGCGCGGCATCACCACCTGCCGGCGGCGCACCACCAGGGTCACCACCATCCCGTCCGGTCGCGCCAGCTCCCGCAGCTTCAACCCCGCCGCCGGCGCCCCCGCGCGCACTGTGTAGTCCACGATCTCGCCGTCCACATGGCGCAGGGCATTGATCTCCAGCGACAGGGGGGGAGTGGGATCGGCCGGGCGACCGAGCCGCAGCCGGCGCGCCACTGCGGGCAGCGACCAGCCCTGGCTGATGGCTGAGATCAGCACCACGAAGAACACGGCGTCGAAGATCACCTGGCTGCCGGGCACGCCGGCCATCAGCGGGAAGGTGGCCAGGGTGATCGGCACCGCTCCCTTCAGCCCCACCCAGGAGAGCAGCGCGAGCTCCCGGGGCGTGTAGCGAAACGGGCTGGCCGCGATCAGCACGGCGATCGGCCGGGCCACCAGGATCAGCACCAGGGCGATCAGCAGACCCTCGCCGGCCACCGCCGCAAGGCGGCTCGGGAAGCTGAGCAGGCCCAGCATCACGAACAGCGCGATCTGTCCCAGCCAGGCGGCGGCGTCATGGAACAGGAAGATGCCGCTGCGCCACACGATCGGGCTGCTGCCGAGCACGATCCCGGCGAGATACACGGCCAGAAAGCCACTGCCGCCCAGCACCGCCGCCAGCCCGAAGGCCAGCAGCCCGAAGGCCAGGGCCAGCAGGGGATAGAGGCCTGCGTAGTCGAGATTGATCCGGTTCACGGCCAGTCCCGCCAGCCGCCCCACCCCCACCCCCACGAGCGTGCCCACGCCGAACTGGGTGACGAACAGCAGCAGCAGTTCAGCGGCGGAGCTGGTTTCCCCGTTGATCAGGCTGATCAGACCGATGGTGAGAAAGATCGCCATCGGGTCGTTGGAGCCGCTCTCCACCTCGAGGGTGGCTGTGAGCCGCTCCGGCAGCCGCAGCCCGCCGGTGCGCAGCACCGAGAACACGGCCGCCGCGTCGGTGGATCCCACGATGCTGCCCAGCAGCAGGCCCTGCAGCAGGGACATCTGCAGGATCCAGGCCGCCGCCAGACCGGTGATCAGCGAGGTGAGCAGCACCCCCACGGTGGAGAGGGCCAGCGCCTGCCGCCACACCTGCCGCACGCACGCGATCGAGGTGCGCAGACCGCCGTCGAAGAGGATCAGGGCCAGGGCAGCACTGCTCAGGCTGCTGGCCATTGGGTAGTTCTCGAAGGGGATGCGGCCGATGCCCTCGGAGCCGGCCAGCATGCCCACGGCCAGGAACAGCACCAGCACGGGCATGCCCAGTCGCGCTGAGAACTTGCTGGAGGCGATGCCGATCAGCAGCAGCACCCCCGCCAGCAGCATCGTCGCGTTGAAACCCTCCATGCCCCGGCGCCGATTCCCGCTGGCACGATGGTGCCATTGGTGGCCGCTGGATCAGCCGCCAGCGTCGGGATCGGCCTGGTAGCGCAGCAGGGCCCGGCCGCCCTCACCCATCAGGGTCAGGGTGGTGCCCTCGATGCGCCAGCCGCGCACCTGCTCCAGGGCGCGCAGCACGCTCACCTCGAAGTTCATCACCGGCTCGCTGCAGGCCATCTTGGTGCTGGCCAGGGGGGAAAAGCGCAGCGCCGCACCGTCGAGGCTGAAGCCCCCCATCAGCCGGTTGCAGCCGCCGCTGCCGCTCACCCGCTCGCTGCCGGTGTCGAACAGCAACTCCACCGGCCGGCCGTCGGCCGGGGGCTGCTGCCGCCCGCCGGTGGCCTCCAGGCTCTGCAGCCGCCAGCTGGTGCCCCGCAGCGGCGGCGTCTGCGCACCGGGACAGGTCTGCTCCTCGCCCAGGCGGCTGAAACCCTTCACCACCAGGGTGCGCTGCGGCGGTTGGGTCTCCTCCATCGAAGGGCGGGTGGTGATCAGCCCCTCCAGGGTGGCCAGCCGTGGCGCTCCGGCGGCCCTGCTCTGCAGGTAGGCCCGCTCCAGCGGCAGGTAGTCGGCCTCCATCGCCACCGGCAGGGTGCGGCCGGTGGCGCAGAGCTCGATGCTGGGGGCGTCGGCCATGTAGCGGAACAGGCCCTCCAGGTTGAGCTGCGGGTCGATCGGCTGGGGGCTGCTCAGACGGCTGAGCCGGTCGTTCAGCCGGGAGCGGATGCGCTGGCCCTCGAGGTCGAGCTTGCGCAGCCGGCGGCCGCGCCGCATCGGCTCCAGAAACACCGGCGCCTCGCGCCCGCCGCGCAGCACCAGGCGTCCCTCGGCGTCCAGCTGCCAGCGGCCGATGTCGTCGAAGCCGCGCTCCGGATCGCGGTTGAGGTAGGTCTGGCGCAGCTGGTAGGTGCCGTCGGCGTCCAGATCCACCTGCCAGCGGATCGGACCGGAGGCCCCGGGAAGCTCGCCCACCCAGCTGGCCGGCAGGGGGCCGAGCACCCGCTCCACCGGTTTGTTCTGCCCGGCCAGTGCCGCTGGGGCCGCGCCCAGCACCAGGCTCAGGGCCAGGCCGGCGGGGATTGCTGCGCCGCCGCGCCGCGCAGCGGCCTGCTGGCGCCGGGGAACAACCGGCGAGGAGGGCAACGGCGCTGGATGCAGCGGATGCGGCATGGGACTTGGGCAGTGGACGGAATCCAGTGTTGATGGCCAGGGGCCATTCAGCAAGCCAGCTGCGCGCGCCCGTCGGCTGTTGGCGCCATCACTGACGACCAGCAGCCGGCTCGGGCCTCCATCGTCGCGTCCCGCACTGCAGCAGCGGGCAGAATCGTTGGGCTTCGCGGAATGGGCTTGTGTCATGAGCGCAGCCGATGATCTCCAACGCCTTGAGCGCGAGATTGATGCGGCCGAGCGCCAGCGACGCCGGCCGCCAGGGGAAGCGGAGCAGTTGAAGCCGGCTGAGAAGCCTGCCCAACCGGAACGCCACCGCAGCCGCAGCTTCGACGTCGCCCTCGCCGCCTGTGCCCTTCTGGTCGCAGCCTCCGTGGGCATTTATTGGGTGCGGCGGATGGAGCCTCAAAGCGCGACGGCCCTGCAGAACGGGCTGACCGGTGCGGCGGTCGGCATGTTGGCCGGGTACGCCGTGGGCCGGCTGCGGCGGTGACCGATGGCGGCGCTGGTCCAGGCCGAGATGGCTGGTGCCGACCTGCGCCAGCAGCTGCTGGCCTGGTGGGAGGTCCACGGCCGCCAGGCCATCCCCTGGAAGCGGAGGCCCGATGGCCATCCGCCCAAGCCGGGTGAACCCCTGGATCCCTACCCGATCTGGGTGGCGGAGGTGATGCTGCAGCAGACCCAGCTCCAGGTGGCCATGCCCTACTGGCGGCGCTGGATCGCCGCATGGCCCACGTGCGCGGCCCTGGCGGCGGCCGATGAGCACGACGTGCTGCTGCTCTGGCAGGGCCTGGGCTACTACTCCCGCGCCCGGCGGTTGCGGCAGGGGGCCCGGCAGCTGCTGGGGCAGCCCTGGCCCCGCGAGCTCGAGGGCTGGCTGGCGTTGCCGGGGGTCGGCCGCAGCACCGCCGGCAGCATCCTCTCCTCGGCCTTCGATCTGCCCTTCGCGATCCTCGACGGCAACGTCAAGCGGGTGCTGGCCCGGCTCACCGCCAGCCCGCGGCCGCCGGCGCGGCAGCTCGCGGGGTTCTGGCAGCTCAGCGAGTCGCTGCTTGATCGGCAGCGGCCCCGGGCTTTCAACCAGGCGCTGATGGACCTGGGCGCCACCGTCTGCACGCCCCGCAATCCCAGCTGCGGCCGCTGTCCCTGGCAGGGGTACTGCGCTGCCTACGCTGCCGGCGCCCCCGCCGCCTACCCCGTGAAGGACGCGCCCCGCCCGCTGCCGTTTCAGGTGATCGGCGTGGGGGTGGTGCTGAACGGGGCCGGTGAGGTGCTGATCGACCAGCGCCTCAACGAGGGCCTGCTGGGCGGGCTGTGGGAGTTTCCCGGCGGCAAGCAGGAGCCCGGGGAGGCGATCACGGCCACGATCGCGCGCGAACTGCGCGAGGAGCTGGCGATCGAGGCGGAGGTGGGGGAGGAGCTGATCAGCCTCGAGCACGCCTACAGCCACAAGCGGCTGCGCTTCGTGGTGCACCTGTGCCGCTGGCGGAGCGGTGAGCCCCAGCCCCTGGCCTCCCAGCAGGTGCGCTGGGTGCGGACCGAGCAGCTGGCGGAGTTTCCCTTTCCCGCCGCCAATGCCCGCATCATCGCCGCCCTGCAGGAGCGGCTTGCCCAGGCCGGCGCTGGATCCGTTGGCGCCGGGTCCGAACTCCTGCACCCTGAGGAGAGCCGCCCGGCCGCCTGATGGGCTCAGCACCCGCGCCCGACCCTGCCACCGCCACCGCCACCGCCACCGCCACCGCCCACGTGCCCGCGGCGCCGCCCCAGGTGCTCTGCCTCGGGGAGGCCCTGGTGGACCGCCTCGGACCGCCGGGTGGGGATCCGGCCGGCGAGGGCCCCTGCGACGACCGGCTCGGTGGCGCCCCCGCCAATGTGGCCTGCGCCCTCGCCCGGCTGGGCACACCGGCGGCCTTCCTGGGCCGGCTGGGGATGGATGCCATCGGCGAGGCCTTCGCCCAGCTGTTCGCCAGCCGCGGGGTGGACACCTCCGGCCTGCAGCGCGACGCCGAACGGCCCAGCCGCATCGTGCTGGTGCGCCGCGATGCGGCTGGTGAGCGCCAGTTCGGCGGCTTCGCCGGTGAGCGGGGGGCAGGCTTCGCCGATCAGGCCCTGAACGCGCCCCAGCTGGATGCTGCCCTTGGTGTGCTGATGCCCAGGGCGCGCTGGCTGGTCACGGGCACCATCCCCCTGGCCTCGCCGGCGTCTGCGGCGGCCCTGGAGCTGGCGCTGCGGTGGGCCGCGGATACCGGTGTGGCCGTGGCGGTGGATGTGAACTGGCGGCCCACCTTCTGGGATCCGGCCGCGGATCCGGCCAGCGGCCCCGACCCCCAGCAGCTCTGCCGCTGCCAGCCCCTGCTGGAGAGGGCGGCCCTGGTCAAGTGCGCCCGCGAGGAGGCGCTGTGGCTCTGCGGCAGCGATGATCCGGCCATGCTCAGCGCCTCGTTGCCCTGCCTGCCGGCCGTGGTGGTCACTGATGGTGCCAATCCGGTGCGCTGGTGCTGGGGGGAGTCGGTGGGGGAGCAGGCTCCCTTCCCGGTGGTCGCGGTGGACACCACCGGTGCCGGCGATGCCTTCAGCGCCGGCCTGCTGCACGGCCTCTGCCGCCGCCCCGAGCTGCTGGCCGGCGGCGATGAGGCGGGCCTGCGGGAGTTGATGCGCTTCGCCAGCGCCTGCGGTGCCCTGGTGTGCCAGGGGGCCGGCGCCATCGATCCCCAGCCCTCTGCCGCCGCGGTGCAGGCCTGGCTCAATCGGGTTCGCTGAGGCCGCCGGGGCCGCCAGGGGTGTGCAGGGTGGCGGTGCGTCCGGCCTCGGGATCGGCGGGATCGGCCAGCTCCAGCTCCAGCAGCCAGGCCTCGGGCGGCAGGGCGCTGAGCCGTCCGGGCCACTCCACCGCCAGCAGCGCCCCCAGCTCGGCGGCCGCTTCCTCCTCCTGGGCGAACAGTTCCTCGGCGGCAGCCGGCTGCTCCAGCCGGTAGAGATCCAGGTGCACCAGGGCCGTGGCCGTGCCATCGGCGAGGGCGCCGCCGTAGTGCTGGGCCAGGGCGAAGGTGGGGCTGGTGATCGGCTCGCTGATGCCCAGAGCGGCGGCGATCCCCTGCACCAGGCAGGTCTTGCCCGCCCCCAGATCCCCCTGCAGCAACAGGGCCGGGGGGGAGCCCCCGCCCCCGGAGATGCGCACCGCCAGCAGCCGTCCCGCCAGCTGGCGGCCCAGGGCCCGGGTGGCCGCCGCGTCCGCCAGCTGCCAGCGCTGCAGGGGAGTGCGGTTCACGGCGTCTGGAATGCTCCCGGTAGATTGCCCGCCAGCGAGCCCGAAGCCTCGGCGTCTCCGCAGATATTTCTCAACGCCCTCCCAGCCGGGAGCGAGCTGTACCCCCCCCCCCGGAGCAAGAACCCATGGTGGCCACACCCGCCGCAGCGTCCAGCGCGTCTGCCCTGCAGAGCACGTCGTCGTACGTGATTGCCGACATCGGCCTGGCCGACTTCGGCCGCAAGGAGATCGCCATCGCCGAAACCGAGATGCCGGGGCTGATGGCCCTGCGCCAGAAGTTCGGCGCCGAGCAGCCCCTCAAGGGCGCCCGCATCGCGGGTTCGCTGCACATGACGATTCAGACCGCTGTTCTGATCGACACCCTCGTGGCCCTCGGCGCCGAGGTGCGCTGGGCCAGCTGCAACATCTTCTCCACCCAGGACCACGCCGCCGCTGCCATCGCCGCCTCCGGCGTGCCGGTGTTCGCCTACAAGGGCGAAACCCTGGATGAGTACTGGGCCTTCACCCACCGCATCCTCGAGTGGGGCGACGGCGGCACCCCCAACATGATCCTCGACGACGGCGGCGATGCCACCGGTCTGGTGATCCTGGGCACCAGGGCCGAGAGCGATCCCTCGGTGCTCGACAACCCCTCCAACGAAGAGGAGACCGCCCTCTTCAACAGCATCCGCCAGAAGCTGGCCGCCCAGCCCGGCTTCTACTCGCGCATCAAGGCCGCCATCCAGGGCGTCACCGAGGAGACCACCACCGGTGTGGCCCGCCTGTATCAGTTGCAGAAGAGCGGTGAGCTGCCCTTCCCGGCGATTAACGTCAACGACTCGGTCACGAAGAGCAAGTTCGACAACCTCTACGGTTGCCGCGAATCGCTGGTGGACAGCATCAAGCGCGCCACTGACGTGATGGTGGCCGGCAAGCAGGCTCTGGTGCTGGGCTACGGCGACGTGGGCAAGGGTTCGGCCCAGTCGCTGCGGGGCCTCGGCGCCACCGTGATGATCGCCGAGATCGATCCGATCTGCGCCCTGCAGGCGGCGATGGAGGGCTACCGCGTGGTGCGCCTCGACGACGTGGTGCGCGATGTGGATATCTTCGTGACCGCCACCGGTAACTTCCAGGTGATCCGCCATGAGCACCTGATCCAGATGAAGGATCAGGCGATCGTGTGCAACATCGGCCACTTCGACAACGAGATCGATGTCGCGTCGCTGAAGCAATACCCCTGGGACAACATCAAGCCCCAGGTGGACCACATCCTGCTTCCCTCCGGCAACAAGATCATCCTGCTGGCCGAGGGCCGGCTGGTGAACTTGGGCTGCGCCACCGGCCACCCCAGCTTCGTGATGAGCAACTCCTTCACCAACCAGGTGCTGGCCCAGATCGAGCTGTTCAGCAAGCGCGAGCAGTACACCAATCAGGTGTACGTGCTGCCCAAGCACCTCGATGAGATGGTGGCCCGCCTCCACCTCGAGAAGATCGGCGCCAGGCTCACCGAGCTCAGCCCCGATCAGGCCGCCTACATCAACGTGCCGGTGGAGGGGCCGTACAAGCTCGAGCACTACCGCTATTGAGTTGCCGCCAGGTCGGCCCGCGTCGGGCGGCCACCGGCCTGGGGCCGGACGCCTCCCTCATGCGGGCCGACCTG